>CAIUKV010000001.1 GCA_903899845.1 uncultured Actinomycetes bacterium
CGACGACGGTGCGCCCGACCACGACCGGGTCGAGGTCACGCCGGACCACCTCGACCTCAGGGAGCTCCGGCATCCCGCTCGAGCGCCGCCCACGCGGCCCGGGCCGCTGCCTGCTCCGCCTGCTTCTTCGACCGACCCTGCCCGTGGCCACGGATCTCGCCGCCGATCGTGACCACGGCGAAGAACTGCTTCGAGTGGTCGGGGCCCTCGGACCGGATCTGGTAGCGGGGCAACTGGTCGAACGCGCGGGTCGCGTACTCCTGCAGGCGCGTCTTGAAGTCGCCGCCGCCCGGCCCGGCCGACCCCGCCTCGATCCGGTCGGCGAGCAGGCGCAGCACGAGCGCCGACGCCACCGCCCAGCCGGCGTCGAGGTACACCGCGGCGATGACCGCCTCCATCGCGTCGGCGAGGATCGAGGGCTTCTCGCGACCGCCCGAGGCGTCCTCGCCCCGGCCGAGCACGAGGGTGGGCCCGAGCCCGACCTCCACCGCGAGCTCGGCGAGGACCTCGGCGTTGACCACCCCGGCCCGCAGCTTGGCCAGCTCGCCCTCGGGCAGCTCGGGGTGGCGCCGGTAGATGTGGTCGGTGACGGCGAGCCCGAGCACGGCATCGCCGAGGAACTCGAGGCGCTCGTTGGGGACGGCCGCCGGGTGCTCGGCGCAGTAGGACCGGTGGACCATCGCAGCGGCGAGCCGGTCCCGGTCACCGAAGCGGTGCCCGAGCGCGTGCTGGAGCACGTCGAGCGGGTCGGGCACGTCGAGCGGGTCGGGCACGTCGAGCGGATCGGGACGGCCGGGCTCGGCCGGACCCGGGTCGGGCACGGGGCGCCGGCCTCAGCCCGCGGCGCCCAGGCGGGCCACCACGTAGTCCACCGCGTCACCCACGGTCCGCAGCTCGGCGAGGTCCTCGTCGTCGAAGGAGAAGCCGACCGTGCGCTCGCCGATGTCCTCCTCGACCAGCTCGACCAGCTCGATGAGGGCCAGCGAGTCGGCACCGAGATCGTCGGCGAAGGACGCGTCGCGCGTGATCCGGTCCTCGTCGATCTCGAGGATCTCCGCGAGGCGCTCGCGGATCACGGCCAGGACCTCGTCGGGCCCGAGGTCGCCCCGCTCGACGTGGGTCTCAGCCGGCACGGCCCACACCCTCGCGCAGTCGGCTGACGACGTCGGCCCGGACGCAGGCCTCGGCGACGCGGGCCGCGCTCACGACCGCGGCGGCATTGGACGAACCGTGCGAGATCACGCACACCCCCTTGACCCCGAGGAGCACGGCACCCCCCGTGTGATCGGGATCGTAGGCCTGGGCGGCGTCGAGCAGCAGCGGGAGGATGACCTGGGCGGCCTCGCGGGCGGCGTCGTTGGCGTCGAGCGTGGCGAAGACCATGGTGGCGAGCGAGCGGAGGGCGGCCTCGATGCTCTTCAACGCGACGTTGCCGGCGAAGCCGTCGGTCACGATGACGTCGGCCCGTCCGGGGCGCATGAAGTCGCTGCCCTCGACGTTGCCCACGAACCCGGGCTCGTCCTGGAGGAGGTCGAACACCGTCTTGCGCAGGGTGTCGCCCTTCCCCGCCTCCTCGCCGTTCGAGAGCAGGCCGATCGTGGGGGCGTCGAGCCCGAAGCGGGCCCGGGCGTACACCCGGCCCATCCGGGCGAACTGCACCAGCCACTCGGGGGCGGCGTCGACGGTGGCGCCGGCGTCCACGAGGATCTGCGGGTGGCTGCCCGGGACCGGGATGGGCACCGCGATGGCGGGGCGGGCCACCCCGGGCACGCGTCCCATGCGCAGGAGCGCCGCGGCCATCGCGGCCCCGGTGTTGCCCGCGCTGATCATGGCGTCGGCCTCGCCGTCGCGCACCGCCTGGGCCGCCCGGACCACCGAGGCGTCCTTGCACCGCCGGACCGCGGAGGCCGGCTCGTCGTCCATCGCGATCACCTCACGGCAGTCGACGACCTCGAAGCCGTCGGGCAGCGCGCCGCCGGGGACGTGCGCCACGACCTCCTCGGCCCGGCCGTAGCACCGCACCGCGACGCCCAGCTCGGCCGCCGCCGCCAGCGCGCCCGCCACGATCTGGGCCGGCGCATGGTCGCCGCCCATCGCGTCGACGGCGACGGTGATCCGGTCTGCGGTCATCCCCCGCGCCCGCGCCGACTCAGTCGACGTCGATGACCTGACGACCGCGGTAGTGCCCGCAGTTCCCGCAGACGCGGTGGGGCAGCTTGGCCGCGCCGCACTGCGGGCAGATCGACTTGGCCGGCAGCGCCAGCTTCATGTTGGCCGACCGCCGGGAGTGGGTCCGGCTCCGGGGGGTCTTGCGCTTGGGGACGGCCATCAGGACTCCTTCATCGGATCTCGAGCGAGGACAGGGCCGCCCACCGCGGGTCGGTCGGCGGCTCGGTGGGCGTCTCGGTGGCCGGGTCGACCTCGACCCGGCAGGGCTCGGCGCAGTGCGGCGCCAGCGGCAGCTCGAGCAGGACGGTGTCGCGCACCAGCAGCTCGAGGTCGATCTCGTGCCCCTCGATCGGATAGGTCTCGCCGTCGATCGGGGTCGGCTCGTAGAGCTCGTCGGCGTGCAGGACGAGGGTCTCGCCGATCTCGGCCAGGCAGTAGCTGCACTCGGCCCGCCAGGTCGCCTCGACGTCGGCCCGCACCACGACGCCCTCGGAGACCCGCTCGAGCTGGGCCCGCACGGTGACCGGCCCCGGGATCGTCGCGGCCCCGGCCCCGAGGTCGTCGAGCGTCTCGGTCACCGTCACGGCGCGCCGCGACCCGGCACGGGCCAGGAGGTCGGCGATGTCGATGCGGAGTCCGGGCATGGTCACGGGCCTCGGCGGCGGACGGAGCGGCTCGCCACGACCCTCGGGGGTCGCGGGCCGTGTCCCCGTGCGCCCGCCCGGTGGCCGGCCGGGCGGCGTCTCGGATGGGGGGATAAAGGTAGCAGGGGGGCCCGAGCCGGGCCGGGGTGCGCCGGGGTTCGCCGGGGTGCGCCGGGGTGCGCCGGGGTGCGCCGGTGGGCTCAGGCCTCGTCCTGGTCGAAGAACGCGGGCTGCTCGCCGGGCGCGGCCTCCTCGGGCTCGGGCTCGGGGGCCGGGTACGCGACCTGCAGGCGCTGACGCCCCTGCTGGACCGTGGCCATGGTGCGGTCGAGGACCACCTCGAACTCGCCGAGGCGCTGGTCGATGTAGTCCTCGCACTCGAGGCGCAGTCGCCGGGCCTGGGCGTCGGCGTCGTCGACGGTGCGCTGGGCCGACCGGCGGGCCTCCCGCACGATCTCGGTCCGCTCCACCATCCGCTCCACCTGGGCCCGGGCCGCGTCGAGGATCTCGTCGGCCTCCCGCTGGGCCTGGCGCAGGAACTCGTCGCGCTCCTTCAGGAGCCACCGGGCGTGACGCAGCTCCTCGGGGACGGCGGCGAGGATCTCGTCGAGGAGCTGGAAGAGGTCGTCGCGGTTCACGAGGACCGACGCCGACATGGGCATCGTCCGGGCGTGCTCCACCATGTCGCGCAGCTCGACCAGCAGGTCGTCGATCGACGGCGGGTCTCCGGTCACGCGGACTGACCCGGGTCGAAGCGGCCGGCCAGGCGGGCGGCCACGACCGCCGGGACCATGCTCGAGACGTCGCCGCCGAAGCGGGCCACCTCCCGCACCAGGCTGGACGAGAGGAACGAGTACTGGGGGCTGGTGGAGATGAAGAACGTGTCGATGCCCGACAGTCGCTGGTTCATCTGGGCCATCTGGAGCTCGTAGTCGAAGTCGGACACGGCCCGCAGCCCCTTGACGATCGCGTGCGCCCCCTGCTCACGGGCGTAGTCGACGAGGAGGCCGGTGAAGAAGTCGATGCGGACGTTCGCCAGGTGCCCGGTGACCTCGGCGAGCATCTCCTGGCGCTCCTCGAGGGTGAACAGCGACTGCGACTTCTGGGGATTGCGGATGACCGCCACCACCACGTGGTCGAAGTGCCGGGCGGTCCGCTCGATGATGTCGAGGTGGCCGTTCGTCACCGGGTCGAACGATCCCGGGCACAGGGCGGTGGCCACGTCGTCTCCTCAGACTCGTGCGGACAGCAGGTGCACGAGCGTATCCCCGTAGGTGCGCGCGAACCGGGGTTCCCAGGCCGGGGGCGCGCCGAGGGTGCCCCCGACCGGGCGCTCGACCACCACGAGGGCCCCCGGGGCCAGCCAGCCCGGGGCCGCCAGCCCCCGGAGGACCGCGTCGACCACCGGGTCGGCGGTCTCGTAGGGGGCGTCGCAGCAGACCAGGCCGAACGGGGCCTCCGCCGGGGGGGCGCCGGCGAGGAAGCGGGCGACGTCGACGGCGAGCACCCGGGCCGAGGCCGCGAACCCGGTGTGCTCGAGGTTCCGACGGGCCACGGCCGCCTCGCGCCGGTCGTGCTCCACCAGCACGGCCCGGGCGGCCCCCCGCGAGAGGGCCTCCACCGCCAGCGCGCCGGTACCCGCGTAGAGGTCGAGGACGGTGGCGTCGCGCACCGCGGGGCCGATCGCGGAGAACACCGCCTCGCGCACCCGCTCGGCGGTGGGTCGCGTCGCCGCGCCGGCGGGCGACTCCAGGCGCAGTCCCCCGGCCGATCCCGCCACCACCCGGAGCCGCCCCGACCGCCCGCTGCGCACCGGTCAGGCCTTGAACAGGAACTCGACCGCGTCGCCGAGGAGGTCCTCGACCTCGGCGCGCAGCACGGCGTGGTCGCGGAGGTCGGGATCGGCGTCGAGCAACGCCTCGGCCACGGCCCGGGCCTCCACCACGACGGGCTCGTCGCGCGGGAGCCGGCCGAGCCGCAGGTCGGTCCAACCGCTCTGACGCTCCCCGAACACCTCGCCCGCCCCCCGGATCTCGAGGTCGCGCTCCGCGAGGGCGAACCCGTCGGCCGTGGTGCGCATCGCCTCCATGCGGGCCACGCCGTCGGGGGTGCGCGGGTCGGCGAGCAGGAAGCAGACCGAGGCGTGCGCGCCCCGGCCGATGCGGCCCCGCAGCTGGTGGAGCTGCAAGAGCCCGAAGCGGTCGGCGTCCTCGACCACCATCACGGTGGCGTTGGGGACGTCGACCCCGACCTCGATGACCGACGTCGCGACGAGGACGTCGAGGGCGCCCTCGCGGAACGCAGCCATGGTCGCCTCCTTGTCGGCCCCGGCCATCTGCCCGTGGAGCAGGCCGATGCGGAGACCGGCGAGGTCGCCCGACGCGAGCCGCTCGTGCTCCTCGGTCGCCGCCTTCGCCTCGAGCTTGGCCGAGCCCTCCACGAGCGGACACACCACGTAGGCCTGGCGGCCGGCCGCGACCTCGGCCCGGACCCGCTCGTACACCGCCCGGCGGGCGTCGGGGTCGGCCCCCACCACCTCGGTCACGATGGGCGCCCGGCCCCGGGGCAGCTGCCGCAGCTCGGAGCGGTCGAGGTCGCCGTAGATCAGCATCGCCGCGGTGCGCGGGATCGGGGTGGCGGTCATCACGAGCACGTCGGGCGTGGTGCCCCCGGTGCCCGCGCCCGAGCGGAGCAGGGCCCGCTGCTCCACCCCGAACCGGTGCTGCTCGTCGATCACCGCCACGCCGAGTGCGGCGAAGGCGACGCCCTCGGAGATGAGGGCGTGCGTGCCGATCAGCACGTCGACCTCGCCCCGGCCGAGCGCGTCGAGGATCCGGCGCCGCTCGGCCGCCGGGGTCCGGCTGGTGAGGAGCTCGATGCGCAGGGGACGGGCGCCGAGGAGACTCCCCGGTTCGGGGACGGTGAGGTCGGCGACCAGCGCCCGCACGGTGAACCAGTGCTGCTCGGCGAGCACCTCGGTCGGCGCCATCAGCGCACCCTGGTACCCGCCCTGGACGGCGACGAGGAGCGCGCTGCACGCGACGACGGTCTTGCCCGAGCCCACCTCCCCCTGGAGCAGGCGGTGCATGGGCGCCGGGGCGGCGAGGTCGGCGAGGATCTCGTCGAACGCGGCGCGCTGACCGTCGGTCAGGGGGAACGGCAGCGCGGCGTGGAAGGCGGCGACGAGCGGACCGTCGGTGCGGTGCACGACCCCCCGCCCCTCCCGCTCGTCGCGGCGCTTCCGGGCGACGAGGCCCACCTGCATGCGCAGGAACTCGTCGAAGGTGAGCCGTCGGGTCGCGGCACCGACCTCGTCGAACGTGGCCGGGCGGTGGATCTGCCCGAACGCGGTCGTGCGGTCGACCAGGCCGAGCCGGTTCCGGAGCTCCGGGTCCAGGGGGTCGGCGAAGCCGCGGGCCCGGGCCCGGTCGAGCGCCTCGCCGACGGCCTTGCGGATCTGCCACGACTGCACGTCGGCCTTGCCCGACGCCGGGTACACGGGCACGAGCACGCCGGTGGCGGCTCCCGGAGCGCCGGGCTCCTCGAGGACGTCGACGACCGGGTTGGTCATCTGCACGCGGCCCCGGTAGTGCTCGACCTTCCCGAAGACGGCCGCTTCGGTGCCGACCGGGAGCTGGCGCTCGCGCCAGGCCTGGTTGAAGAACACGCACCGCAGCGACGACGACCCGTCGGAGACGTCGACCTCCACCATGGCCCGGCCGTTGCGGGTCCGGCGGCCCGCCGACCGCTGGACCCGGCCCGCGACGGTGGCCTCCTCCCCCACCTCGAGCGCACCGATCTCCTGGCGGTTGCGGCGGTCGTGGTAGCGGCGGGGATAGTGCGTGAGGAGGTCGCCGACCGTGGCGATCCCCATCTCCTCGAGCCGGTCGGCCGACCGGGGCCCGACCTGCTTGAGGTCGGCGACCGGGATCGCGCGGAGGTCCCGGAGCGTGAGCGGCGGCCGGACCGGCGCCGTCACTCGACCCCGACGAGGAACGGGTAGAGCGGCTGCCCGCCGACGTGCACCTCCACCTCCACGTCGGGGTGGGCGGCGGCGAGGTGGTCGCGCACCGCGTCGATCTCGGCCGGCGAGACCCCGTCGCCGACGAGGACGGTCACCAGCTCCGCCCCGGGGACGAGCAGCTCGTCGAGCACCCCCCGCACCGCGCCGACCGCCGAGTCGGTGCAGGTCCCGATCCCCGCCCGGGTGATGCCGATCCAGTCGCCCGCCGCGATCGGGCCGCACTCGGCCCGGCTGTCGCGCACGGCGCGGGTGACCTCGCCCGTGCGCACCCGGGCCGCGGCCGCGGCCATCGCCTCGGCGTTCGCGTCGGCCCCGGTCTCGGGATCGAAGTCGAGCAGGGCGGTGAGCGCCTCCACCACCGAACGCGTCGGGACGACGTGGGCGGGCCGCCCGGCCAGGGCGGCGGCCTGCTCGGCGACGGGGACGATGTTCTTGTTGTTGGGGAGCACCACGACCGATCCCGCGGCGCAGCGGTCGATCGCGGTCAGGATCTCCTGGGTCGAGGGGTTCATCGACTGCCCGCCGGGCACGACGACGGTCACCCCGAGGCCACGGAGGAGCGCGTCGATCCCCTCGCCGGTGGCCACCGCGACCACCGCGGCGACGGGGATCCCGGTCGCCCCGGTCGCCCCGGCCACCCAGTCGGCCTCGAGCGCCTCGACCTGCTCCCACAGGTCGGTGACGTGGATGCGGCTCGGGCGGCCGGCGGCGATGCCGGCCTCGACCGCGGCGCCGATGTCGTCGGTGTGCACGTGGCAGTTCCAGACGCCGTCGCCGCCGACCACGACGATCGAGTCGCCCAGCGCGTCCCACGCGCTCCGGAACGCCGCGACCCGCTCGTCGGCGTCGGGGGCGTCGCAGGCGAGGAGGAACATCACCTCGTAGCGCGGACCCTGCCCCCGGGCGGCCGCCGGGGCCCGGGTCGGGACCGGGGCGGCGGTCGCCCCCACCACGCTCGGCTCGGGCAGCGTCCGTCCGTCGAGCACGTGGAGCCAGGCGTCGAACAGGAGCGCCAGGCCCCGGCCGCCGGCGTCGACCACCCCGGCCTCCGCGAGCACGGGCAGCTGCTCCGGGGTGCGGGCCACGGCGGCGTAGGTCGCCTCCCGTACCGCCTCGACCACCGGCGTGCAGGTCCCGGCCCGGTCGGCCACCGCCGCGGCGGCGTCGGCCCCGGCCCGGACGACGGTCAGGATCGTCCCCTCCACCGGATGGAGCACCGCGGCGTACGCGGCGTCGGCCGCCGCCTGCAGGCCGCCCGCCACATCGCCCGGGCCGATGCGGCCGGCGTCGGCGAAGGTCGCGCACAGCCCGCGCAGGATCTGCGAGAGGATCACCCCGGAGTTGCCCCGGGCCCCCATCAGCGAGCCGTGGGCGATCGCCCGGCAGACCGGACCGAGCCCCGCCGCGGCGTCGACCGGGGCGATCTCGTCGAGGACCGACTCGAGGGTGAGGGCCATGTTGGTCCCGGTGTCGCCGTCGGGCACCGGGTACACGTTGGCCCGGTTGAGCTCCTCCTGGTGGGTGCGCAGGAGGTCGCGGTAGACGTGCACGACCCGGGCCAGCGCGACGCCGTCGCCCCCGGCCCCCGTTCCCTCCGCTGGTCCCTCCGCTGCCGCGCCCATCGCCGCTGGATCGTACCCAGCGCCGGGGTGACCGGTGGCGGGGTCGCGCTGCTACGCTCCTCGTCCGCCCGTCCGGAACGATCGAGAGAGCCCCCATGGCGTCCGTGTGCCAGATCTGCGGCAAGCAGCCCCGCTTCGGGATGCAGCTCAGCCACTCCCACCGCCGGACGAAGCGCCGCTGGAACCCCAACGTCCAGAAGGTCCGGGCCGTCGTGAACGGGGCCCCCCGTCGCCTGCACGTGTGCACCGCCTGCCTCAAGGCGGGCAAGGTGCAAAAGCCCTGACCCGGGAGCCCGGCGTGCAAGGCGTGGTCCGCATCTACGACCCCCAGACCGGCGAGGGCGTCATCCTCGGCGACTCCGACCGGGCCGAGTACGTGCTCGCCCGGGGTGCGCTCGACGGATCGCTGTTCCGGATGCTGCGCCAGGGCCAGCGGGTGAACTTCGAGGTGGACGGCGACGGCCGGGCCGTGCGGGTCCGGATCGGGAGCGAGGCCGACATGGGCCTGCCCCCGAACGTCGAGCTCTGATCGCCGGGGCGGCGGCCGGGTCCACGCCGCCGGGGCCGCCCACGCCGCCGGGGCCCCCGGGAACGTCGGGGCCCCCGGGAACGTCGGGGCCCCCGGGAACGTCGGGGCCCCCGGGAACGTCGGTGCCGGGCCCCCGCCCCGCCGTCGTTACACTCACCGCCGGGGATCGCGGCCGTCAACGGGGACGTCGCCGCGCCGTGCAGGGGAGACCACCGTGTCGCTGACGACCAATGCGCCCACCCGCAACAAGAAGCTGCTCGAGTGGGTCGAGGAGATCGCGGCGCTCACCGAGCCGGCGGCGATCCACTGGTTCGACGGGTCCGAGGAGGAGCGCGACCGCCTGGCCCGCCAGCTGGTCGACGCCGGCACGTTCGTGGCCCTCGACCCCGAGAAGCGCCCGGGTTCGTTCTGGGCGGCCACCGACCCGAGCGACGTCGCCCGGGTCGAGGACCGCACGTTCATCTGCTCGGAGCGCCGCGAGGACGCCGGCCCCACCAACAACTGGATGGACCCGGCCGAGATGCGCACGAACCTCTCGTCGCTGTTCCGGGGCTCGATGCGCGGCCGCACGATGTACGTGGTCCCGTTCAGCATGGGCCCGCTCGGCTCGCCGCTGTCGTACATCGGCGTCGAGGTGACCGACTCGCCGTACGTGGCGCTGTCGATGCGGATCATGACCCGGGCCGGGCAGGCCGCGCTCGAGGTCCTGGGCGACGAGGGCGACTTCGTCCCCTGCGTCCACTCGCTCGGCGCGCCGCTCGCCGACGGCGAGGCCGACGTGCCCTGGCCGTGCAATCCCGACGAGAAGTGGATCGTCCACTTCCCCGAGACCCGGGAGATCTGGTCGTACGGGTCGGGGTACGGCGGCAACGCCCTGCTCGGCAAGAAGTGCTTCGCCCTGCGCATCGCCTCGGTCATCGCGCGCGACGAGGGCTGGCTCGCCGAGCACATGCTCATCCTCAAGCTCACCTCGCCGGCCGGGAAGGTCCACTACGTCGCCGCCGCGTTCCCGTCGGCGTGCGGCAAGACCAACCTCGCCATGCTCATCCCCACCCTCCCCGGGTGGCGCGCCGAGACCGTGGGCGACGACATCGCCTGGATGAAGGTCGGGGCCGACGGACGGCTCCACGCGATCAACCCCGAGTTCGGGTTCTTCGGCGTGGCCCCGGGCACCAACATGTCGAGCAATCCGAACGCCATGCACACGGTCGACCGCGACACCGTGTTCACCAACGTCGCCCTCACCGACGACGGCGACGTCTGGTGGGAGGGCATGGACGGCGAGGCACCCGCCCACGCCACCGACTGGCGGCGCCAGGACTGGACCCCCGAGAGCGGGACCGACGCCGCCCATCCGAACTCGCGCTTCTGCGCGCCGGCCTCGCAGTGCCCGGTGATCGCGCCGGAGTGGCAGGACGTGGCCGGCGTGCCGATCTCGGCCATGCTCTTCGGCGGCCGGCGGGCCACGACCGTGCCGTTGGTGTTCGAGGCGCGCGACTGGCGCCACGGCGTGTTCATCGCCGCCACCATGGGCTCGGAGAAGACCGCGGCGGCGTTCGGCGGGCTCGGTGAGCTGCGGCGGGACCCCTTCGCCATGCTGCCGTTCTGCGGGTACCACATGGGCGACTACATGGCGCACTGGCTCACGATGACCGAGCGGACCGACGAGTCGAAGCTGCCCCGGATCTACGGGGTGAACTGGTTCCGCAAGGACGCCGACGGCAAGTTCCTGTGGCCCGGTTTCGGAGAGAACCTGCGGGTGCTCGACTGGATCTGCCGCCGGCTCGAGGGCGAGGCCGGCGCGGCCGAGACCCCCATCGGCGCCGTCCCCCGGCCCGAGGACCTCGACCTCACCGGGCTCGGCGCCGACGCGGGCCAGGTGGCCCAGGTGCTCACGGTCGACCCCGAGGAGTGGAAGGCCGAGCTGCCCAACATCCGGGAGCACTTCGCCGAGTTCGGCGACCGGCTGCCCGAGGCCCTGCGCACCGAGCTCGCCGCCCTCGAGCGGAACCTCGGCGCCTGACCCACCGGAGGGGTGCGATGACCGTCAGCGCCTACGTCCTCATCCAGACCGAGGTCGGCACCGCCGCCCACGTCGCGTCGTCGGTCCGAGCCATCCCCGGCGTCGTCGCCGCCGACGACGTGACCGGTCCCTACGACGTCATCGTCCGGGCCGAGGCCCCCAGCCTCGACGACCTCGGCCGCATGGTCGTGTCGCAGATCCAGGCGGTCGACGGCATCACCCGCACGTTCACCTGCCCCGTCGTCAACCTCTGACCGGGGCGCGCGCCGCTCAGCGCTGACGCCCCGCCCGCGCGGTGCGGCGGGCGTGGCGCTCGAACGCGAGCTCGATGAGCCGATCGACCACGACGCCGCGCGGCTTGCCCGACCAGTCCCACAGCCGGGGGAACATCGACGTCGGGGAGCAGCCCGGGATGGTGTTGATCTCGTTGGCGAGGAACCCGCGCCCGGGCGAGCCGTCGATGCGGCGCTCCTCGAGGAAGAAGTCGCAGCGGGCCATGCCCTCGCAGCCCACGGAGCGGTACATCCGCTCGGCGAGCCCCCGGACGGTGTCGGCGAGGGCGGCGTCGATCGGGGCCGGGACCACCAGGCGGGCCTCCTGGCGCTCGTACTTGTCGGCGTAGGAGCGGTAGATCTCACCGGGGACCACCTCCCCCGGGAACGACGTCTCGAGCGCCTCGTTGCCGAGCATCGCCACCTCGATCTCGCGGGCCTCGACCGCCTCCTCCACGATCACCCATTCGTCGTAGAGCAGCGCCCGGTCGAGCGCGACCGCGAAGGCCGCCGGGTCGTCGGCCCGACCGACGCCGACCGACGAGCCGAGGTTGGCCGGCTTCACGAAGCAGGGGTAGCCGATGGCCGACTCCACCTCGGCCACGAACGCCGCGCGATCCCGCCCGTCGCGGTAGGCCCGCCAGACGACGCTGGCCAGGCCCGCCTCGGCGAACGCCCGCTTCATCATCACCTTGTCCATCGCCACCGAGGAGCCGAGGACCCCGGCACCCACGTAGGGCACGTCGGCGAGGTCGCACAGGCCCTGGACCGTGCCGTCCTCCCCGTAGGGACCGTGCATCAACGGGAACACCACGTCGAAGCCGAGGTCGAGGTCGTCGGGCAGGCCCGGCTCGAGGGGCACCAGGGCACGCCCGCCGGGATCGGGGCGCATGGTCACCTGCGGACCCCCGACCGGGAGTCGCACCGGCAATGCGTCGGAGCCACCCGGGAGCAGGTCCCGGACCTCCGTCGACAGCCGCCAGTGCCCGTCGGTCGTGATCCCCACCGGCAGGACGGAGTAGCGCTGCGGGTCGAGCGACCCGGCGACCCACGCAGCGCCGGCCCGGGCCACGTCGTGCTCGGCCGAGCGGCCGCCGTAGAGCAACAGGACCCGGAGTCGTCCGGCCACGGCGGTCGTCACCCCGCCTGGAGGATCGCGCGGATCCCCAGACCCATGATGAACAGTCCGACCAGCCCGTAGAACAGCTCGCGCCGCCCCCGCATCTGGCGTCGGTACGAATAGGCGATGCCCACCGTGAGGAAGGCGACGAAGCCGTAGAACATGTGGAAGCGGGGGGCCACGTACTGGTCGCTGGCCACGAGCACCACCCCGATCACCACCTGCAGCATCATCGCAGCCTGGGCACCGACCGTGGGGACCCACATCCAGCGGCCGCGCCAGCGCGGGACGCGCCAGGTGACGAGCAGGATCAGCCCCGCCACCGCGTTCGCGGCGATGGCGACGTAGGCCCAGACCACGTGGACGTCGTAGAGCCAGGCGAGACCGGCGAGGGTGGGCACGGGCGTGCGCTCCGGGGGACGGGCGGGACCGGGATCAGGCCGGGCCCTCGGACTGCACGACGTCGTAGGCCCACAGCTCGCTGTGGCTGCTCACCGGCCCCTCGGTGTGATGGGCCCGGTGGCCGTGCGCGAACGCCGGGCTCTGGACCCAGGCGTCGAAGTCGGCCTGGGTCGCCCAGCGCGTGTACACGAGGTACACGTCGCGCCCGTCGGCGGGGCGGAGCAGCTCGAACGCCTCGAAGCCCGGCGACTTGGCGACCTCGCCGGCCCGCGCCGCGAACCGCTGCTCGAGCTCCTCGGCCCGCTCGGCGGGTACGGAGATGGCGTTGATCCTGACCACGCTCATGGTGCTCGTCCTCTCGTGGGATGCGGTGGGGTGGGATGCGGTGGGGTGGGATGCGGTGGGGTGGGATGCGGTGGGCTGCGGGCCCGGCTGCGTTTCTAGCCCCCGGCGCCGGGACCGGCCCACCCGGCCCGGTCGGCGACGCAGTCAGTCGGAGTCGGGGCGGGAGCGCAGGTAGCGCTCGATCTCGCCGATGAGGTCGTCGCCCCCCACGTCGGCCGGGAGCTGGGCCTCGATCGCCTCCACGAACCCGGCCACCTCCGGTCGCTCGGCGAGGTTGGCCTCCACCGAGTCGAGGTACTCGGCCAGCGTGCGGTCGAGCGGGTCGAGGTCGACGGTGATGCCGGTCAGCCGGGCCAGGCGGTCGAGCAGGGCCCGGGCCGCGGGCGGCGAGGGACTGCCGGCGAGGTAGTGGGGGACCTGGGCCCACAGTCCGACGCCGGGGATCCCGGCCGCGCCGAGCGCGACCAGCAGCGCGGTCTGCAGCCCGGTCATCCCGGCGTAGTCGGTCCGCAGGGCCCCGACCTGCTCGGCCAGCGTCGCGTCGGTGGCGGTGGCGAGGACCTCGACCGGGCGGCGGTGGGTGGTGACGGTCGGCATCGCCCCGAGGCCGTAGGCCACCACGACGTCGAGCCGGAGGGCGAGGTCGACCAGGCCGGCCACCACCGACGGCCAGCGCAGCGAGGGCTCGGGCCCGGTCACGAGCACGAGGTCCCGGCCCACGGCGCCGGCCACGCACTCGAGCTCGGGCCACACGATGCGCCGGGTGGCCCCCCCGACGATCTCGGTGGTCGGACGGGTCTGCTGCAGGTCGACCAGGTCGGCGAGGTCGAGTTGCGCGAAGCGACGGGCCGAGGGGCTCTGGGACCGCAGGACCTCGACCGCCTGCTCCCCCGCCAGGCCCGCGTCGACCCAGCCCTGGAGGGCCACGACGAGCACCGGCTCGCGCAGCTGGGGCCACGAGGCGACTTCGAGCACGTCGTCACTGTAGGCGGGCCCCTCGTCCCGCCCCCCCGGCCCGGGTCGACGCAGCCCCTCGGGCGGTGCGAGGCTCCCGGGCATGCACTTCGGCGTCCACGCAGGCCTCCAGAACACCAGCACGTCCGAGCTCCAGGCGCTGTGGCGTCGCATCGAGGACCACGGCTTCGAGTGGATCTCGGTGTGGGACCACTTCTACGCCGCCGACACGACCGTCCGGGGCGACGGCCCGCTGCGGTCCGGGTACCACTGCCTCGAGGCGCTCACGACCCACACCGCGCTCGCGTTGTCGACCGAGCGGGTCCTGTGCGGCAGCCTCGTCTACTGCGCGGGGTACCGGCACCCGGCCGTGTACGCGAACGCGATGGCCACGCTCGACCAGCTGTCGGGTGGCCGCACGGTGCTCGGTCTCGGCGCGGGATGGCACCAGGGCGAGTACGACGCGTACGGCATCCCGTTCCCGTCGATCGGAGAGCGGATGCGCATCCTCGAGGAGTCGGTGCAATGCGTCCGGTTGCTGCTCGACGAGGAGGCCGCCGACTTCACGGGGACCCACTTCCGACTCACGGACGCGCACTGCGAGCCCAAGCCGGTGCAGGCCCGGCTCCCGATCTGGGTCGGCGGGGGCGGCGAGAAGACCACGCTGCGGATCACCGCCCAGCACGCCGACGGCTGGAACCTCGCCTTCGTCACCCCCGACGTGTTCCGCCACAAGAACACGGTCCTCGACCGCCACTGCGACACCGTCGGACGTGACGGCACCGAGATCGTCCGGACCGTGAACCTCGCGCTCGCGTGGCGCGAGGAGGACCTCGTCACCCAGTTCGGCACCGCGGCCGGCTACATCGGGTCGACGGCGCTCAAGGGCTCGACCCAGGAGGTCGTCGACCGCCTCGGCGAGTACCGCGACGCCGGGGCCGAGTGGGCGATCATCGCCCTGCGCGCCCCCTTCGACACCGAGGGCCTCGACCGCTTCGCCGAGGAGGTCATGCCCGCCCTGCGGTGACGGTGGCTAGGTTCGCCCCGTGGCCGCGGACGACCTCACGGTGCGGCGGTGGCGGGCCCCGGGGCGGATCAACGTCATCGGGGACCACACCGACTACCAGGACGGCTTCTGCCTGCCCATGGCGATCGACCGGGAGTGCCGCGTCACCGTGCGGTCCACCGCCGGCACCCCCACCATCACCGCGACCTCGGCCCAGGAGCCGGGGACGGTCGTCGTGGCCACCGACGGCAGCACCGACCCGACCACGGTCGAGCCCGCCTGGGGCCGCTTCGTCGCCGGGGCGGTCGCCGCGGGCACGGCCCGGGGAGCGACGCTCCCCGGCGGGACCTGGACGATCACGTCGTCGGTGCCGGCGGGGTCGGGGCTCTCGTCGAGCTCGGCGCTGTCGGTCGCCCTCGTGCTCGCCGCGGTCGGGCTCGGGGGGCTGCACCTCGACCCGGTCGCCCTGGCCCGGCTCGCGCTCGACGCCGAGATCCGGGCCACCGGGGTCCCCGGCGGGCTGCTCGACCAGATGACCGCGCTGCACGCCGTACCCGGCCACCTGCTGCTGCTCGACTGCCGCACCCTGACGGTCGAGCCGGTCCCGCTCCCCCGGTCGCTCGGGTTCGTGGTCGTCCACTCGGGCCGGGCCCGGACGCTCGCCGGGAGCGGCTACGCCGAGCGTCGGGCCGCGGTCGAGGCCGCCGCCGCGGCGCTCGGCCTGCCGGCGCTGCGCGACGCCACCCCCGACCAGGTCGCCCACGATCCCCGGGCCCGCCACGTGGTGTCGGAGAACGCCCGCGTGCTCGCCTTCGCCGACGCGCTCCGCACCGGGCGCACCGACGCGCTCGGCCCGCTGATGCTCGCCAGCCACGCGAGCCTGCGCGACGACTACGGGGTGTCGACGCCGGAGCTGGACCGTGCCGTCGATCGGCTGATGGCCCACGGGGCGCTCGGGGCCCGCCTCACCGGGGCCGGGTTCGGTGGCTGCGTCGTGGGGCTGGTCCAGCGCAACCACGCCGACGACATCGTGGCCAAGGTCGCCCGCGACCTGGTCGCGGCCGGGGTCACCGACCCGCTCGCGTTTGCGGTGCGTCCGGGGGCCGCCGCCGGCGTCGCCCCCGACTGAGCGTCACATCCGGTCGAGCAGCTCGGCCTTCTTCGCCTCGAACTCCTCGGGCGTGATGTGCCCGGCGTCGCGCAGGCGGGCCAGCGCCTCGATCTGCTCGGGCACCGACGGTGCCGCGCTCGCGCCGCCGCCCTGGCCGACCGCTCGGGCCACCGCCTCCCCCACGGCGTCGGCACCGAGGGACGCCTGCTGGCGGTCCCGGCCCTCCATCTGGCGGTAGATCTCGGCCTGCACGCCGTCGGGGTGGCGCACGAAGTCGAAGGTGCTCGAGCCCTGCTCACCCGCCGACTGGATGTCGAGGTTGCCCGCCCCGATGAGCCGCTCGAAGATGCGCTGGCGGAAGTTGATGTTGTTGATGCGCTCCAGCGGGATCTCCACGCCGTGGCGTGAGAGCACCCCGGTGCGGTACACGACGCGCTGGTTGGTCACCACGAAGTAGGTGCGGGCCCAGGCCATGTACTTCAGGCCCAGCCAGACCACCCAGACGACCACGAGCGCGACGACGATCCAGTTCACGATGTCCTTGAGCACGCTGCCCGACGACCAGGCCAGCACCAGGACGATCACGACGAACAGCGGGATCCCGGTGAGGATCTGGCGCCCGAAGTACCACCAGTGGGGCCGGAGGTCGAGGGCGACGGTCTCGTTCTGGTTCAGCAGCTTCGTCGGGTACGGCATGGGCGCAGGCTAGACCTCGGGGACCCCGGCGCGCCTCAGGCCCAGCCCAGCTCCTCGAGCCGGTCGTCGTCGATGCCGAAGTGGTGGGCGATCTCGTGCAGCACCGTGACGCGGACCTGGGCCGCGAGGTCCCGGCGGTCCCGGGCCCCGGCGCACAGCGGCCCCCGGAAGACGGTGATGACGTCGGGCAGCACGCCGCTGTAGTCGAGCGGGCTCCGCTCCGTGAGCGGGACGCCCTGGTAGAGGCCGAGCAGATCCTCGTCGGGCCAGTCCTCGACCACCACCGCCACGTTGTCGATCGCGACCGCGATCGACTCGGGCAGCTCGTCGAGCGCGTCGGCGACCATGGCCTCGAACTCGTCCTCGGTGGCGTCGTAGGGCACCGGACGTCCGCTCAGGCGCGGCCGGCGAGGCGCTGGAGCCTCGCCGCGGTCGGACGGGTGATCACACCCCGCTCGGTGACGATCGCGTGGACGAGCGCGGCCGGGGTCACGTCGAAGGCGGGGTTGTGCACCTCGGTGCCCGGCGGGGCGACGCGGACACCGGCGACGGTCGTGACCTCGTCGGCCGCGCGCGCCTCGATGCCGATCGCCGCGCCGTCGGGGGTGTCGAGGTCGACGGTGGTCCACGGTGCGGCGACCACGAGGGGGATCCCGTGGTGACGGGCGAGCACCGCGAGCGAATAGGTGCCGATCTTGTTTGCGACGTCGCCGTTGGCCGCGATGCGATCGGCGCCGACCACCACCAGGTCCACCGCGCCGGCGGCCATCAGGCTCCCTGCGGCGCCGTCGACCACGAGGCGGTGCGGGACGCCCAGGCGCCCGAGCTCCCACGCGGTGAGGCGTGCCCCCTGGAGGACGGGCCGGGTCTCGTCGACCCACACCGCGGGGCGCCGCCCGGCCTCGTGGGCCGCCCGGACCACCCCGACGGCGGTGCCGTAGCCCACGCAGGCCAGGGCCCCGGCGTTGCAGTGGGTGAGGACGCGGCCGTCCACGGGGACCAGTGCCGCGCCGAGCCGACCCAGGGTGCGGTTGGCGTCGACGTCGGCGGCGGCGTACGCACGCGCGGCGGCGAGCGCGGCCGGGGCGCCCCCCGCCTCGAAGGCGGCGAGGGCCGCGTCCACCCCGTGGGCCAGGTTCACCGCGGTCGGCCGGGCGGCCCGCAGGCGGGCGGCGTCGCGGCGCACGGCGGCCGGGGTCGGACGGACCGCGGCGGCGAGGGCGACCCCGTACGCTCCGGTCGCCCCCAGGGCGGGCGCGCCCCGCACGGCCAGGGACGTGATCGCGCCGACGAGCTCGGCGACCGTCGCGCACTCGACGAAGCGCAGCCGGCCGGGCAGCGCCCGCTGGTCGATCAGGCGGACGCGCCCGGCCCGCCACGCGACGGTCGGGGGGATCGGATCGGTCCGGCGCCCGCCCACGGACGGCACGGCGAGCGGGCGCGCGGACCGGTCGCGGATCAGTACCGGTAGTGGTCCGGCTTGTAGGGGCCGTGCACCGGGATCCCGAGGTACGAGGACTGCTCCTCGGAGAGCTCGGTGAGCTGCACGCCGAGCTTCTCGAGGTGCAGGCGCGCGACCTCCTCGTCGAGGTGCTTGGGCAGCGTGTACACCTTGTGCTCGTAGAAGTCGTGGTGCGTGAACAGCTCGATCTGGGCGATCACCTGGTTGGTGAAGCTGTTCGACATCACGAAGCTCGGGTGCCCGGTCGCGCAGCCCAGGTTGAGCAGACGGCCCTCGGCGAGCACGATGACCGAGTGGGCCGGGCGGCCGTCGGCGGCCGGGAACCGCCACTCGTCGACCTGGGGCTTGATCTCGATGCGCTCGATCCCCGGCGTCGCCGCCAGGCCGCCCATGTCGATCTCGTTGTCGAAGTGGCCGATGTTCCCGACGATCGCGTTGTGCTTCATCCGGGCCATGTGGTCCACCGTGATGACCTGGTGGTTGCCCGTGGCGGTGATGAAGATGTCGGCGGTCTCGACCACGTCCTCGACCCGGAGGACCTGGTAGCCCTCCATGGCCGCCTGCAACGCGCAGATCGGGTCGATCTCGGTGACGACGACCCGGGAGCCCTGGCCCTTGAGCGCCTGGGCGCAGCCCTTGCCGACGTCGCCGTAGCCGCAGACCACGGCGACCTTGCCGGCGAGCATGACGTCGGTGGCCCGGGCGATGCCGTCGACGAGCGAGTGCCGGCCGCCGTAGAGGTTGTCGAACTTCGACTTGGTGACCGAGTCGTTGACGTTGATGGCCGGGAACAGCAGCGAACCCTCGCTCTGCATCTGGTACAGCCGGTGGACGCCGGTGGTGGTCTCCTCGGTGACGCCCTTGATCCCGGCGGCGATCCGGTGCCAGGTCTGGGGGTCCTCGGCGAACACCCGCCGCATCATGGCCAGGCACTCCTGCCAGTCCTCGGTGTCGGCGTCGGTGGCCTCGGGCACCGCGCCGTCGCGCTCCCAGACCACCCCCTTGTGCACCACGAGCGTGGCGTCACCACCGTCGTCGAGGATCATGTTCGGGCCACCGCCGTCGGGCCAGCGCAGCGCCTTCTCGGTGCACCACCAGTACTCCTCGAGCGTCTCGCCCTTCCAGGCGAACACCGGGATCCCCTTCACCGCGAGCGCGGCCGCGGCGTGGTCCTGGGTGGAGAAGATGTTGCACGACGCCCACCGGACCTCGGCGCCGAGGTCGACGAGCGTCTCGATCAGCACCGCGGTCTGGATGGTCATGTGGAGCGAGCCGGTGATCCGCGCGCCGGCGAGCGGGGCCGAGCCCCGGTACCGGTCGCGGAGGGCCATGAGGCCGGGCATCTCGTGCTCGGCGAGCTCGATCTCCTTGCGGCCGAAGTCGGCGAGGGAGAGGTCGGCGACCTTGAAGTCGTCGGTGGAGACCGGACGGGAGGCGTCGGTCGTGGTCATGGGGTCCTCCTGGGTCGGCGCCGCACGTCGCGGTCGCCGGTCGTGGATCGGGTCGGTCACGCCGGGGGGCACGCACTCCCCAACCGTCGCCGCGCCGCTCGCCCGGGACCCGGGCGGGGCGGACCGAATCGCTTGGGGAGTCGGCCCGGATCACCGGGTGACAGCCGCGGGCGGCCCGACCGGTTCCTACTGTACCCGCCCCCCGCCCGCCTCCGGACCCCCGGTGGCGAGCTGGGCCTTGAGCTGGGCGATGGCGTCGATGGGACCGGGGTCCACGTCGTTGGCGAGGGCCAGGTAGACGCTGGTCCAGTCGCCCAGGTGCACGAGGTCGAGGACCTGGGCGAGGCGCCCGGTGCCGCGCGCGTCGACCGTGCACACCCGGGCGACCGTCTCCTCGACCAGGGCCCGGGTCGCCTCCGACCGGCGGTCGAGCTGCGGGTGCTCGCCGTCGTGGCGGAGCTCGACCAGCGTCAGCACCTGACGGGTGACGTCGCCGTGCTGGCCCCAGCCGCAGATCTCGTTGTGGTCGAGCTCGGGGTACTGGTTCCAGAACGCGGGCGCCTTGGCGTTCTCGTTGACCGACTGCTTCCAGCGCAGCGCCGCGGCGGCCCCGAGGGTCCCGTGGCCGTAGACGAGCGGGATGGTGCGGTCGATGCGCCGGGCCAGCTCCCGTGCCGGGTTCCGGGGCGCGGGCACGTCGGGGAGGCACTCGTCGCGGCGGCGCCCGAGCTGCACGACGGCCGCGTGGAGGTCGTCGTCGACGTCGGGCAGCAGACCGAGGTGTCCGAGCAGGACGCACACCGGGGCCAGGGCCGCGCCGAGCGCGAACCGGGGACCGGGGACCTCGGCCACGACCGGGAGGTGGACCAGGCCCCGGGCCTCACCCAGCGCGCCGAGCGCGCCTCCGCCCGCGACGGTGACCAGGTGCGCGCCCGAGGCCGCCGCGCCGGTGGCGAACTCCACGGTCTCCTCGGTGTCGCCCGAGCACGAGACCGCGACGACGAGCGACCGCGGCCCCACGAAGGCGGGGACCCCGTACCCCTTGGCGACGACCACCGGCACGGGCAGTCGGTCGCGTCCCACGGCGGCGACGAGGTCGCCCACGATCCCCGAGCCGCCCATGCCCGCGACGACCACGTGGTCGACGGCCTCGGGCCCCGCGAGCCCGGCGACCCGGGCCGTCGCGGCGGCGTGGGCGGCGGCGAGCTGCTCCGGGGCACCCCGGAGCGCGTCGAGGACCCCGAGCGAGTCGAGCGTCATCGGGAGCCCGCGCGGCCGGCCGGGGTCACGTCAGGACCCGGAGGTCAAGGCGATGCCCTCGGCCTCGGCCTTGGCGAGGAGCCGGGCGTGCTCGGCGTCGTCGACCGCCTCGGCCTCCTCGACCAGCATGATCGGGATGTCGTCGCGGACGACGTAGCGCCGGTGGAGCCGGGGGTTGTAGAGCGCGGCCTCGTCGGCGAAGTAGAGGAGCGGGCCCTTGTCCTCGGGGCAGGCGAGGATCTCGAGCAGTCGGGCGTCGAGGGTCATGGGGTCTCCAGTCGTCGGGGTTCGCGGGTCACGGCGCGCCGCGCCGCACGAGGTCGAGCACCTCGTCGGTCCGGGCGGCGCACTCCTCGGGGGTGGCCGCCTCGACGTTGCAGCGGAGGAGCGGCTCGGTGTTGCTCGGCCGGAGGTTGAACCACCAGTCGTCGAACTCGACCGTCAGCCCGTCGAGGCGGTCCTGGCGGGCCCCGGCGTAGGCCCGGGCCACGGCCTCGATGACGGCGTCGGGGTCCTCGACCCGGGAGTTGACCTCGCCCGACGCCGCGTAGCGGTCGTAGGGGGCCCGGAACTCCGACAGCGGCACGCCCGCCTTCGAGAGCTCGGCCAGCACGATCATGGCCGCGATGATCCCGGAGTCGGCCCGCCAGTTGTCGCGGAAGTAGTAGTGCGCCGAGTGCTCGCCACCGAACACGGCGTCGGTCTCGGCCATGACCGCCTTGATGAAGGAGTGCCCGACGCGGGTGCGCACCGGTACGCCCCCTGCCTCGCGGACGATCTCGGGCACGGCCCGCGAGCAGATGCAGTTGTGCACGACCGTCCCCCCCGGCGATGCCGCGAGGAGCGCGCGGGCGAGGATCGCGGTGGTCGTGGACCCCGAGACCGGTACGGCCCGGTCGTCGACGAGGAACACCCGGTCGGCGTCGCCGTCGAAGGCCAGACCGACGTCGGCGCCCGCGGCGGTGACCGCCTGCTGGAGGTCGACGAGGTTCTCGGGCTCCATCGGGTTCGCGGGGTGGTTCGGGAACGTCCCGTCGAGCTCGGCGAACAGCATCGACAGCTCGAACGGCAGCCCCGAGAACACCGCCGGGACGATCAGGCCGCCGACGCCGTTCGCGGTGTCGGTCACCACCCGCAGCGGGGCGAGCGACCCGACGTCGACGAAGGAGTGGACGTGCTCCACGAAGGCGGGGAGCAGGTCGCGACGCTCGGCCCGGCCCGGCTCGGCCGTCCGCTCGAGGAGGCCCTCGGCGACCATGGCCTTGATCCGCAGGAGGCCGGTCTCCTCGCCCACCGGCGCCGCCCCGGCCCGGCAGAGCTTGATCCCGTTGTACTGGGCCGGGTTGTGGCTCGCGGTGAACATCGCCGCCGGGGCGTCGAGGCGACCCGAGGCGAAGTAGACGAGATCGGTCGAGGCGAGCCCGAGGTCGACCACGTCGGCGCCGGCGGTGCACGCGCCCTCGACGAACGCCGCGGCGAGGGGCTCCGAGGAGGGGCGGGCGTCCCGTCCCACCAGCACGGTCGGGGCGCCCGTGAACGCGACGAAGGCGTTGCCCACGAGGCGGGCCACCGACTCGTCGATCTGGTCGGGGTGGATGCCCCGGATGTCGTACGCCTTGAAGATGGCGTCGAGGTGCTCGGACGACGGCGCAGCGGCCATGGCGCAGGACCCCGATGGAAGGCTTCCGGGCGACCGGAACGGACGGTGGCGAGACGGCGCACCCGCTCGCCGATCCCGGTGGACGACCCGGTGCCGCCGGGGCGCCGGGGACGAGATGCTACCCGTCGCCGGCCGCGCCGCGGGGGGTCGATCGCCGTCCCCACACCACCAGCCCGGCCACCCCGGCCAGGCCCGCCAGCGAGGCCAGGCGCCCGAGCCAGTCGGCGGGGGTGGACCCGAACCGGAGGGTGACCTCCCGCCGGGTCGGCACCACCACCATGAAGTTGGGGGTGGCCCGGTACGGGCCGAGCGCGCCCTCGGCCTTCCAGTTGGGGAACCACGACACCTTGACCAGGACGGGCTTGCCGACCTCGTCGACCCGGAAGCGCACGGACTCCTCGCCCACGCGCACGTCGCGCACCCGCACCGGCTCGATCGGCCGCCGGGCCAGGGTCAGCGCGGCGGCGCCGTCGGCCCGGCGCCAGCGGTCCGGCCCGGCGGCCACCACCGGGGCGTCGAGCTGCCCGGGGAACCACCACCACGGCACCGCGATCTGCTGCTCCCAGCCGTCGGGACCTCGGTCCACGCCCTCGGCCACGACGGGCTGGAAGGCCAGCCCCTCCACCAACGGCGCGTCGGCGACCCGGTAGACGGTCCAGCCCTGCGGGTCGGCCCCGTCGCGGTCGGGGGTCGACACGAGGGGCGTCAGGCGCGCGTCGGCGGCGGCCTTGGCCTTCGTCGTGGGCGTGTGGGCGATGAAGTAGTCGACCCCGAGCGCCTGGAGCTGGCGCACGCCGAGGTCGAAGTCGTCCTGGGTCCGGTAGGGCACACCGCGGACCGGGTTGGAGTTCTGACCCGGGGCGACGAGCGCGGCGACCGTCTCGAAGTGGTACGGCGTGGTGGCCGACGCCTCGAAGTAGACCCCCTCCATCGAGGTGATCCGACCGTCGGTCCAGTACGGGATCAGCATCAGCGACAGCGGCGTGCCGTACTTGTCGAGCGACGGCCCCCCCTCCCACAGCGCCCGGCCGGGCGGCAGCGCCGCCAACGCGTCCATGAGCGCGCGGTACTCGGGCCACTGCTTGGCGAGGGCGACCCGGTTGCCGAACACGCAGCGGGCCACCCCGTCGTCGCCCACCGGCAGCGACGACACGACGGGCAGCGCCACCCCGCCCGGCTCGGCCGTGGCCCCGGTGGAGCACGGCGCCACCGACGAGTCGGTCACCTCGTCGGCGACGTTCTCGTACCCGGTGAAGTTCCACTTCGCCCAGTAGGGCAGGAACGACTTCCGGTCGTCGAGGCCGGAGAGCGCGCCCACCGCGAGGAGGGCGGTCAACGCGAGCGTCACGACCATGGCGGCGGCCCGCTGACCCACGGTCGGCGGTGGGGCCGGCGCCGGGCGCCACCAGTCCGCTGCGAGCCGGTCCCCCCGGGAGCGGGGACCGTCGGTCCCGGTGACGGGAAGGCCGTCGGTCCCGGCGAGGGATGCGGTCCGGGCGAGTCCGGCGTCCTCGTCGTACCGGCCGTACTCGTCGTACCGGCCGAACCCGTCGTCGCCGTCGTCCCCCTCGTCGCCGTCGTCGCCGTCAAACCCGTCGAACCCGTCGTTCGCGGCGACCCGGCGCTCGGCGGCGGCCCGCCACGCCCGGCCCGCGCCCCACCCGGCGCCCCGGACCAGCTCGGCGACCCCGACGGCCATGAGCAGGTGCATGCCGATGTACCAGAACGACAGCACCCGCAGGTTCCACACGTGGGTGCCGAGGTCCGTCCAGAACCGGAACACCAGCCCGCAGGCCACGGTCAGCACCAGGACGACCAGGGTGGAGCGCCGCAGCCAGACAACCGCGGCGACGACCGCCACCGCGATCAGCAGCCCGGCGCCCCAGCGGTACGGCGCCCACGACGCCGGCGCGAAGAAGTACGACGGGAACAGGTACGCACCGAAGCCCTGACCCTCGGGCGGATCGACCCCGATCGGCCCGTAGCGCATGTCGGTGGTGACCGAGAGCGTGCTCAGCAGGGGCACCACCCACACGGCGCTCAACGCCACGCCGACGGTGCCGATGGCGGCCGCCCGGGTGAACGACCGGACCGGGCGGTGGAAGGCCCAGACGACGAGGGCCCCGACGCCCGCGAACACCCCGACGACGAGGTGGCTCGTCAGGCACAGCCCCAGCAGCACCGCGGGCAGCCACAGATGGCGTCCGGTGCGCAACGCGATCGCGAGCGTGCCGAGGAAGAACAGGGCGAGGGCGATCGCGAGCGTGAACGAGAACTCCCCCGCCAACGTGCTGGCGAGGGTGCCTCCCATGATCCGCTGGTTGAAGGCGATGGCCTGGGCCGCCGGGGTGGTGCCGGGGTCGCCGGTGAAGTACAGGAAGGCGGTGGCGGCGACCGCGAAGGCGGCCGGCGTGGGGTTGGGGGCCCGCAGGCCCCGGGCGAACACGTAGGCGCCGAGGGGGACGAGCACCGGGCCGAGCGCCACGACCAGCTTGAACGCGACGTTGTAGGGCATCACGAGGTCGAGGCCGACCACCGTCAGCGCCGGGACGGGGAAGTAGAAGCGCCCGGCCGGGAACCCGGCGTAGAAGTCGGGGGACCAGCCCGAGAGCCGCCACGGCAGGAGGTGGTCGCGCAGGTAGGCCGGCCACCAGACGTGGGCACCGAGGTCGCCGCCGTTGGGGGTCGTGTCGCGCAGGAGGAGGCCGGGCTCGAGCAGGACCGCCACGAGCGCCGCGCAGGCCACCGCGACCACGAGCCCGAGCCAGTCGTCGAGGCGCCACCACCACCCGGGCGCCGGACGGAGGCGCCGCCGGACCCCGCCGGGCGGCGGGTCCGGATCGGGGCGGACGTCGAGCCCGGTGGCGGTCGGCACGGACCGCAGTCTCGCAGGGCGGAGGTCCCGGACCGCCGCGGGACCCGGTCACGGGCGCCCGGCGCCGGGCGGGTCAGGACAACGCGAGGGTGACCGCGGAGAGCAGGTTGAAGCCCACGTGCAGCAGCAGCGGGCGGGCGAGATCTCCCGACCGGGCCGCCTGCCACCCGGTCACGAGGCCGAGGAGGAGCAGACCGGGCACGACGTAGTACGAGCCCGGGTCCCCCACCACGTGGACGCCGGCGAACAGCGCCGCCGACACCACCACGGCGACCGGGACCGAGCACCGGCGCTGCAGCGCCCGCAGCAGCGCGCCCCGGAAGAGCAGCTCCTCGACCAGCGGCGCGACGACGACGATCCCGACGAGGAGCACGACGAGCGACCCGGGCCCGGCCTGCTCGACCGTCCGCGACACCTGCTGCGCCGACTCGTCGAGATCGGCCAGCTCCGCGATGGGCCGGAGCAGGATGCCCGACGCGACCGAGAGCGCGGCCCCGGCCGCGATCCACCCCGCCACCGCTGCGGCCGGAAGGCGCCGGAACGGCGACACGAGCCCGTAGTCGCGGGTGAGGGAGCCCCGGCCCTTGCGCTCCGACATGAACACCAGCACGAGCACGATCGCGGTGTTCTGGGCGAGCAGGGCCCCGAACACGAACCACGCGGGCACATCGTCGGACCCGGCCCGATCGGCGAGGGTCGGATCGGCCGCGCCGGCGAACGCGAGGAACAGCAACGCGCCGAAGATGCCCCCGAGCCACGCGACGAGCACGTCGGGCAGGCCCCAACGCAGGCGGGGTCGGGCCATCGGGCCGACGTCAGGGTTCACGCATCGATGCTACGCGGGACGGTCGCCGCCCCGATCTCCCGACGCGCCTGCGCGCAGAGCCCCGGACCGCCCGCGCAACCCCGTGGTCCGGATGCCGTCCGAGGGCCCTAGCATGGCTCCATGTCCCGACCGCCGACCGAGCCGCCCCCCGGGCGCCGCCCCGAGGGCGCGCCGCCGGGCGGCAACGGGCGCTCCGGTCCCTCGTGGCTGCGGTTCCTGCCCTGGCTGCTGATCGGGCTCCTGGCCCTCGTCTTCTTCGTGCCCAACCTGTCGCAGTCGGACTCGGGGGCGAAGTCGCTGTCGTACTCGCAGTTCGTGGAGCAGGTCAACGCCGGGCAGGTCCAGAAGGTCACCTTCAACAAGACCTCGGGCGACATCACCGGGAAGTTCCGGGAGAAGGTCGACGGCACCGACACCTTCACCACCGACGGACCCAACGACGACCTGCCGGAGCGCACGCTCGACCTGCTCGACGAGCAGGGCGTGACGCTCGTGTACACGAGCGACCAGCCCAACATCTTCCTCGACAGCATCCTCCCGCTGATGCTCCCGATCCTCGTGATCGTCGGGCTGTTCATGTGGATCATGCGCCGGGGCGCCTCGCAGGCGAACGGCCTGATGAGCATCGGGCGGAGTCGGGCGAAGGTGTACTCCACCGAGAAGCCCAAGACCCAGTTCGACGACGTCGCCGGGTACGGGCCGGTGAAGGCCGAGATCGCCGAGGTCGTCGACTTCCTCAAGCACCCGTCGAAGTTCAAGGACATCGGGGCCCGCATCCCCAAGGGCGTCCTGCTCGTCGGGCCCCCGGGGACCGGCAAGACCCTGATCGCCCGGGCCGTCGCCGGCGAGGCCGGGGTCCCGTTCGTGTCGGTCACGGGCTCGGACTTCATGGAGATGTTCGTGGGGGTCGGGGCCGCCCGCGTCCGCGACCTGTTCCAGACCGCCCGCAAGCAGGCCCCGGCGATCATCTTCATCGACGAGATCGACTCGATCGGTCGCAAGCGGGGCGCCGGCCTCGGCGGTGGCCACGACGAGCGTGAGCAGACCCTCAACCAGATGCTCGCCGAGATGGACGGCTTCGAGGCGACCGAGGGCATCGTGATGATGGCGGCGACCAACCGGCCCGACGTGCTCGACCCCGCCCTGCTCCGGCCCGGCCGGTTCGACCGCCAGATCGTGGTGCCCCTCCCCACCCAGGACGAGCGCGTCGCGATCCTGCGGGTCCACCTCAAGAACAAGAAGGTCTCCGACGACGTCGACGTCGACATCGTCGCCCGGGGCACCCCGGGCATGAGCGGCGCCGACCTGGCCAACCTGGTCAACGAGGCGGCGCTGTTCGCCGTGCGCCGCGGCGCCACCCTCGTCCACGCCGAGGACTTCGAGAACGCCCGCGATCGCGTGCTGATGGGCCTCAAGCGCGAGTCGATGGCGCTCACCGAGGAGGAGAAGGAGGTCGTCGCCTACCACGAGGGCGGCCACGCAGTGCTGGCCTACGTCCTCGACAACGCCGACCCGGTGCACAAGGTGACGATCCTGCCGACGGGGATGGCCCTCGGGGTGACCCAGCAGCTGCCCACCGAGGAGCGCCACATCTACACCCAGGAGTTCGTCCAGGACTCCATCGGGGTCGCGCTCGGCGGCCGGCTCGCCGAGGAGCTCGTGTTCGGCCATCTCTCGACCGGGGCCCAGAACGACCTCGTGCGCGTGACCGAGCTCGCCCGCAAGATGGCCCGCGAGTGGGGCATGTCGGAGCGCATCGGCCCGATGGCGTGGGGTGGTCAGGGCCCGGTGTTCCTCGGCGAGGACCTCATGCACACGCGCGACTACTCCGACGAGACCGCCCGCGTCATCGACGAGGAGGTCGAGCGGATCCTGCGCGACGAGGAGCAGCGGGCCCGGGCGATCCTCCAGGAGCACCGGCCCGGCCTCGATGCCGTGGCCCGGGCCCTGCTCGCGCACGAGACCATCGACGGCGCCGAGGTCGGCCGCCTGGTGGACGGCGCCATGGGACGACGGGCCGGTGGGTTCCGTCGCATGCGCCGGGCCGACGGCACCGTCACCGAGGTCCGCCCCGGCGAGACCGATCTGCCATCGGCGGGTGAGCCCGGCGAGCCCTCAGTGCTCGAGCCCTCCGCCCGGTTCGACGCCCCCACCTGAGCGGACGTCGGCGAGCGCGGCCCACAGGTCGGTCGCGCTGACGGCCCCGAGCGTGTGGTGGCGGACCACCCCGACGGCGTCGGCCACCAGGATCAGCGGGATCGCCGCGATCGCGTACCGCTGGTGCAGGGCACGGTCGTCGGTCGCCTCGAGCGCGCACGTGGCGACGTCGGCCGACTCCAGCACCGCCACCTTGGCCGCCAGGCCCACACACGAGTCGCAGGTCCGCGACCAGAAGTAGGCGACCAGCCACGGGGCGTCGGGCCGCGGGAAGTCGGTCCGGTCGAGCTGCTGGGGCACCGGCGCCGCGGTCCGGGGCGGCGGGCCGGGCCGGGCGCGGCGGCGGCTCACCGTGGCGACCGCGACCACCACGACGACCAGCACTGCGGCGATCAGGAGGCGGGTGAGCACGTCAGTCCCGGAACGGCACGGCGGTCGCGAGGGAGACCGCGCCCAGGTAGGTGTCGCGCCCGACCACGATCGGGCCGTCGGCCGACACCACCAGCACCTGGCCCGGGGCGATCCCCCATTCGGCGAGGTCGAAGCGGGCGACCCGGCCCGGCGGCACGACCTGCGCGGGCGCGCTGCGCGGGCCGACGGGGTCGCCCGCCCGGTACGCGAGCACCTCGACCGTCACGGGGCCCGGTCCCGGGTTCACCGCGACCACGGCCGAGAACGCGCCGGTCGGCGCGCCGGCCAACGCCCACCGGCGGGCCGCGACCGCCGCCCCGCCGTCGGTCGCCGCGCCTCCACCCGAGGTCACCACCGCCTCGGCCACCACCCGGGCCCCGTCGGGCACCCGGACGACCACGGCCGCCGTGGTCCCCACCGGGATCCGGGCGCTCGGATCGAACCGCACCACCGAACGGGTGGGGACGTCGACCGTCTCGGGGGCGAGCGAGCCGCCGCCCGAGAGGAGCACCGACACCTCGGCGGTGGCCGGGACCAGGCCGAAGTTGGCGATGGCGACCGCCCCCACGACCCCGGTCGCGGCCACGGGCAGGGGCAGGATCCACTCGCGCCGGGGTGTCGGGGTCCCGAGGGACAGCGTGAGGCCGTTGACGCCGTCGGCGCCCGCGAACGACCGGACCTGCTCGGCGACGATGCGCCCGGTCCGGGCCCGGACCACCGTGGCGACCCGCTCCTGGCGGGGGACGACGTCGGTCACCGGGACCACGACCTTCGCCCGGCGCCCGACCACGATCCCCTGCAGCGCCTGGGGCTCCTGCACCCCGGAGTCGGTGACGAAGCCGACGTCGACGATGGCGTCGTCGCCGAACGGGTTGAACAGCTCGAGCACCTGGGCCGCGCCGCGGGCGGTGCCCCCGGCGGCGAAGTACCAGCGACGCGACGCGGTCCGGGCGCACGGGCTCATCGCGAGGTCGTCCGCGCCGCGGATCTCGTGCTCCACCACGGCGGCGCCACCCACCACCTCGACCACCACGCCGGGCGCCCCCACGCGGGCCACGGTCGCCACCCGGACCGCCCGCCGTCCGTACGCGCCCACCTCGACCCGTTCGGTGGTCGACTCGGTCGAGGCGGCGTCCACCGTCACGTCGGCGGTGATGGTGCCGGGCGAGAGGTTGGCGATGTACACCGTCTCCTCGGTGGCCCCTCCCGCGACCGCCGTGCCCGCGGGGCAGTACCAGGCCACCGACACGGCGTCGTCACCCGGGACCTCGGGCCCGGCGAGGCCGGGGGTGGTCACCCGGGCCGGATCGGCGGTGGGCGACCGGCGATCGAGCACGACTGCGCCCGCGAGCAGGGCGGCGAGGACCGCCACCGTCACGATGCGGGCGGCGCGCCCGGCGCCGGGTGGCGGGACCCGCCCCGCTCCCGGCCCGTCGCCGGGATCGCCGGGGTCGCCGCCCGTCGAGCCGTCGTCCGCGGGATCGCCGTCCCCCGGATCGTCGAACGCCGGATCGGGCGCATCGAACCCGTCGACCGGGTCGGGCTCGGCGGACGCACCGGGTCGGCCGAACCCGTCGGACCCGTCCACCGACACATCGTCGAACCCGTCGGTGAACGCGCCTTCGAACGCGTCGACGCCCCGTTCGTCGACGCCCCGTTCGTCGTCGTCGGTACGCCACCAGTCGCCGCCCCCGGCCGCGACCGGACCCGGGTCGAACTGGTCGCGGGGATCGACCGGACCGCTCACGCCTGCGCCCAGAAGTCGTCGTCGAGGTCGTCGCGCCGCCGTCGGTCCCGCATCGCGTCTCGCGCCCGGCGCCGTTCGTCGGCCTGCTCCCGGCGCTCCGCCCGACCGAGCCGCGGGCGGGCGACCGGCACCCGCCGCCGCCGGCCGGTCCAGCCGACCACGGCGACGACCAGCCACAGGACCGCCTGGCCGGCGATCATCAGTCGGGTCGGCCACTGGTCGTCGTAGCGCAGCACCACCTCGCCCCGACGCGGGAGCACCCAGCTGTTGGCCCAGCCGAAGCTCTCGGCGTGGCGCAGCGGGCGGTCGGCCACGGTCGCCGTCCACGCCGACGCGAACGCCTCGGCGGCCACCACCCGGCCCGGCCCGGCCGGCCCGGTCCCGAGGGGCGTGACGGCCCCGGCGAGGTCGGTGCCGAGCGACGCCGGGATCGCAGCGCGGTCGCCGGTGGGGACGGCATCGGCATCGGCGGCGGCGACCACGCCCCGGCCCGCGAACCAGGCCGTGTTCTCGTACAGCACCAGGCCCCGCTCGGTCCCGAGCTCCGCGAGGTCGAGCTGGTCCGCGAGGCGGGAGCGGAGACCCGGGACCGCGCGCCGCTCCGGGCCGGCGGGACCGTTGCGCACCGGGGCGGCCACGTAGCGCACGCCCATGGGCGCCACGATGCGTCCGAGCCGATTCGTGCGGCCGTCGAGCGCGAGCTCGACCGCGTCGGCCAGCACGGCGTCGGCCGCGGCCGCCGGTGCCCGCGGCACCGACCGCACGTCACCCGCGCCGTCGACGGTGAGCGCGTAGGCGACACCATCGCGGACCGGGAACGGATCGGTCGGGAGCACCGCGGCGTCACCGAGCCAGAGGATGCGGAAGGCGCCGGCCGGCGGTCGATCGGTGGTGAAGGCGAGCGGGTCGTTCCAACCCGACCGCGCTGCGTGCCACCGGCCGTCGGCCGCATCGGCGACGAAGCCGAGCGACGCGAGGGCCACCCCGCCCGCGGCGACCACCGCGGCGAGCTGCCGCCAACCGAACCGGGCCCGCCGCAGCTCCTCGACGAACGCCCCCACGCCGAGTCCGGCGGCGACCGCGAGACCGAGGGCCGCCGCGACCAACGCGCCCTCGGGCGGAGGCACGGCGGCATCCGGCCACACCCGTGAGGGTACGAACGCAGCGGCGACGCCCACTGCGACGAGGAACCAGGCCCGGGCCACCCACGCCAGCCGGGGCCCGCGCGCCACCGCGAGCGCGAACAGCGCCGTGGCGTACACCCCGAGGCTCGCCACGCCGGCACCGGCCGGACCGGTGGCGAAGCGCAGGACCGTCCCGAGGTCGAGGTCGGGGACGCGCAGTACGACGCCGAACGCCGCCGGATCGTCGACGAGGTCCCGAGCCGAGAGGGACCACGGGAAGAGCAGGACCAACGCGCCGACCGTGCCCGCCACCGCGACCCCGAGGCCGCGCACCGCCGCACCGACGTCCCGTCCGGTGCACAGCGACCCGAGCAGGGCGGCCACCGCCACCAGGACGAGGAACAGCGCCGCCGCCGGCGCGAACGCCACGGTGACGGCGGCGAGGGCGGCGAGCCCGAGGAGCGCCCGCCCCCGACGGTCACCGGCGGTCGGCCCGGCGAAGCCGGACGCCCGCACGAAGGCCAGGACGAGGAACGGAGCGGTCGCGTAGAGGACGATCGCACCGAGGCGACCACCGGCGAACGCGTTGCGGACGACCGGGCTGACCCCGTAGAGCACGGCTCCGGCCACCGCCGGACCCCGGGTGGCGGCGAGGCGGCGCAGGAGCCGGGCCACCCCCAGCGGCCCCACCACGAACGCCCCGAGGACGGCGAGGGTCTGGGCGAGCGCAGGATGCCCCAGGGTGGCGGTGGTCAGGCCCGCGACGACGGCCAGCGCGCCCGAGGCCGGGACCGGCGCGCCGAGCCCGGTGTCGCGCCAGGCCGAGGTGAAGGCGTCGAGCGCGGAACCGACCCCGACCCACGGCACCAGGGTCCCGACCGCGGGGACACCGTCGGCGATCACGGCGCGCGAGCCGATCACGAGGACCACGAGGAAGGCGGCAACGGCGAGGGTCCCGGGGTGGCGGAGCGCGTCGGCCGTGCTGTCGCCCCAGAGCCGGACCCGGTCGCCGATCGACTCCACCCGCTCGTCGGCGTGGTGATGGGTGAGGAACGAGCGCAGGCGGGCCACCCAGCCGATCTGCAGCTCCCACAGGTCGAGGTCGTGCACGGTCCGGAGCGGCTGGGCCCGACGCCGCGCGCGGCGGATGCGGCCCGGGTGCCCGAGGCACCACCACCACGCCCGGGCCTCGGCCAAGGCCTCGGTCCGGCGGCGGCTGAACAGGAAGGCCAGCACCTCGAGGGTCGACACGACGAGGCCGAGCGGCACGATCCACACGAGGGAGCCGGTCGAGTAGCAGGTGAAGGCCGTGCGGACCCGGCGGCGGGCCCGGGCCCGCACCTCGGCCGGATCGCCGACCGCCCGCACGTTGCCCGCCTCGCGGTGGCCGACCCGGGCGTCCGGCACGGCCATGACGCGCGCGCCGGCGAGCCGGGCCCGCCAGCACAGGTCGAGATCCTCGGAGCCCGGGAACGCCTCGGCGTCGAACCCGCCCAGGGTGCGGAACAGGTCGGCGCGCACGAGCATGGTCGCGCTCGGAACGTAGAAGACGTCACGGACGGCGTCGTGCTGCTCCTGGTCGATCTCCCCCGGCTCGATGCCGGTGTGGGCGCCCCCGAACCGGTCGATCGACCGCCCCACCTCGAGCAGCACCTCGGGCCGGTCGTACTCCACCAGCTTCGGGCCGCAGACCGCGGCGTTCGACCGGTACGCCTCCTCGACCAGGATGCGGATCGCGTCGGGCTCGAGCCGGACGTCGTCGTGGCAGAAGCAGAGGAAGGCCGCCTGCTCGGCCACCGCGAGCGCCTCGTTGGCCGCTTCGGCGAAGCCGTCGGCACGGCTGCGGCGCACCCGCGCCTCGGGGACGACGGCGAGCACCCGGTCGGTGGGATCGCTGCCCGACCCGGCGTCGACCACCAGCACCCGCAGCCCCGGGTAGTCCTGGGCGCCCAGGGAGGCGAGCGTGTCCTCGAGCCCCAGCCCGGGGTCGTGGGTCACGACCACGGCCACCACCACCGGCGGGGTCGCGGGGCCCGGGTCGTCGACGAGGAGGTCGTCGGCCCGCGGATCCCCCGGCGGTGGGCCCGTCACGGAGTCGGGGGCATCGGCCATGGCGCACCCGGAGGATACCGGCGCCGACCGGACCGGGCGCGGCCCGCCGGGTGCTTGCAAGAGTTAGCACTCTGCGCTATTCTGCAAGCACCCGACCGGTCCCCCGCCGGTCCCCCCACCACCACCCCCGCCGAGAGGAGCACCATGGCCACCACCGACCCCACCGCCACCGACTCCACCGAGAGCGACACCCCGGCCGGCACCGCATCTACCGCTGCGTCCACCGCCGCGTCCACCGATCCTGCGCCGACGCCGTCGGGCCCGATCGCCGTCCCGGCCTGGGCCGACGATGCCGTCACTCGGGTCGGTGACGTCGCCCGGGCCGCCTGGTCGCGCTCCACCGGCCTCGCCGGGCAGGCCGCGGGCACCGCCGTGGAGGCAACCGGCAAGGCCCGGACCGTCGCCGTCGACCTGGCCGGCCGGGCCCGGACCCAGGCCGAGGCACTCGCCGACGACGTCCGGACCCGGACGGAGCAGGCCCTCCGCGAGATCCGCACCCGCGGCGGTCAGGTCGCCGGGGCCGGACGCGACCGCATCGGCGATGCCGCCGGCCGGGTCCAGCCGGTGGTCGAGCAGGTGCAGGCCCAGGCCGAGCGGGCCGTCGGCGCCGCCACCGGCCGGGCCCGGTCGCTCGTGGGCCGCGGCAGCCCGGACGCCTGAACCCACCCGGCGGCAGCCGGGTCCCGGCCCCGGGGCGGCGGCTCCGGGGCCTCTCCCGGCCTGGCATCCTTCCCGCATGACCGTCTGGACCGTCCTCGCCTTTCTCGGCGGCCTCGCGCTCCTCGTCGCCGGGGCCGACCTCCTCGTCCGGGGAGCCGCCACCCTCGCCACCCGCCTCGGGGTGTCGGCGGTCGTGGTCGGGCTGACCGTGGTGGCGTTCGGGACCTCCACGCCCGAGCTGGCGGTGAGCGTGGACGCCGCGACGTCCGACCAGCCCGGGATCGCGCTCGGCAATGTGGTCGGCAGCAACACGGTCAACGTCCTGCTGATCCTCGGGGCGAGCGCCGTGATCGGTGGGCTGCTCGTCCACCAGCGGCTGCTGCGCCGCGAGATCCCGATCATGGTCGGGGTGTCGGTGCTGGTCGTCGTCCTCGCGCTCGACGGACGCATCGGCACCGTCGACGGCCTGGTGCTCGTCGGCCTGATGGCCGTCTACATGGCCTGGCTGCTCAACGTCGCCCGCCGCGAGCGTCCCGACGTGCTCGCCGAGTACGACGCCGGGGTGGAGGCGGTGGAGCGTCCGACCGTCCGACGGCCGGCGTGGTGGCTCGTCGGGCAGATCGTCGTCGGCCTCGCGCTCCTGGTGGTCGGGGGCCGGCTGCTCGTCACCGCTGCCACCGACGCCGCCACCGCGCTCGGCGTCAGCGAACTGGTCATCGGCCTCACCGTGGTCGCGGTGGGAACCTCGCTCCCCGAGTTCGCCACCAGCCTGCTCGCGGCGATCCGGGGCGAGCGCGACATCGCGGTGGCCAACGTGGTCGGGTCCAACATCTTCAACATCCTCACCGTGCTCGGCGTCTCCGCGATCGCCGGCGGCTCGATCGACGTGAGCGACGCGGCCCGCCAGGTCGACATCCCGGTGATGCTCGCGGCGGCGGTCGTCCTCGTCCCGATGTGCTGGAGCCGACTGTCCATCGCCCGCTGGGAGGGCGTCGCCCTCGCGCTGTTCTACGTCGCCTACGTCGCCTACCTGCTCCTCGACGCCTCCAACCACGACGGCGCCCGCCTGGTCGGCTGGGGCGGCGTGATCGCGGGCGGGCTGGTGCTCCTCGCCGCCACCGCGGCGGCGGTCCAGACCGTGCGGGCGACCCGCACGCCCGAGGCGACCGCCGAGCCACCGGGGAGCTGATCCCCGGTACTGTCCGGCGGGTGATCGCCGCCCTGGCCGGAGGAGTGGGGGCCGCCCGCTTCCTGCGGGGCCTGGTCGAGGTCGTCGATCCGGCGTCGGTGACCGCAGTGGTGAACACCGCCGACGACGACGACTTCTTCGGCCTGCGGGTCTGCCCCGACCTCGACAGCGTCACCTACACCCTGGCCGACGCCCACGACCGGGACCGCGGCTGGGGCCTCGCCGGCGAGACCTTCGCCACGCTCGACGCGCTCGGTCGCTACGGCGGACCGACCTGGTTCGGCCTCGGCGACCGCGACCTCGCCACCCACCTGTTCCGCACCGAGCGCCTGCGGGCCGGCGCCCCCCTCCACGCCGTCACCGCCGAGATCGCCCGGGCCTGGGGCCTGCACGCCCGCCTGCTCCCGATGACCGACGACCGTGTCGCGACGAGGATCACGGTGATCGACGACGCGGGCGGGTCGCCCCGGGACCTCGCGATGCAGGAGTGGTTCGTGCGCGAGCGGTGCACGCCGGCGGTGCGCGCGGTGACGTTCGACGGCGCCGCCGACGCCACCCCCGCACCCGGCGTGCTCGACGCCCTCGACGCCGCCGAGACGATCGTGATCTGCCCGAGCAACCCGGTGATCTCGATCGGTCCGATCCTCGCCGTCGCCGGCATCCGCGACCGCCTCCTGGCGCGACGCGACCGCGTGGTCGGGGTCAGCCCCATCGTCGGCGGTGCGCCCGTGAAGGGACCGGCCGACCGGCTCATGACCCCCCTCGGGATCGAGGTGTCGAGCGTCGGGGTGGCCCGGGCCTACCGCGAGATCTGCGCGACCCTGGTGATCGACACCGTCGACGCCGACGACGCCGGGCGCGTCGCCGCCGAGGGCGTGCGTCCGGTGGTCACCGACACCATGATGCGCAACGTCGGCGTGGCCGCCGCGCTGGCCCGCACCACGATCGGGGCGCTCGCGTGACCACCCGGCTCGAGATCGTCCCCATCGACGGGATCGGCGAGGTGCACCCCGGCGACGAGATCGCCGACCTGGTCGCCACCGCCGCCGCCGCCCAGGGCACCCCGGTGGCGGACGGGGACTGCCTCGTGGTCACCCAGAAGATCGTGTCGAAGGCCGAGGGCCGGCTCGTGCCGCTCGACCACGAGGACCGGGCCGCGCGCCACGCGCTGGTCGAGTCCGAGTCCCGCCGCATCGTGCGCCGGCGCGGCGACCTCGTCATCAGCGAGACCCATCACGGCTTCGTGTGCGCGAACGCCGGCATCGACCTGTCCAACGTCGACGCCGGCCAGGCCGCGCTGCTCCCGGTCGATCCCGACTCCTCGGCCCATCACATCCGCAACGCGCTCCGGGCCCGCCACGGGGTGGACGTCGCCGTGGTCGTCTCCGACACCTTCGGGCGCCCGTGGCGCCTGGGGCTCACCGACGTGGCCATCGGCGTGGCCGGCATCGCCGCGATCGTCGACCTGCGGGGTTCGGCCGACGCGCGCGGACGGGTGCTGCAGGTCACCGAGGTCGCGATCGCCGACGAGATCGCGGGTGCCGCCGAGCTCGTGATGGGCAAGGCCGCCGGGGTGCCCGTCGCGATCGTCCGCGGGCTCGACCCCGCCTGGTTCGGCGCCGGCGCCGCCCGCGACCTCGTGCGCAACCCCCAGGACGACCTGTTCCGGTGAGGGAGATGCCCGTGACCGTCCCTGCCTTCGTCGAGGCCCGGCGGTCGATCCGCGCCTTCGCGCCCGAACCGGTGGACCGGGCGACGCTCGACGCGCTCGTGACCGCTGCGTGCCTGGCCCCCGCACCGCACCACTCCCGCCCGTGGCGCTTCGTGGTCGTCGACACCCCGGCGGGCAAGGCCGACCTCGCGCGCGGGATGGGCGAGCAGTGGCGTCGCGACCTCGGGGCCGACGGCGTGGACCCGGCCCGGATCGACGGGCTGGTCGAGGCGTCGCGGGTCAAGCTCACCACCGCCCCGGCGCTCGTCCTCGGGTGCCTCACCTGGGACGGCCTCGACCGCTATCCCGACGAGGCCCGGCGGCGGGCCGAGTGGGGCATGGCGCTGCTGTCGCTCGGGGCCGCGGTCGAGAACCTGATGCTCACCGCCGCCGACGCGGGCCTGGCCTCGTGCTGGGTCGCCGCCCCGATCTTCTGCCCCGAGGCGGCACGCGACGCCCTGGGGCTGCCCGACGACTGGTCACCGGCTGCGCTGATCCTGGTCGGGCGGCCCGACGCCGGCTACTCGCCGCGGGACCGCCCGGCCGTCCCGCTCGACTCGCTCCGCCTGCACCGCTGACCGGCGCGCCCGACGCGGGCACGGGCCCGGGCGCAGGTCAGCGACCGGCGGCGCGCCGATCCCGGAACCAGGCGAGGGTGCGGGCCAGCCCGGTCTCCATGTCGACCTGTGGGCGCCAGCCGAGGTGCGTGGCCGCGCGCCCGGGGTCGAGCGCGTTGCGCGCGAGCTCGCCGGTCCGGGGCGGCGCGTACCGGGGCGGCTCGGGGAACCCGGCGAGGCGGGCCATCGTGTCGAACAGCGTCTGCACGCTGGTCTCGATCCCGGTGCCGATGTTGCAGGTCAGCCCGCCGCCGGCGTCGATGGCCCTGACGAACGCATCGACCACGTCGTCGACGAACACGAAGTCGCGGGTCTGGCTGCCGTCGCCGAAGACGGTGGCCCGCTCCTTGGCCAGGAGCTTCCCGGCGAAGATCGCCACCACCCCGGCCTCACCGTGCGGATCCTGGCGCGGCCCGTAGACGTTGGCGAGCGCGAGCACGGTGGCGTCGAGGCCCTGCGCCTCGCGGTAGTAGTGGAGGTAGTCCCCCACCGCCTTCTTCGACACGCCGTAGGGCGACAGCGGGTGCTGCGAGTGCCCCTCCCCCACCGGGATCGTCTCGGGCTCGCCGTAGAGGGTCCCACCCGACCCGGCGAACACCACCTTGCGGGTCCCGGCCGCGACCGCGCCCTGACAGACGTTCAGCGAGCCGAGGATGTTGACCTCGGCGTCGAAGAGCGGCTTGGCGACCGACACCCGCACGTCCATCTGGGCCCCGAGGTGCATGATCACCTCGGGGCGCCGGTGACCGATGAGCTCGACCAGGCCCGGCGAG
>CAIUKV010000002.1 GCA_903899845.1 uncultured Actinomycetes bacterium
GCCCCCTCCGGGGCCGGGCGGACCGCAGTCCGCGGCGACCGCGGCGACCGCAGCGACGACCGCGCCGGCGTCGCCGCGCCCCCGGGCGCGGTCGGTGGCTCAGGCGGCCCCGGCGCCTCCGACCCGGGATCCCCGGTCGGCGTGATCGTCGCCGCGGTCCTCACCCTGGCGATCGCCGGGCTCGCCTGGGTCTGGCGCCGCCGCGCCGCCTGAGCCGGCGCCCGCGGAGTCGACGCCGACCGGACGGACGTAGCCTGCGGGGACCGTATGGCGTCGGTGCTCATCCTCGCCGCGGACGACCCCACCCGTCCGCTCTACTTCCTGACCGCGTTCGCGGCCGGGATCGTGTCGTTCCTGTCGCCGTGCGTCCTGCCGATCGTCCCCGCGTACCTCAGCCTCATCACCGGCCTGACCGTCGGCGACCTGCGGGAGCGCGACACCAAGGTGCTGCCCCGCATCGCGCTCGACACCGGCTTGTTCGTCGCCGGGTTCACCGTCGTGTTCGTCCTGCTCGGGCTCATCACCACGGCGGTGGGCGACGCGCTGTTCGAGAACCAGACCACGCTCACCCGGATCTCGGGGGTGCTGATCATCCTGATGGCGCTGTACCTCGCGGGGTCGCAGGTGCTGATGACGCCCCGCCTCTACCAGGAGTTCCGCTTCCACCCCCGCCTCGACCGGTTCGGTGCGGCGGCCACTCCGATCGCCGGGGCGGCGTTCGGGTTCGCGTGGACGCCGTGCATCGGTCCGGTGCTGGGCGCAGTGCTCTCGTTCGCCGCCCAGGGTCAGAGCCTGGCCCGAGCCGGGTTCCTGCTCGTCGCCTACTCGCTCGGCCTGGGCTGCTCGTTCCTCGCGGTCGGGCTCGCCTTCGGCCGGCTCACGACCCCGCTCGAGTGGTGCAAGCGCCATGCCCGCGCCATCACGTTCGTCTCGGCGGCCGTGCTGTTCGCCTTCGGCATCGTGCTGGTGACCGACAACTTCACCGTGCTCACGGCCCGGCTGTCGTCGTGGCTCGACGCGATCGGGCTGGGCCGCCTGCTCGAGCTGGGCTGAGCCCCGGATCCGTCACGCGGCCGGGGCGGGCGTGACCGGCGGCCGAACCGTGGGTGCGCCCTGGCGACTTCCCCGTCGGTCGTGCCCGTGGCGCGCCCGGCGATCGGCCCGACGACCGTGCCCGTCAGGCGTGCCCGTCAGGCGTGCCCGTGGCGCGCCCGGCGACCGTGCCCGTCCGGCGTGCCCGTGGCGCGCCCGGGCGACCGCTCAGGTGGTCTCGTAGATCAGGACGCTGCAGGGCGCGTGGTGCGAGATGGTGTTGGGGACGCTGCCGAGGAAGCGGCGGCCGCCGTGCATTCCCCGGTTCCCGACGAGGAGCAGGTCGGCGTCGACGCTCTCGGCGAGGTCGCACAGGGCCTGTGCCGCACTGCCGATCAGGGCGTGGGTGGCCACGGTGACGCCCTGCTCGCGCGCGGGCCCGGCCGCCCGGTCGACGATGCTCGTGAGCTCGTCGCGGGTCTCCTCGGCGGCGATCGACATGGCCGCCGCACCGGCGAGCGGGTCGCCGAGCATGGCCGAGGTGGTGGCCCCGCCGACGGTGGCGATGTGCAGGGTCGCCCCGGTGAGCCGGGCGAGTTCGGTGGCGGCGGCGACGGCGATGGCGGCGGTGTCGGAACCGTCGGTTCCCACGACGATGTTGCGGAACATGTGTCCTCCCGGGGTCAGCGCCCGGAGGCTAGCCCGATCCGCCCTCCCGCGCCGTACCCCGGGTTCCGACCCGGGCGCCGCCGGTCCGGCGTCGCCGCCCGGGTCGGCCGTCGGGACGTGGCGTCCGGTTGCGGGAGCGGGTCGCGACGACTGCGTAGGCTGCCGACGTGAGCCGCCGTCCAGGACCGACCACCCCGTGAGTCGGGGGTCGGGTGGCGGCGCCTTCGTCTCGCTGCGGTCGCCCGACTATCGAACGCTGTGGCTCGGCGGGCTCTTCGTCTTCCTCGCCGTCACCGCCCAGACCATCGCCCGGGGCTGGCTCGCCCTGCGGCTGACCGGCACCAACGCCGGCCTCGGGGGTGTGCTCCTGGCCTTCGGGGTGCCGTCGCTGGTGCTCGCCCCGTGGGGTGGGGTGGTGGCCGACCGGCTGCCCAAGCGGCGGGTGCTGGTGCTGGCCGGCACCGTGCTGACGCTGAGCGCGCTGTGGCTCGGCCTGGCCGATGCCTTCGGCTTCGTCGAGTACTGGATGCTGCTCGCCACCTCGGCGATGCAGGCCCTCGCCTTCTCCCTGTTCGGCCCGACCCGGATGGCGTTCACCGCCGAGCTGGTCGAGCGGGGTCAGCTGGCCAACGCGGTCTCGCTCGGCCAGATGAGCGCCGAGGGGATGCGCATCGTCGGTCCGTCGATCGCGGGTCTGCTCATCGCGCTCGGCGCGTTCGGGGAGAAGGCGGTGTTCCTCGGTACGGCGGGTCTGTGCGCGGTGGCGACCGTCATCAACCTCTGGCTGCCCCCGGGGCTGCCGTCACCGCACCGGCCGACCCGGTCGCCGCTCGAGGAGCTGCGTGAGGGCTTCGGGTACGTGCGCCGGGAGCGCCATCTCCTCATTCTGGTGGTGGCGTCACTCGGCGTGGTGATGATCGGATACCCGTACCTGGCGTTCCTCCCGGCGGTGGCCTCCGACCTCTTCGGGGTGGGGGCCGGGGCCTACGGCCTCATGTCCGCGGTGACCTCGGTCGGTGCGGTGACCGCCGCGTTCGTCGGCGCCCGTGTCGCGAACCCCGATCTCTGGCGCCGGCTCGTGGTCGCCGGGATCGCGTTCGGTCTCGGCATCGTGGTGCTCGGCGTGACGCCGGTGTTCGCGGTGGGCCTCGTGGTCCTCCCCGCGGTCGGGGCGGCGTCGCTCATGTTCCAGACGTCGAACCAGTCGTTGCTCCTCATGCTGAGCGACTTCGACTACCACGGCCGCCTGCAGGGGCTGGTCATGCTCGGCTTCAGCGGCTTCGGGATCGCGGCGCTCCCGCTCGGCATCCTGGCCGACGCGATCGGGCTGCGACCGACGCTCGCCGGGATGGGGCTGGTCTCGGCGATGATCGTCGGCTGGGCCGCGTTGGCGGGTCGGCGCGAGCCTGCGTTCGTCGAGCGCGACATCGGCTGATCCTTCCGCGCGCCCGACTGCGGTGCCTCTCGGTCGCGGCCCCACCCCCGCCCGTGCCCTCCCCCTGCGTGCTCCTTCTTGCGCACGTGACGGACGACCACCGATGCGGTGGTCCACCGTCCCAAGGTCGGGGAGGGTCCTGTGCCGGGAAGGGTCCTGTGCCGGAGAGGGTCCTGTGCTGGGAAGGGTCCTGTGCTGGGAAGGAGGAGAAGGAGTAGGGGCGGAGCGGGTCAGTGGTCCCAGCGGACGCCGGTCAGCGCGGCGATCCACGCCTCGGCGAAGCGGCCGTCCTCGACGCGGTGCACGGTGAGCCAGGTGATCGTGGTCACCCGCTCGGTGTCGAGGTTCAGGCCCTCGCTGGTGGACCGGGCCCAGATGCGGTCGCCCGCCACCACCTCGTCGTCGATCGTCGTGGTGGGCCGGTAGAGGAGACGCTGGCTCGCCACGAGCTTCGCCTTGTAGGTGGCCCGGCTGATGGTCTCGCTCCCGGCCGAGGTGTGGCGCACGAACGGATCGGTGCACAGGTCGTCGACCGCGTCGAGGTCACCGGCGTGCCAGACCTGGTCCCACCAGGCGCGCAGCAGGCTCCGGGCGACGTCGTCCACGCCGCGGAGCGTAGTGGAGGGGCCCCGCGCCCTCCGCCCGCCCGCCTCTCGGCCCGCCTCTCGGCCCGCCGACGGGACGACCCGCCGGTCCGGCGACCCATCGACCCGCCGACCGGGCGACCCGCCGACTGGACTACCTGCCGGTCCGCCGACCCGCCGACCGGGCGACCCGCCGACTGGACTACCTGCCGGTCCGCCGACCCGCCGACCGGGCGACCCGCCGGATCCTCAGGTTGTCCGGAGCGGGTTCGCCGGGCGACCATGGGGCGGCGCACGGCTTCGCTCCCGTTCCCGCCCGTCTCGTTCTCGCCGTTCCCACCCGTCCCGTTCCCGCCGTTTCCACCCGTCCCGTTCCCGTTTCCGCCGTCCCGGTCCCGTGCCCGCCGGTGGGCACCTGGAGGTCCCCGTGAAGCTCGCCCTCGGCCTCGACCTCTACCGCGGCGCCACCATGGCCGTGCCGGTGGAGCAGGTGCGTGCCGCCGAGGCCCTCGGCTACCACTCGGTCTGGACCGCCGAGGCCTACGGCTCGGACGCCTTCTCCCCGCTCGCCTACCTCGCCGCCCTCACCGACCGCATCCGGCTCGGCACGAACATCGCCCAGATCGCCGCCCGCACCCCCGCCGCCACCGCGATGCAGGCCATGACCATCGACGCGCTGGCCGGGGGCGGGCGGGTGATCGTCGGCCTCGGGGTGTCGGGGCCCCAGATCGTCGAGGGCTGGTACGGCCAGCCGTGGGGGAGCCCGGTCCGGCGCCTGCGCGAGTACGTGGCGATCATGCGCAAGGTGTTCGCCCGCGAGCCGCTCACCAACGACGGGGTCGAGTTCCCCCTGCCCTACACCGGCCCGGGCGCACTCGGGCAGGGCAAGCCGCTGCGCTCGATCCTCCACCCTGCGGGCGAGATCCCGATCTGGCTCGCGGCCGGCGGCCCGCAGAACACCGCGCTGGCGGCGGAGGTCGCCGACGGTCTGCTCCCGATGGGCTGGGGCGACGATGGCCCCGAGGTCTCCGGTCCGCACCTCGACGCCGGCTTCGCCCGCCGGGGCGGCGCGCCCGCCGACTTCGAGGTCTTCGGCGGCGTGTCGGTGGTCGTCACCGACGACGTGCAGGCGACGCTCGACGCGATGCGTCCGCTCACGGCGATGTACGTCGGGGGCATGGGCTCGCCCACCCACAACTACCACCGTGCCGCGATGGCCCGCCGCGGCTTCCCCGAGGCCGCGGCCCGCATCCAGGAGCTGTGGCTGGCGGGCGAGAAGGATGCGGCGGTGGCCGCGGTGCCCGACGAGTACCTCGAGCAGGGCGCGCTGATCGGCTCGCCCGACCGCATCCGACGGGAGTGGGGGGCGCGGACGTTCCGGGGCCTGACCGGGCTGATCGTGCGGGGCGAGGGGACCGAGGGGCTCGCCCTCCTCGCCGACCTCGCCGGCACCCGCGACGTCGATCCTCGTGCCGCCGACCAAGCCGCCGACCGTGACACCGGGCGTGACACCGGGCGCGACACCGACACCCGTACCACCCGCGGGGAGGGCTGACATGGTGGCAGCGACACCGGACCCGACCGACGACGCGACGACCGCGTTCCGCACCATCCGGGTGGATCGACCGGCGCCCTTCGTGGCCCGGATCACCCTCGACCGGCCCGACAAGCGCAACGCGATCGACACGCCGATGCGCACCGAGATCCTGCGCGTGCTCGAGGGGAACGACCACGACGACGACGTCCGGGTCACGGTGATCCGGGGCGGCGGTGACTGCTTCTCGGCCGGGTACGACCTCGGGGGTGGGCTCATGGTGGACCCGCCGTTCCACTCGGCACCCGGCGACGGGGCCTGGACCCGCCAGGCCACCGACACCTGGTTCCGGTTCTGGGACCTGGCCAAGCCGGTGATCGCGCAGGTGCACGGGTACGCGATCGCCGGGGCGACCGAGCTGGCCCAGGCCTGCGACCTCGTGTACGTCGCCGACGACGCCCGCATCGGGTACCCGGTGGTTCGGGTGGCGTCGCCGCCGGACTGGCAGTACCACATGCCGTTGCTCGGGGTGCGCCGGGCGCTCGAGATCATGCTGACCGGCGACGACCTCACCGGGGCGGAGGCCGCGGCGATCGGCTGGGCCAACCGGGCGTTCCCGCCGGCGTCGCTCGAGGCCGAGGTGCTCGACGTCGCCGAGCGGGTGGCGGCCGTGGCCACCGACCTCGCCCAGCTCAACAAGCGGATGGTGCACCGTCAGGCCGAGGTGATGGGGGTGCGGGCCGCGATGCGGGCCGGGGCCGAGTTCCAGGCCCTGGCCGGGCACCAGGCGTCGGTGGCGGCGTTCCGGGCCGACCCGCTCGGCACCATGAAGCGCCTCAACGCCGCCGACGCCGAGCGCCGGGCCCGCCGCGACGCCGGGGCCGCCGGGTCGACTGGGTCGACCGGGTCGACCGTTCCCGCTGGGGCCGCCGGGTCCGGCCATCCGACCGAGTCCACCGAAGGAGCCACCTGATGTCTGCCGTCCGCCGTCCGATCGTGGCGGTGTCGCTGCTCGCGCTGGGCGCCCTCGTCGGTCCGGGGGCGCCCGGGGCCGGCGCCCAGACCAGCGGCCCGACCCCTGTGAGCACGGTGCCCGCCGGGCCCTCGTCGGCCCGGACGACCGCCACCACCGGCGGCGCGCCGACCACGGCGACCACGGCGGCCCCGCCGCCCGGGCTCCGCGTGCAGTCGTTCGGGGCGACCGACCCCATCAACGCCCCGGGCCAGCGCCTGGCGATGGTGCGGGTCACCGCGAAGCCCGGCGCCGAGGTGCCGACCCACGTCCACCCCGGCGTCGTGATGATGCGGGTGGAGGAGGGTGCTGCGGTGTTCACGGTCGACGTGGGCGAGATGATGGTGATCGACCGCAAGGGGCGAACCCGGACCGAGTCGGCACCCACCGAGTTCACGATCCGCAAGGGCGAGACCCTGGTCGAGCTCCCCCTCACCGTGCACCGGGCCGAGAACCGGGGCGCCACGCGGTTCGTCGGGACCCAGGCGATCCTCACCGGCGACGCGCTGGCGACGTCGCTGCCCCCCGACGGGGTGCTGCGGCCGCCGATCACGCTCACCACCGAGATCGCGTCGGTCGGCAGCATCCTGAACGACGCGCTGCCCAACCTCCGCTACGGCTGGAACCACCTGGTCGGCACGGCCACCCTCGACGGTCAGCCGGTGCTGTGCGACATGCTCGGCAACGTCTCGTACGAGAGCGGCCGGGGCCCGTTCTTCGGGTTCGTGACCTTCGGCTGGCCCGACGGCTCGGCCATCGTGGCCGAGATGTACGGCAGGGCCATCCCCCAGAGCGACGGGGGCAGCATCGTCGAGGCGCTGCTCACCATCACGGGCGGCACCGGGCGGTACGCCGCCGCGGGCGGGTACGGCACGTTCGTCGGCCGGCGTGACGCCGCGGTGGGCGCGCCGGTGCGCTCGGAGTTCACGCTGGTGCCGACGCCCGGTCCCACATCGGGCGCGGCGCCGGCTCCCACGCCGGGCCGCTGAGCGAGCCAAACCGAGGACGCGACAGCGACCATGCCCACCGCCCACGTCAACGGGATCGACCTTCACCACGAGCGGCGCGGCGCAGGCCCGCGGCTGCTGTTCTGCAACGGCAGCGGCGCGACCCTGGCCGCCACTGCACTGCTGCTCGACCCGTACGCGGCGCGCTTCGACGTGCTCGCCCACGACCAGCGGGGTCTGGGTCGGACCGGCGTCCCCCCGGGGCCGTACGAGATGGCCGACTACGCCGCCGACGCGGTGGCGCTGCTCGACCACGTCGGCTGGGACCGGTGCCGGGTGGTCGGGATCAGCTTCGGCGGCATGGTCGCCCAGGAGCTCGCCGTCACCCACCCCGATCGCGTGGAGCGCCTCGCGCTGGTGTGCACGTCGCCGGGAGGCGAGTTCGCGTCGTACCCGCTGCACACCCTGGCCGACGAGGACTCGGTGGGCGTCGCCGCCATGCACACGACGCTGCTGGACACCCGGTTCACCCCGGAGTACCTCGCCGTTCACGACGGCGACCGGATGCTCGCCGAGCTCGTCACCGGGCGCCGGGCCGAGGCGGTGCCCGAGGAGGTGCAGCGGGGCATGGCCATGCAGCTCGACGCCCGCAGTCGCCACGACGTGGTGGACCGTCTCGGCGCGATCACCTGCCCGACGCTCGTCGCCGCCGGACGCTACGACGGCATCGCGCCACCGGCGAACAGCGAGGCCATCGCGGCGCGTGTCCCCGGTGCGACGCTGCGCGTCTACGAGGGCGGGCACATGTTCTTCGTGCAGGACCCCGCGGCCCAGCCCGAGATCCTCGACTTCCTCGCCGGCTGACCGGCACTGCCGCGATCGGCCGAAGCACGCCGCGCGGCCGAAGCCGCCGCGCGGCCCGCCCACGCCCCGATCACGGCCCGGCCCGAGCCTGCTCGGCGGCCAGGGTGGCGAGGGCGGGGAGATCGTCCCGGTCCACGAGCGTGAGCCCGGCCGGGTCGTTGGGGTTGCCGAGCAGCAGGAGCCGACCCTGGGGGACCAGGTCGGCGTGGTGGCC
>CAIUKV010000003.1 GCA_903899845.1 uncultured Actinomycetes bacterium
CATGACGAACTTCGCCGACTCGCCCGCGACCACGAGATCGGCGGCGGCGACCAGGCCGAGACCGGCCCCCGCCGCGCTGCCCTGCACCGCGCACACCACCGGGGCGTCGAGCCGCACCAGCTGCGAGATCGCCGCGTGCAGCGGGACGGTGATCTCCCGGATGTGATGGCCGAGGCGGTCGCCGAGTTCGGCGAAGGCCTTGACATCGCCGCCGCCGCAGAAGCGCACCCCCGAGCCGGTCAGCAGCACCGCCCGCACGTCCGGGTCGTCGGCCAGGCCGGTGGCTGCGTCGAGCAGCTCCTCGGCCATGCGCAGATCGATCCCGTTGGCGGCGTCGGGCCGGTGCAGCGTGATCCGGGCCACGCCGCCGTCACGCTCCACCAGCACGGTCGGTCCGTCCATCTCCGTCACTCCCTGGTCGGCACGGGGTCACGACCCCGCTGGTCACTCCGCGGTCAAGGTCCCGCTGTTCACTCGGCGGCGACGGTCACTCCGAGGTGATGGCCCGCAGCACGTCGAGCCGGCCGGCCCGGCGGGCCGGCGGGATCCCGGCGACGAGGCCGGCCAGCACCGCGAGCACCACGAACACCACCAGCTGCCCCACCGGCAGGGCGAACTCGATGCCCTCGCTCGACACCGACTGCACGATCAGGAACCCGAACACGACGCCGATGACGAGGCCGAGCAGGGCGCCGAACGCCGACACGATCAGCGCTTCGCCCCGCACCATCCGGCGGAGCTGGCGGCGGGTCATCCCGACCGCGCGCAGCAGGCCGATCTCCCGGGTCCGCTCGTAGACCGAGAGGGCGAGGGTGTTGACGATGCCGACGAGGGCGATGACCACGGCGAGCATCAGGAGCACGTAGACGAGGTTGAGCAGTTGGTCGAACTGGGCGATCTGACGGTCGATGAAGCTGGCGAGGTCGTCGGCGTCGATCCCCCCGACCTCGGCCGCCACCCGCTCCACCACCCGCCGGGCCTCCCGGGTGGTGGTGTCGGGCCCCTTGAGGATGCTGACCGAGAGGTCCTCGGCGGTCGGGAACCGGTCCCAGTCCGCGAGCGAGAGCACGAACGGCGGGTCGAAGGGCGGAGGCAGCTCCTTTGCGTAGATCCCCTGGACGGTGAGCTGCCCCGGTCCGTCGGGGAAGCGCACGTCGACGGTGTCGCCCACCCGCAGGTTCCGGGCCCGGGCCTCGGGTGCCTCGACGTACAGGCCGCCCCGCGCGAACGCGTCCCGGCGGGCCCCGGGCTTCAGCCCGATCTTGGTGATCTCGGTGAAGTCGGGGGACGCGCCGAGCACGTTCACGGTGTCGTTCCCGATCTGGATCACCCCGATGCGGTACTCGACCACGGTGGCGTCGGGCAGCTCCTCCTGGATCCGCTCGGCCGCGGCCGGCGAGAACGGGAAGAAGCCCTTGGGTGACAGCACGAAGTCCGCCGTGGACTGGCCCCGGATGGTCTCGGTGAACGACCCCTTGAGGGACGCCGCGAGCACGGCGACCATCGACACGAGGGTGAGCCCGATCATGAGTGCCGATGCGGTCGATGCGGTGCGTCGCGGGTTGCGCTCGGCGTTCTCGCTGGCGAGTCGGGCCGTGACCCGGCCCCGCCGGCGAGCGGGCCAGGTGAGCATGCGAGCGGCGGGCCCGGCGAGCAACGGGCTGAGCATCGCCACGCCGATGAAGGCGAAGAACGCCCCGGCGCCGATCAGCATGGCCGAATCACCCCCCGACGCGCCCCCGAACAGGCCGACGAGCAGGATCACCGCACCGACCACCCAGAAGGCCAGACCCCACAGATAGCGGCGGCGGTTCGCCGCCGGGTCCAGCGCCTGGTCGCGCAGAGCGGTGATGGGGGCGACCCGGGACGCCCGCCGGGCCGGGGCCAGCGACGAGACGACGGTGACGACGGTTCCGACGAGGAACGACACCACGATCGTCCTCGACGCGATCACGAGCGGCCCGTCGGGCAGATCGATGCCGAACCCGGCGAGCAGCCCCTGCAACAGCGGGACCAGACCGATCCCGAGCAGGATCCCGATCACCGACGACAGGATCCCGACGACCAGGGCCTCACCGACCACGGCCCGGTTCACCTGGCGGCCGGTCGCGCCCAGGGCCCGCAGCAGCCCGATCTCCCGGATGCGCTGGGCCACCGTGATCGAGAACGTGTTGTAGATCACGAAGGCACCCACGAACAGGGCGACGAGCGCGAACACCAGCAGGAAGGTGTTGAAGATCGAGAGATTCGACTTGAGCTCGTCGGCCTGCTCGTCGGCCAGCTGCTGGCCGGTGATCGACTCGTAGTCGGCGGCGAGCCCGTCCGCCCGCAGCGCGGCCCGCAGGTTGTCGCGCAGCTCGGTCTGCGACACCCCGTCGGCGGCCCGCACCTCGATCAGGTCCCACTGGCCGACCCGGTTCATCACCTCCTGCGCCGTCGTCGGGGTGAACGCCGACAGCGTCGCCCCCACCGGGCCGTCCTTCGAGCCCCCGAAGAGGAACGCGCCCACGACCCGGAACTCGCGGGGAGGCACGGTCTGGAACGACACCCGGGCCGGACCGCCGATGCGGAAGCCCCCGTCCTCGAACGTCCGGATGTCGAACGCGACCTCGTCGGGGGCACGCGGCGCACGCCCCTTCACGATCTCGGACGACTGGTTGACCGTGTCGGACCGCGGGTACCACGGGAGCCCGAAGGTCGGGGCCTGGCCCTGGAGCGCCTCCCCGTCGCTCCCGATCACCAGCGCGTAGCCGAGCAGGCTGCCCTCGGCCCGGGCCACCCCGTCGACGTCGCGCACGACGTCCACCAGCGATTCCGGGACGGGGGGCCGGAGCTGGTCCCGGCTGACCTGGCCGCCGGTGGGCTCGTACGGGAGCTTCGAGCGGACCACGGCGTCGACGCCCTGGGTGGTGTTGGTGAACAGGCCGTCGAACACGCCCCCGAGGGTGTCGGTGAGCACGAAGGTGCCGGCCATGAACGCCACCCCGAGCGCGATCGACAGCGACGACAACGCCAGGCGGAACTTCTTGGCCACCAGGCCCCGGAGCGTGACGCGCCACATGGTCGGGCCGGGGTCAGTCGCCGAGCCGGCGCATGCGGTCCATCACCGAGTCCACCGTGGGACCGGCGAGCTCGTCGACGATCTTGCCGTCGGCGAGGAACACGACCCGGTCGGCGTACGAGGCGGCCACCGGATCGTGGGTGACCATGACGATCGTCTGTCCGAGCTCCCGGACCGCGTCGCGCATGAAGCCGAGGATCTCGGCCCCCGACCGGGAGTCGAGGTTCCCCGTCGGCTCGTCGGCGAAGATCACCTCGGGTCGGCTCACGAGCGCCCGGGCCACCGCGACCCGCTGCTGCTGGCCCCCCGACAGCTCGTTGGGCCGGTGACCGACCCGGTCGGCGAGGTTGACGGTGGTGAGGATGCGGTCGAGCCACTCGGGATCGGGCGTGCGGCCGGCCAGCGCGAGGGGCAGGCCGATGTTCTCCAGCCCGGTGAGGGTGGGCACGAGGTTGTAGGCCTGGAAGACGAAGCCGATCTTGTCGCGCCGGACGAGCGTGAGCTCCTTCTCGCTCATGGCGCTGATCTCGTCGTCGCCGAGGAAGACCTGACCGCCCGACACCCGGTCGAGGCCGGCGAGGCAGTGCAGCAGCGTGGACTTGCCCGAGCCCGACGGGCCCATGATCGCGGCGTACTGGCCGCGCCGGAAGTCGACCGAGACCCCGGCGAGCGCGTGGACGGCGGTGTCGCCCTGCCCGTAGACCTTGGTGACGTCGACCGCGCGGGCGGCCGCCGTGGCGACGCTGGGGGACGGCACGGACACGGGATCCTCCGGGACGATCCGGGACACGGGGTGGTCCGGGAGGCCGCAGCGCCCGCCGGACGGGGTCAGGCTACGGGGTCGGCGGACGGGCCGGAGCCTCGGGGCCCCGAACGGTCGGGGACGGTCCGGAACAGCGGTGCGTCGGCGTCCTCACCGTGCCGGCCCAGCCATCCGAGCCACCCGAGCCCACCGACGAACAGCACCAGGCTCACCCACGCGTTGAACCGCAGCCCGAGGACCTCGGGGGCGGTGTCCACGCGCAGGTTCTCGAAGAAGAACCGGCCGAACGTGTAGATCACCACGTAGCCCGCCGTGAGCTGCCCCCGCCGGAGCCGGCGGTGACGGTCGATCCACAGGAGGGCGATCCCACCGAGCAGGCAGTACAGCGACTCGTAGAGGAAGGTCGGGTGGAAGGTGGTGAACGCCTCGAACCCCACCGGGCGCTTCGCGGCCGTGATCTCGAGCGCCCAGGGCAGGTCGGTGGGCCGCCCGAACAGCTCCTGGTTGAACCAGTTCCCCCAGCGGCCGATGGCCTGGGCGAAGAACAGTCCCGGCACCACGCAGTCGGCCACCGCCAGCGCACGGGCGTGCTTGCGGCGGGCCAGCACCGCGACGGCCACCGCACCCCCGATCACCGCGCCCCAGATCGACAGGCCGCCGCGCCACACCGCGAAGACGTCGAGCCAGCGCCCGGCGAACCGGTCGTGGTCGGTGAGCACGTGGTAGATCCGGGCCCCGACGACGCCGGCGATCACGACGACGAGCGCGCCGTCGAGGATGTCGCTCGGCGCGCCCCCCTTGCGCCCCCACCGCACCATCGTCATCTTCACCGCGACGATCACCCCGAGGGCGATCAGCAGCCCGTAGGCGTGCAGTCGCAGGGGGCCGAGGGCGACGACCCCCTCGTCGGGGCTCGGGATGGCGGCGAGGAGCCCGGCGATCGTCACGCCGCCGGGCCGGGGTCCCCGGTCGGGGCGGCCGCCGGGGCCGGCGCCAGGCGGGCCAACGCCACCACCGTGGCCAGGACGACCGCGGTCACGAGCACCACCAACGCCAGCACCAGGAGGGTCGGTGCCGGCCAGGCGACGAGGACGAGGACCCCGACGGCCGTGATCGCACCGAGGAGCACGGCTCGGTTGGCCCGGATCCAGGCGATCCCGGCGGGCACCTCGGCGCCGTCACCCCGGACGCGGACCGCGACCCGGCCGATCCAGTTCGGGTCGGCGACGAGCGCCACCACCGCCACGAGCAACGCAGTGGCGATCAGGTACGACGACCAGTCCCGGAGCGCGCTCACGAGGGTGTCGTAGACCTGACCCACCGCAGCGGGATCGATGGCGCTCGGCCCCACCTGGTCGACGGTGATGCGCTCGCCGGCGTCGATGCCGGCGGCGAGCAGCGCCGTGGTCGCCGCCACCGCGACGCCCACCACCACGATCACGGTGCGGCGGCGACGCGACGTGAGGATCGCCCCCGCCAGCGACAGGACGAAGAGGATCGGCAGCACGACGACGAGCCGGTCGAGGAGGGCGAAGGTCGACTGCAGACGCGTGACGAGGTCCGACTGGAAGATGCTCACCTCGATGGTGTCCTGGGGGATCGGCACCCGGCGCAGGACGCTCACGCCCTCCTTGACCAGTTGGTCACGGACGTCGTCGGCGACGGCCCCGAGGTCGAGCACGATCTTGTCGCCCTGCTGCTGGACCGACTTGCCCCGGCCGGTGAACAGGCGGGTGACCTCCTTGTGGGCGATCCGGTTGGCCCGGATCCAGAGATCCGAGAAGGTGTCCGACTGGAGGAACTGCTGGGCCTGGTCGGTGGCGAGGCCCCGCAGCGACGACGTGAGCGCCGGACCGAGGACGTCGACCGGACCCGGGAGCGCGTCGGCGACCCGCCGCTCGAGGTCGGTGGCCTGGAACAGCTCTTCGACGACGCGGACGGCGAGCGCATCGGTGACGACCCGGTTCTGCGCGAGCGGCGCGACGGTGTCGACGTAGCCGTTGGCGTCGAGGATCCGCTCGTGCAGCCAGACCGCGGTCACGCTCAACGGCGCCAGCAGCGCCGTCAGCACCACCAGGACCGCCGAGACCACGCTCCGCCACCGGCCCTTCCGGCGGGACGCCGGGGCCGGGGCGGCGGCCGGAGGGGCGTCCGGGGATGCGGTGGGGGGGGTGTCGGTCATGGCCTCATGGTGGCACGCCCGGGGTCGGCGGGAGGCCCATCGACGGGTGGCTCGGCGAGCCCGTACTCGACGATCTCCTCCGGATGGGCGGCGAGGTCGGCGGCCAAGCCGGCCTGGGCCTCGTCACGGAGCTGGGTGGCGCTGCCCCGGGGCATCAGCAGCACGGTGCAGGCGCCGATCACCATGACGACGAGCGCCATCACGAACACCGAGTGCAGGGAGCCCGCGAACGCCTCCCGGACGAGCTGGCGTGCGGCCGGCGGGATCGTCTGCCCCTCGGTCGGGGTGACGAGGGCCGAGGTGTCGATGGTCTGGCCGGGGAAGGCCTCGGTCAGCCGCCGGGTGAGGCCCCCGAGCAGGACCGCCGCCGCGATCGCCACCCCGACCGCCCCGCCGAGCTGGCGGGTGAAGTTGACCAGGCCCGTGGCCACCCCCATCCGGGGCAGGTCGACGGAGCTCTGGGCCGCGAGCGCGCTGGCCATGAACACGAACCCGGTGCCGAACCCGATCGGCACCATCGCCAGGCTCACCTCGAGCCGGGTCGCCTCGACCGTGAGCCGGGTCAGGAGGAACACGCCGATGCCGGCGATGCCGAAGCCGATCCCGCAGAGGTTCCGGTAGCCCATGCGCAGGACGAGCTTCACGCCGATCGCCGACCCGAACATGAGCGCGAGCATCATGGGGGTGAGGACCTGCCCCGCTGCGGTGGCCGACCCCCCGATGACCACCCGCACGAACAGCGGGAGGAACGACGTCATCGCGAACATCGCCACGCCGATCGCGATCGCGATCACCGCGGCGGCGCGCAGCACCGGGATCGCGAACAGGTCGAACGGGATGAGGGGCTCGGCGGCCCGGCGCTCGGCCGCGACGAACAGGCCGAAGAGGATCGCGCTCCCCGCGAAGCACCCGAGGACGACCGGCGAGCCCCAGGGCTGCTCCCGGCCGCCCGACTCCAGCGCGTACACCAGCAGGACCGTCCATCCCAACAGGGTGGCGATGCCCGCCCAGTCGAGGCGGTGGCGGGTCCGGTGCTCGAGCGGCTCGATCATCACCACGGCGACGAGCACCATCGCCACGATCCCGATGGGCAGGTTCACGTAGAAGACCCACCGCCACGAGAGGTGGTCGGTGATGAACCCACCGATCAGGGGACCGAGCACGGCCGAGAACCCGAACAGGCCCGAGTAGAACGCGGCCACCTTCGCCCGCTGCTCGAGCGTGAACAGGTCGGCGGTGATCGTCTGGGCCACGGGGAGGAGGCAACCGGCCCCGATCCCCTGGATGCCGCGGCACAGCACGAGCATGGTCATGGAGCCGGCCAGGCCGGCGAACGCCGAACCGACGAGGAAGATCGCCATGCCGATCAGGAAGATCCTCTTCCGGCCGAACATGTCGGACAGTCGGCCCCACAGCGGGATCGTCGCGATCTCGGCGAGGAGATAGCTGGAGAACACCCAGGCGTACTGGTCGACGCCCCGTAGTTCCCCGACGATGGTGGGCATCGCGGTGGAGACGATGGTGGCGTCGAGGCTGGCCAGGAACATGCCCGACATCGCCGCGACCATCGTCAGGACGATGCGCTTGCGGGTCAGACGCGCCGCGTACGCGGTGCGGACCGGCGCGTCGAAGGCCGAACCCCCCTCCACCGGGGTGACCGTATCCGCTCAGGCCCGGCGGCGGCGACCGGTGCGGGGGGTGCGCTGCATGCGGTCGAGGATGAGCCGGCGCCGCTCCTGGAGCTCCCGGAACGTCACCCGCTCGACCTCGGGCGGCACCAGCAGCGAGGCCTTGACCGCGTCGACGTCCACGGCCGAGGCGGTGGGATCGAGGCCGAGGTCGCGCACGAGGCGCTCGCCGTGCTGCGACAGGAAGTAGGTGTGGACGTGGGCGATCTCGCCGAGGAGGTCGAGGTCGGGGGCGAGGGTGGCCGTCGCGGCGTTGAGGAACATGAGGTTCTTCACGAAGAGCATGAGGTCCTTCGGCGCCCGCGCGCCGTAGGCGAGGAGCTTCTTGACCAGCTCCTGCATCTCGAGCACGAGCTCCTCGGCCGACATCTGCGTGGGGTCGGGGGGCGGCCGGTCGAGCTCGAGGTCCACGAAGACCGCCTCGAGGTCGGTGTCGGGCGGGAAGGCGCCGAGGTCGCGCAGCGCCCCGAGCTGGCCCTTGACGTCGCCGGCCGTCCCGGTGATCAGGAGGCGCAGGAACGCGAGCCGCTGGGCGTCGGCCAGGCGCCCGGTGATCCCGAAGTCGAACAGCACGGTGCGGCCGTCGGGCTGGACCAGGAGGTTGCCCCCGTGGAGGTCGCCGTGGAACACGCCGTGGATCAGCGCGCCCTCCAGGCAGGCGATGAGCCCGGCCCGCAGGATCGCGTCGGTGTCGAGGCCGGCGGCGTGCATGGCCTCGACGTCGTCGAAGGCGAAGCCCCGCATCCGCTCCATCACGAGGACGCGCCGGCTCACCCAGTACGGATGCGGGCGGGGCACGATCATCGTGCGCTGCCCGGTCACGGCGAACACGCGGGCGAGGTCGAGCATGTTCTCGGCCTCGAGCCGGAAGTCGAGCTCCTCGACGATCTGCTCGGCGAACAGCTCGACCAGGGCGGGCGGGTTCGCCAGCGCGGCGATCGGGATGCGTCCGACCAGGAACGGGCCGAGCCAGGCCAGGGCCCGCAGGTCGGACCGCACGAGCTCGGCCACGCGGGGGCGCTGGACCTTGACCACGACCTCCTCGCCGGTGAGCAGGCGCGCCGCGTGGACCTGCGCGATGGACGCCGCCGCGATCGGCTGCTCGTCGAACTCGGCGAAGATCGTGTCGAGCGGTCGGCCGAGGTCGGCCTCGATCACGGCCCGGACGTCGGCGAACCGCTCGGGCGGCACCTGGTCGCGCAGCTTCTTGAACTCCTGCACGAGCTCGTCGGGGAAGAGGCCCTCGAACGCCGAGATGATCTGACCGAGCTTCACGTAGGTCGAGCCGAGCCGCTCGAACTGCCGGCGGAGCCGCCGCGAGAGGGCGGCCCGCGAGTCGGGCGTTCCCCGCTCCCGCACGTACCACGGTCCGAGCGCCGCGCCCACGCCCGCCAGCACCCGGCCGAAGCGGCCGACGGGTGGGAGCCGCCGGTGGGCCAGCAGGGGGCCGACGCTCCGGCGGGTCCGGACCCGGATGCGGTCGAGCCCCCGCCGCCACACGAGGCGATCGGGCTCGACCACCCACGGGCCCGCGTCGCTGAACGCGCCGAGGTCGAGGTCGGGTGCGAGCCCGGTTCGGTCGACGGGGACGGGGTCGGGCACGCCGCCGAGGCTAGACGGGGCCGCGAACGCCGCCGGCCGGCCGCGGGCCCGGGACGGTCAGCACCGGCCGCCCCACGGGCGGTTGCCCGACACCGCGTACAGGTGCGCAGCCGCGGCGTCCTGCACCTCGGGTGGCGCTGCGTCGGCGGGGAGACCGGCGTACTCGCCGAAGCCGGCGCCGGTGACGGCGGCGTCCCAGGTGCGCTGCTGGAACTGGTACGCCCCGCGGTAGTGGCCCCCGGCGCTCACGGCGCCGTAGCCGCCGGAGGTGTCGGACTCGTGGGCCCGGGTGCAGGCGAGGAAGCAGTCCACGTCGCCGGCGCACGTCCCCGCCGGGACCGTCGGGGTGGCGTCCGGGGTGGCGGTCGGGGCGGCGTCCGGTGCGGTGGCGGCGGGGCCGGCCGGGCGGCCGGGCCGCTCCGGGTCGGGGGACGGGTCGGGACGGAGGTCGGGCTCGGCCTCGGGGGTGGCGACCTCGTCGAGGGCGAGGGCGTGGGCGACGTCGAGCGGGGTGGCGCCGGGGGAGTCGTCGGGGGCGGCGATCGGCCGCTCCGCATGGAGGCGATCCCGTCGCGGTGCGGTGGGTTCGGCATCGGCGGGCAGGGCCCACACGGCCACGACGCCGCCCGCCGCGAGGGCGGCGAGCAGCGTGGGGGCGAGGCGCTCGAGGTGGTGACGCACGGTGGTTCCTCCGGGTTCGGGGGCGGGACAGGGAGCGGGAGCGGGAGCGGGATCGGGAGCGGGACCGGGAGCGGGACCGGAACACGCGCCGGGGCGCGCGGCGAGGTCCGCCGGGATGGGACGGGAGCCTCGCCCGGGTCGCGAACACCGGGGCGGCTCCGGAGACGACGGTACCGGCCGGGCCGTTGGTCCCGGCGGCAACCCCCGACCCGGTGGGACCGGGGGCGCCACCGGTGTGGCACATGTCACCGGATTATTCGGGTGAAACGGTCATTTCTCGGCCCGGGTGACCGGGCCGAGGGTCACCCGGCGTTCCGGAAGGCCCGGGCGAGGAGCGGGCTCGTGGCCGGCGGCGGGGCCGGCTCGGCCTCGGGCCCGGCGGGAGCCAGGAGCGGCCGGCCCACCCGCCGGGCCGCAGGGGCGCTCGCCGGGGTCCCCTCGAACGGCAGGACCGGGGCCGGGGCGCTCGGGGCCGGGGGCGGTGGGCTGTGGCGACTGGGGGCGGGGGTGCCGGCCGGGGCGACCACGGTGGGACCGGGCCGGAGGTCGCGCAGCTCCCAGTGCTGGGGGGCGCGCAGCCGGTCGGCGTGCCGACGGCAGAGATCGCCGGCGGAGTACGCGGCGGCGTCGGCGAGGGCCGCGAGCCACACGATGCGGCGGAGGCCGTCGAAGGTGAAGGTCGCCGTGGCCGGGGCGCTGCAGGCGGGCCGGGCGCACAACCGAGGCATCATCCGAACGTACCGGTCCATCCGCCCACCGGCGGGGACCCGACGGACGCGCGAACATCGCCCCATGACGACGGATGCGAACGACGGGCAGTGGCTCGACGCGACGGCGCAGGCGGAGCTGGTCCGCGCCGGTGCCGTCACCCCGACCGAGCTGGTCGAGGCGGCGATCGCACGGATCGAGGCCCGCAACCCACGGTGCAACGCGGTGATCACCCCGATGTTCGAGAAGGCGCGGGCCGCCGCGGCCGGGCCGCTCCCCGACGGTCCGTTCCGCGGGGTGCCCATGCTGCTCAAGGACGCGGTCGCCCACTCGGCGGGCGACCCGTACCACTGCGGCATGCAGGTGCTCAAGGACGCCGGGTACGTCGCGCCGTCGGACACCGAGCTGGTGGCGCGCTACCGCGCCGCCGGCTTCGTGATCCTCGGCAAGACGAACCTGCCCGAGCTGGCGACCTCGGCGACGACCGAGCCGCTGGCCTTCGGCGCGACGTACAACCCCTGGAACCTCGACCACTCCCCCGGCGGCTCGAGCGGAGGTTCGGGCGCGGCGGTGGCGTCCGGGATGGTGGCCGTGGCCCACGGCAACGACATGGGCGGGTCGATCCGCATCCCGGCCAGCGCCTGCGGCCTGGTCGGCCTGAAGCCGACCCGGGGTCGCAACAGCCTCGGCCCCGGCTTCGGCGAGTACTGGGCCCTGACCACCCACGAGCACGTGCTCACGCGATCGGTCCGCGACACCGCCGCCGTGCTCGACGCGACCGCCGGCCCGGTCCCGGGCGACCCGTACTACGCCCCGCCCCCGACCCGACCGTTCCGCGACGAGGTCGGGGCCGACCCCGGCCGCCTCCGGATCGGCGTGCGGACGCGCCGGCCGCGCAGCACCGACGACGTCCACCCCGACTGCGTGGCGGCGGCGAACGTCGCGGCCCGGGCGCTGGAGGCGCTCGGACACCACGTCGAGGTGGTCGACCTCCCGGCGCTCGACGACCCCGCGCTGGGTGAGTCGCTCGGCGGCATCTTCGGCACGTTCGTCGCGCGCGACCTCGACCGCTGGAGCGCCACGCTCGGACGCACCATCGATCCCGCCGAGCTCGAGCCCTGGAACCAGGCCCTGGTCGAGGGCGGCCGCTCGGTCACCGCGGTGCGCTACATCGCCGCGCTCGAGCGGGCCAACGACTACGCCCGGGGTCTGGCCCGGTTCTGGGCGCCGACCGGCGACGGGGGCGACGGCTACGACCTGCTCGTCACCCCCCAGCTCGGCGCGCCGCCCCCGCCGCTCGGGGTCCTCGGGCCGGGCAACGCCGGACCGGGGCTGTCGGAGGCCATGGGTGCGCTGACCGTGTTCACGTTCCCGTTCAACATCACCGGGCAGCCCGCGGTGTCGCTGCCCCTGCACCGCAACGGGGACGGCCTGCCCATCGGGGTCCAGCTCGTCGCCGCCTACGCCCGCGAGGACGTGCTCCTGCGGGTCGCCGCGCAGCTGGAGGAGGCCCTGCCCTGGGCCGACGAGCACCCGGCGTGGTGCGCGTAGCATTCGCCCGACCGCAGGCCCGGCATCGGAGGACCCATGGGTGCACTCGACGGACGCGTCGCCATCATCACCGGCGCGGGTCGCGGCCTCGGCCGTGAGCACGCGCTGCTGTTCGCGGCGGAGGGCGCGAAGCTCGTGATCAACGACCTCGGCGGCAGCCCCCGGGGCGAGGGGACCGACCGGGGCCCGGCCCAGGAGGTCGTCGACGAGATCGTCGCCCTCGGCGGTGAGGCGGTCGCGCACACGGAGAGCTGCGCCGACTGGGACGCCGCCGAGCGCCTCGTGCAGCTGGCCCTCGACACCTTCGGCGACCTGCACGTGCTGGTGAACAACGCCGGGATCCTGCGCGACAAGATGCTCGTGAACATGGGCCCCGACGAGTGGGACGCGGTCATGAACGTCCACCTGCGCGGCCACTTCGCCCCGACCCGCCACGCGGCGTCGTACTGGCGGGAGCAGGCCAAGAACGGCGCCGAGGTGAAGGCGGCGATCGTCAACACCTCGTCGGGCGCCGGCCTGATCGGCAACGTCGGCCAGGCCAACTACGGCGCGGCCAAGGCCGGCATCGCCGCCCTCACCATGATCGAGGCGATCGAGCTCGCGCGCTACGGCGTGCGGGCCAACGCGATCGCCCCGGTGGCCCGCACCCGCCTGACCCTCGAGACGCCGGGGATGGAGGACATGGTCGCCGCGCCCACGGACGCCGCCGAGTTCGACAAGTTCCACCCGGGCAACGTGTCGCCCCTCGTGGCGTACCTCGCCACCGCCGACTGCCCGTTCACCGGCGGGGTCTTCCACGTCGGCGGGGGCGAGGTCGGGCTGTTCACCAACTGGACGCTGCCCGAGCGCATCGTGAAGGACGACCGGTGGACGGTGGAGGAGCTGCGCGAGGCGGCGCCCCGCCTGCAGGCCGGCCGTCCGGCCATCGCGTCCGAGGGCCTCACCATCGCCGAGACGCTCGCCGGCTTCAACGGCTAGTCCCCGGCCGGGGTCTCCGCGTCGGCGTCGCCGGAGTAGGCGGACAGCAGCGCACCGGCCTGACCGGCCATCGGGCCCGAGGCGTCGAACCCGTCGGGGTAGCGCTCCGTCACCAGCCGGCGCATGCCCTCGCGCCACCCGACGGCACACGGACCGGTGATCGCCCGCCGGCGCTCGGCGGACAGGATCGAGCCCCGGTGCGTGCCCGGCATCTCCGTGACCACCACCTCGGGGGTGCGCCCCGTGAGCGCACCGAAGTACGCGCACCACTCCTGCGGGCTCACCGGTTCGTCCCCACCCCAGTTGACGATCGTCGCCGGCACCGACGCCGCGCCCAGCAGCACCGCCGCCTGGGCGTTGATGTCGTCCTGGTGGATGGGGCTGTAGGGACAGGGGTCCCACCGGGTGACCACCGGCTGCTCGGCCAGGATCCAGTCGAGGTGGTACGCGGGGAGCCCGCCGTTCGGTCCGTACGAGGCGTTCATCCGGGCGATGACCACCGGGAGGTCGTAGAGCCGCGCGCAGGTCCGCGCCACCGCCTCCTCGGCGATCTTCGAGATGGAGTACGTGGGTGCGTGCGGCGAGCGGGCGTCGCCGAGCGGATCGGTCTCCTCGAACACGTGGCGGGGGTCCTCGTGGGGGCGGTACACCGACGCGGTCGACATGACGAGCGCGGCCCGGGCCGACCGGCAGTGGGCGAGCAGCAGGCCCGTCCCCTCGGCGTTCACCCGCAGCGCATGGTCGTGGTCCTCGCCCGCCCCCTGGAAGGTGGCGAGGTGCAGGACGTAGTCGAAGTCGTCGGGGACGTCGGCGAGGTCCCCCGACGCGAGGTCCACGGCCCGGGTCGTCACCCCGACCGCCTCGACCCGGGCCCGGTCCTCCGGGTCCCCGAAGCGGGCGATGCCCCAGACCTCGTTGTCGTGGGCCAGGTGCGCGGCGAGCGGGAACGCGATCTGTCCCGCCGGCCCGGTGATCAGGATCTTGGCCCCGCGCATGCGCACCTCCGCTGCTCCGGCCCACCTTGGCACACGGCACCGGCGCCCGCCGTCGGACGACGGCCCGGGTACGGTCGCGCCATGTCCGGACGTCCCGGCGGCGCCCCCGACCCTCGCCGCACCAGCGCCGGTCGCCGGGCCCGGGTCTCGGCCCAGCGGGCCCGGGAGCGGGCCGACGGCGCCCGCGCGAAGGCCGAGGCCGTCCGTCAGCACCTCGAGCGGCGCCGGCCCGCCAGCCGCTGGATCGACGCCGCGTTCGTGGCGATCGAGCGCGACGCCCGGACCGGAGGGGGCGTCCTCGCGGCGGCCCTCGCCTTCCGCTGCTTCACGTTCCTGATCCCGTTCGTCTTCGTGATCGTGACCGGGATGCCGTTCCTCGGCGACGCCACCCGGGCCGAACCGAGGGACCTGGCCGACACGTTCGGCATGTCCGGGTTGATCGCCCAGGCCATCGGGCACGCCGGCGATCTGTCGCTCTGGAATCGGACGTGGCTGCTCGTGGTCAGCGGGGTCGCGCTCGTGTTCGCCGCGCGCGGGCTCGTCCGGGTGCTGCGGATCACCCACGGCCTCGCCTGGAACGTGCCGGTCCCCCGGCTGCAGCGCCCCTTCACCGCCGCCGGTCTCCTCATCGGCGCGATGGCCGCCATCCTCGCGGTCGGCGCGTTGACCGCACGGGTCCAGGACGCCTTCGGACTCTTCGGCTTCATCCCGTTCCTGGCGTGGGGGGTGCTGGTCGTCGCGATCTGGACCGCCGTGCAGGCCCGCCTCCCCCACGCCGACGTCCCCTGGACCCGCCTGGTGCCCGGCTCGGTCCTGGTCGCGGTCGGGGTCCAGGTCCTGCAGTTCGTCACCACCTACTGGTTCACCCGCTCGATCGAGAGCCAGTCCGAGACCTACGGCGCGCTCGGCGCGGCGCTGGCGATCCTCGTGTGGGCGTACATCGTGGGGCGGATCACGGTCACCGGGGCGATGTTCAACGTCGCGCTCGAGGAGCAGCGGACCCGGACACGCGCCCAGCGGCCCGGGCCCGGGGAACGGCCCGTCTAGCATCCGCGCCGTGCGGATCAGTGCAGTCGTCGCCCGGCTCCGCACCCGTGCGGCGTTGCGCAACCCGCCGCCGTGCCCGACCGGCTGGACCGTGGCTCCGCCCGACTTCATCGGCCTCGGGGCCCAACGGTCCGGGACCACCTGGCTGTACTCGCTGATCGCGGCGCACCCCGACGTGCAGGGCGAGGCGACGAAGGAGCTCCACTACTTCCACCGGTTCTGGAACCGCTCCTTCACCGACACCGACGCCGAGACCTACGCCCGGTTCTTCCCCCGCCCCCCGGGGCGGATCGCGGGCGAGTGGTCGCCGGGCTACCTCGCCCACTTCTGGGTCCCGCCGCTGATCGCCCGGGCCGCCCCGGCCGCCCGGCTGCTCGTGTCGCTGCGGGATCCGGTCGAGCGCTACCGGTCCGGCGTCGTCCTCCAGGCCGAGACCCGCCGGCCCGGTCCGGCGGCGACGAGCGCGGCGTTCCGGCTCGGGTGCTACGGACTCCAGCTCGAGCAGGTGCTGCAGACCACCCCACGCGAGCGGATGCTCGTCGTGCAGTTCGAGCGCTGCATCGCGGACCCCGGTGGCGAGCTCGCCCGCATCTACGCCTTCCTCGGCCTCGACCCGGCGTTCCGCCCGCCCGGGCTCGACCGGCCGGTCAACGCCGCCCGGGCGCACAAGCAGGACCTCCCCGACGAGACCCGCGCCGCGCTGGTGGGGGCGTACGCCCCCGACGTCCGTCGGCTCGCGGCGCTCGACCTCGGCATCGATCTCGCGCGGTGGCCCAACTTCGCGCACCTGGCCTGACCGTGCGCATCGCGGTCGTCGGCCCGCTCGAGTTCCCCGGACGCCAGGGTGGGATGAGCCGGCACATCGAGGAGGTGAGCGCCCGTCTCGCCGCCCGCGGCCACGCCGTCACCGTCTACTGCCGTCGCGCCCCGGCCGGGCCCCGGTACCGGGGCGTCAACGTCGTGACCGTGCCGGCGATCCCACGGAGCCCGCTCGACCGGTTCAGCTACAGCGCCCTCGCGTCGGTCCGCGCCGCGTGCTCGGACGCCGACGTCGTGCACTACCACTCCTACGCGAACTCGGGCTGGTCGTTCCTGCCCCGGTGGCGGGGCCGGCCCGTGGTGATGACCGTGCACCGGCTCGAGTGGCGCGACGAGAAGTGGGGTCGCCTCGCCCGCACCCTGCTCCGGGCCAACGCGGCGGTGGTCCACCGCGCCGCGCGGGCGTTCATCGCGGTGTCACGGGAGTTCGAGGCGTTCCTGCACGAGCACGTCCCCGCGGGCCGGACCGTCGTGCGCATCCCCAACGGCGTCACCCTCCCCGACACCGTCGACGACGACGCGCCGGCGCAGTTCGGGTACGTGCCCGACGGGTACGTGCTCGCGGTGAGCCGGCTGGTCCCCGAGAAGGGACTCGACGTCCTCGTCGACGCGCTCGACCGGCCGGTGGGCGACGCGCCCCTGCTGCCGGTGGCGGTCGCCGGGGCCGCCCGGCAGCCCACCGCCTTCTCCACCGCCCTGGCCGACCGGGCGGAGCGGTCACCGACCCCGGTCCGGCTGCTCGGCGTGCAGCCGGCCGCCGTGGTCCACGGCCTGTACCGCGGGGCCCGGGCCCTCGTCGCCCCGTCGCGGGCGGAGGGCAATCCCCTGACCGTGATCGAGGCCATGGCCCACGGCGTGTGCGTCGTGGCCAGCGACATCCCGCCCCACCGCGAGCTCCTCGGCGACAGCGGGATCCTCGTGCCGGTGGGCGACCCTGCGGCGTGGGCGCAGGCGCTGCGGACGGTCGCCGACGACCCCGACGCCGCGCACCGGCTGGGGGCCCGCGGCCGGGCGCGGATCGAGGCGTCCGGCGAGTATCAGTGGGACGCGGTGGCCGCCCGCACCGAGTCGGTGCTGGCCGGCGCCGTCTCCGGCTCCGGGGCAGCCGGGGCCTGACCGGGGATGCGGGCGAGGAGCCCGGTCATCACCCCCACCAGGACGTAGAGCGTCACCGCGGGGATCGCGACCCCGGAGTCGTTGAGCGCGTACCCCACCACCGACAGCACCGTGAAGCCCACGAGGGACGCCCGCAGCTCAGGCACGGCGGCGACCACCGTGCGGACCCGGGGGCGGGCCCGCCACCAGAGGTAGGCGACGAAGATCACCCCGATCACGAGCATGCTGCGCCACGCCGACGTCGTCCACGTGTCGAGGTTGCGCAGCCCCTTGCGGGCGAGCACGTCGGTGATCTCGGAGAGCCCCCGGGCCCGGACGTTGGTGATCAGCCGCCCGAGGTGGGTCCGTTCCCGCGCCGGACGCAGGAGGTCGACGGTGGCTGCGACCGTGACCACCACCCCGGCCGCGAGCACCAGCCCGGCGACCGTGCGGGCCCGGATGCGCCGCCCGGCGAGGAGCAGCAGCGTCACGAGGTAGGCGACCGTGAGCGAGAGCGCTCCGCCGACGTCGCCACCGAACATCGGGGCGGCGTCGACCACCAACGCCACCAGCATGAGCGCGCCCGCCACCACGATCCCCCGGCGACCGCCGATCCGGTGGGCGAGGAGCCCGGCGAGGAGGATCGTCGACGCCCCGAGGAACGCGTAGGCCACGTTCCCGATCCCGGCGAAGCGCACCCCCACCGACGGGGTGTACCCGAACGCGGTGCTCAGCTGCAGGTTCGCACCGCTCGCGAGGTCGACGACGAGCAGGCCGACGATCACCGCCAGCGCGGACCCGGTCGATCGGAGCCGACGGCCCACCCCGATCGCCTCGTACGCGGCCGCGAGCGCGAGGCCACCCCCGACGACCCCGAGGTAGTACCACCCGGTCGCGAGGTCGTGGAAGGGCACCAGGCGGGCCAGGTACACGACGGGGACGAGGGCCAGGAGCCACGACGCCCCGATCCGGGACGCGGTGCGCCAGCGGCGGCGGCCGGTCTCCGCGGCCACGATCGCCGCGATCACCACCAGCGCGGCGAGCGTGATCGCCACGATCGCCATCGGGGTGAGGACGGCATCGCGGAAGAGGGCGGCGTCGGTCTCGTCGATCAGCCAGTCGACGCGCGCGTCGACCGATCCGCTCGAGGGAGCGGTGGCGAAGGGGCGGCCGTTCATCGACGCCGGTCGGGCGAGGTCGAGCAGCGTCAGGACCGACGGCGCGACGTCGGCGAGGAGCACGAAGCCGTCGCGCCGGGTGCTCGCCGAGGTCATCAGCCCGGGGGTCACCCCCGGCGCCCGCACGCCCACGACGGTGAGCGACCGGGTGTCGCGCGACGGGTACGGGCTCACCACCACCACCGCGTCGCGGCGGGGGTCGACCTCGGCGAGGAGGGCGCCCACCAGTGCGTCGGTCCGCCGGAGGGCGGTGGCGAACTGCGCGTCCGTCACGCGGGGCCGGGTGTCGAGGTCGGCCGCCACCGCGCGGACGAGGTCGGAGGCCTCCACCATCACGACCGAGCGGTCGGTCCACACCGACCGGAAGGCGTCGAGCACCGCATCGGGGTCGAGGCGCACCCCGAACGGGGCGTCGGGCGCGACCTCGAGCAGCTCGGGCCCGACCGCACCCGCCGTCACCGTGCCGGTTCCGGTCATCAGCCCGGCCACGACGTAGCGGCGGTAGCGGTCGAGCTGATCCCCCGGCACCGACCCGTCGCCGTTGCCCACCACCGCGGTGGTGAAGCCCGCGTCGACGAGCGCGTCGCCCAGCGCGCCCAGACTGCTTCCGCCGGGCTCGGCGTCGTTGGCGACGTCGAGGCCGACGATGCCGAGGTGGACGATCCCCCCGTCGGGCACGATCCCGGTGCGGGCGGTGAACGCGTCGGCGGCGGGAACGGCGCCGAAGTACTCGTCGGCACCGAAGCCGAGCCCGTCGGTGGGGAGATCGCTCCCCGTCGATCGCTTCCCGGCGCCCAGGGTCGCGTAGCCCGCCACCGGTCCGCCCCCACCGGTGCGCGCGGTCATCGCCGCGATCGCCGACCGGGCGAGCAGGCCCCGGAGGACCGGCGCATCACCCCGCGCGAGGTCGGCCCAGCCGACGTGGGGGATCGAGACCACGAGGACCCGGTCGACGGGTCGCGTCGGCACCACCTTGCCGCCGGCCACGGTGGCTCCGGCGGCGGGCACGCCCACGCTCGACCCGATCCCGACGGCACCGATCAGGCCGACGAGCACCACGACGAGCATCACGACGGGGAAGAGGGCCCCACCGGTCCCGAGGGCCCGGTGAGCAAGTGCCGAACGGGTCCGGCGCGCGGCGACAGAAGACACGGACATCGGCGGTGCTCGGTAGCCTAGCCACGTTGCACCGTGACGACCCTGCGCTCCCTGCCGGCGCCGCCGACGCGTCGCCGACGGCGGAGCCTGCGCCCCGCCGGACCGTCCTGCGCGGGCTGGGGTTCTCGAGCATCGGCTACCCCGCCAACGTCGCCTGCATGTTCTTCGCGCAGGTGCTGGCCGCCCGACTGCTCACGCGGGACGACTTCGGCAGCTTCTCGCTCGCCGTGAGCATCTTCTCCACGGTCGCGCTCATCACGCAGCTGGGGGTGCCCCACTCGATGCTGCGGCGGGCCTCGGCCGGACTCACCGAGGGCCGGGGGGCGGTCGTCCGCAACGAGGTGCTCTCGGCGTTCGTGCTGTGCACCGGCGCCGCCGTGGTCGTGACGCTCGCCTTCGCCTCGCCGGTGGGGGCCGAAGCCCTCGACGCGCTGTTCTCCAAGACCGGCGTCGGTCTGTTCGCCGGCCTCGTCGGCCTGCGGACCGGGCTGCGGATCCTCGAGAACCTCGCCCCCGAGGCCCTCCGGGCGTTCCGGGCCTTCCTCGCCGTCAGCGTGTTCGACGGTCTGCTCGCCAACGGGCTGATGCTCGGGGCGCTCGTGGTCGTGCTCCTCGCCGACGGCAGCCCCGACGCCGCCGACCTCATGGCGATCAGCGTGGCCACCGCGGCGGTCGCGCTCGCCCCGGCCGCCTGGGCGATCCACCGCCGCCTCCGGACCCTCGACCACGCGCCCCTGCGCATCCACAACCCGCTCGAGCCGTCGATGTGGCTCGTCACCGTCGGGCGGGCCCTGCTGGCCCAGCTCGACCTCCTCCTCGTCGGGGTCCTGGCCACGAGCGGCGCGGTCGCGACCTACGCGGTCCCGTTCCGCCTCGCCCTGTTCGTGGGCTTCCCCCTGATCATCGTGAACCAGGTGGTGCCGCCGCTGATCGCCTCGTGGCACGCGGGAGGTGCGACCGAGCGCCTGCAGCGCACGCTGCGGGCCACGGCCGGACTCGCGTTCCTCGGCGCCGTCGCGATCGCCGTGGTCTACGTCGTCGCCGGTCGCCTCCTCATCCGGGAGCTGTTCGGCGCGCAGTACGAGGACGGCTACACCGTGCTGCTCATCCTGAGTGCCGGGCAGGTGCTCCAGACCTACGCGGGCTCGTGCGGCTTCGCGCTGATGATGACCGGTCACCAGCGCGTCTACGCGACGCTGCTCGGGGTGAGCGCGGTGCTCACCGGCGCGCTCGACGTCGCCCTCTTCCAGGTCTGGGGGATCGAGGGCATCGCGCTCGCGACCGCGGTGTCACTCACGATCCAGAACTTCGTGCAGGCCTGGCTGCTGCGCCGGCTCACGGGGATCGGGTCGGTGGCCCAGATCCGCCTGGCGTGGAGCGAGGGACGGGGCACGCTCCGCCGTCTGGCCGGCGGGCGGCGCGCCGCCGCCGGTGCCGCGACGACCGCCGCCTCAGGTGGACCAGGGGACCTCGGTCCCGAGGAGTGACGCCAGCCGATCGTCGTGCGGACGGAAGTACTCCCGCAGCCGCGCCTCGAGGCCGGAGGCGGGACGGGTCGTGTAGGTCCCCACGTTGCGGTCGGGCACGGGGTCCAGCGCGGGCGGCAGGTCGAGGAAGTCGAGGACGGCGGCGGGGACCCGACCACCGCGCAGCGCGTCGGTCCCGATCACCAGGATCTGGTCGCGCGGGAAGACCGCGAACCAGCGCTCGAGCTGCTCGGCGTAGCGGCTCCGGACGAGGTAGCCGCGACGGCGGACCGGGCAGTCACGGGCGTCCCACCATGCCGGGTCCGCGACGGTGACCTCGACCGCGTCCGGATCCAGGGCGACCTCGATCGGCCGGTCCTCGGCGCCGTTGCCGACCGCATGGTGGTACCCGGAGATCGCCCGCGCGACCGGGTCGCGCAGCACCGCGACCAGGCGGGCGTCGGGGACCGCGGCCCGCAGGCGCGTCGGGACCTCGGGATGGCACAGGTAGAAGGGCGTCGCCTCCCCGGTGATCCCCCGGCCGGTGCGGGCGTCGAGCGCGGCGAGCGCCGCCCGGCGCGGGAACCAGGCCTGGTACCGGGCGAGCGGCGCCGGGCGCCGGTCGAAGAAGTGCAGCTCCTTGCGGATCGCCGGGAGGACCGACGGGTGGGCGGCGAGCTGCGCGTAGAGGGAGGAGGTGCCCGCCTTCTGGGCCCCGATCACCACGAAGTCGGGCAGGGCCCGGCTGCGGGCCCGCACCCGGGCCGACGCGAGGCGCAGACCCCGACCCGCCCGGTCGACCTGGCGGGCGGTCCGCCGCCGCCACGACCCACGGGACGGGCCGTCGTCCGACTTCTTCCCCGGCTCGTTCCCCGGCTCGACCACCGCTGCGCCCTCCCCCGTCCACCCCGGCCGGGGCCACCGTACCGGCGGGCGTCTCCCCGGTTGCGCCCGGCGCGCGCCGCATGGTGCGCCCGGCGCGCACCGCGGGTTGCGCCCGGCCGCGTCGGCCGACCAGGGTGAGGACCGTGCCCCTGCCCCCCACCCGGAGCGTCCGATGAGCCTGCGGCTGTGGTCCGACGAGATCGAGGCCATGCGCCCGGAGGCCCGGGCCGTGGTCGAGGCGGGGTTCGTCGTCCTGGCCGAGATGCTCGGACGCGACCAGAGCCCACCCGCAGATCCGTTCGCCCGGGCTGCGGCGCAGCGGGCCGTCTACGACCGCAACTTCCCGGGCGTCCCGGAGGGGATCGACCGCGAGATCGCCGGGATCCGCTGCCGCACCTTCGCCCCCGACGGCCCCGCGCGCGCCGTGTACCTGCACTTCCACGGTGGCGGCATGGTCGTCGGACGGCCGGAGATGAACGACCTCGGCAACCGGGCCCTGGCTCGGTCCCACGGCCTCGCGGTGGTCTCGGTCGACTACCGGCTCGCCCCCGAGCACCCCTACCCCGCCGGGCCCGACGACGGCGTCGCCGTGGCCCGCTGGCTGCTCGACCACGCCGAGGAGGAGTTCGGCACCACGCGGCTCGTGCTCGGCGGCGAGTCCGCCGGGGGCTACATGGCCGCCGCCGTGCTGCTGCGGATCCGCGACGAGTTCGGGGCGATCGACCGCGTGCTCGGGGCCAACCTCGTGTACGGCGTATACGACTGGGGTGGCTCGCCCAGCCAGCGGGGCCTGCGCCCCCACGACGGTCCCGACGTACTCGACCCCGACGGCATCGCCTTCTTCAGCGACTGCTACCTGCCGGGCCGCACCGAGGCGGAGCGCCGCGACCCGGCGGTGTCGCCCGCCTTCGCCGACCTGCGCGGCCTGCCGCCCCTGCTGTGCAGCGTCGGGAGCACCGATCACCTGCTCGACGACACCCTGATGCTCGCGAGCCGGGCCGCGGCCGCCGGGACCGAGGTGGACCTCTTCGTCGCCCCCGACCTCCCCCACGGGTACAGCGCGTTCCCGTGTGGCATCACCACCGCCGCCCAGGCGGTGACCGACGCCTGGTTCGCGCGGATCGTCGGCGGCTGAGGTGCACGTCACCGTCATCACCGTCGATCAGGACGGCACGTCGCACTTCGCCGACCGGGAGATCGATCTCGTGGCCCGGGCCTACGCGCCCCCGGCCCCGCCGCTCGAGGTGTCCGACCCGGTGCCCGCCGCTCGCGGCATGTTCTTCCGGATGCCCCCGGGCTGGTTCGGCGACTGGCATCCGTCGCCCCGCCACCAGTACTTCGTCCAGACCACCGGTCTGCTCGACGTGCAGGTCGGCGACGGCGAGGTCCGCCGACTCGGGCCCGGGACCGTGGTGCTGCTCGAGGACACCCACGGTCCGGGCCACACGACCCGCGTCGTGGGGCCCGATGCGGTGTGCGGGGTGTTCCTGCATCTCCCCGACGAGTGAGCGACGACCCGCGCGGCACCCGCGCGCTCGCGACCTTCGTGGCCGGCGCGTCCATCTCCAACGCCGGCTCGTTCATGCAGGCCACCGCGGTCCCGTTCGTGCTGTACCGCCTGACCGACTCGAACGTCTGGGTCGGCGCCGCCGCGTTCGCCGCCCTCACCTTCCCCGTCCTCATGAGCCCGGTGGGCGGGATCCTCGTCGACCGGTTCTCCCAGAAGGCGGTGCTGGTCACCGCCCAGTGGGTCCAGATCGCGCCGGCGCTCGCGCTCGCCGGGCTCGCCGCGTCCGACGCGCTGCGCCCGTGGCCCACGGTGATCCTCGTCGCGATCGGGGGGATGGGCGCCGGCCTGCAGTTCCCGGCCTCGCAGTCGTTCGTCCCGACCCTCGTCCCGGCGACCCGCGTCGCCACCGGAGTGCGCTGGACCACGCTCGGCTTCACCGTGTCGCGCACCGTGGGCCCGGCCCTCGCCGGGGTGCTGCTCACCGTCACCGGCACCACCACGCTCTTCGCGGTGAACGCGACGACCTTCGTCGTCTACCTCGTGCTGCTGCGGACCTTGCGCCCGCGGCCGACGACCGCGCACGCCACCGACGGGAGCTGGCTGCACCAGTACCGGGCGGCGATCGCCTACGTCCGGGCGCGCCCCGGGATCGTGGCCCTGCTCGGCATCGGGGTGATCGGCGCCTGCTTCGGGCCCTCGCTCAGCTTCCTCGTGCCCGGCATCGCGGCGCGCTTCGGCGCGGGCGCCGGGGGGACCGGGGCGCTCGCCACCGCCTACGGGATCGGGGCGATCCTCGGCGCCGCGGTGATCGTGCGGACGGGGGACCGGGTCCCCCGGGCGACGGCCACCCGACTCGGGTACGTGGGCTTCGGGGTGGGCGAGATCGCGGCCGTGAGCAGCCGGTCGCTCGCGATCGGGCTCGCCGCGTTCGTGATCGCCGGGGTGGGGTACAGCCTGTGGCTGACCTCCATCGGCACCGCGTTCCAGGTGCAGATCACCGACGCCTTCCGGGGCCGGCTCACCGGCTTCTACATCGCCGCGGTGGTCGGCGGCACCCCCGTCGGGGCGGTCGTCGGCGGCTGGCTCGGCGACCGGGTCGGCCTCGGCCCGGTGTTCGTGGCCTACGGCGGCATCCTCCTCCTGCTGGCCACGCTGGGCGCTCGGCGGCTGCGCTTCGGCCTGCTCGACCGGGCGTCGCCCCTGTCCGACTGACCGCCACCGTCGGACCCGGGACCGGCCCGGGACCGGCCCGGGACTTTGGTCCGTTGCGTCGGACCGTCGGGCGGGCGAGAATCCCCCGGTGATCCGACGCCTCCTCGCCCTCGCCGTCGTCCTGGGCGCGCCCACCGTGGCCGTCGTCGGCGCTGCGCCGGTCGGGGCCCAGTCCCGGGGCGCCTGCGTCGTGACCGTCAACGGCACCCCGACCACCCGGGCCGACTCCCCGGGCCGGGCGTTCGAGTTCGGAAAGGGCGACGTGATCGAGGTGGTCGGCACCTCCACCGCCCCGGTGCGGGCCTACGACATCACCCTCCACTACGGCTTCATCGGGTTCCCGGCCAAGTCCGGCACCCCGACGGGCGACGACACCCGGTGGTCGGGCGAGGTCCAGGTCGACGACTACACGCCGTTCGGCGTCGGGTTGTACCGGGTCGAGGGGACGAGCTCCGGGGCGGCCCCGTGCTCGGGCTGGGCCTACGTGCGGATCACCGGGCCGTTCCCGCTCGCCACCGTCGCCGGAGCCGTCGCCGCCGTCCTCGCCGCAGTGGGGATCGTCGGGGCGTTGACCGCGCTGCGCCCGACCGGGCAGCCCGGGCGGGGGCACCGGATCCGGGGGCCGCTGTTCGGGGCCGTCGGCGGGATCGGCATCGCCGTGTTGCTGCAACAGTTCGCGGTGCTGCCGATGTCGGCGCTGCTGATGATCGCCGCGCCCGTCGTCGGCGCGCTGGTGGGGCTCGCGCTGGGCTGGCCGCGCCCCCGAGCCGCGTCGCCGGGTTCGCCCGCGCCGGAACCCGCGGCCGCGGCGGAGCCCGCGGACCCCGCGCCCGCTGGCGACGACGGAGCCGCCTGACCCGGTCCGCCCGGGCGTCAGCCGCGGGCGCTCGCCGCGGTGAGCAACGGGAGGAGACGGTCCTGCACCGGCACCGGCCGGACCGGGACCCCGCTCAGGAAGACCCCCTGCACGGTGATCAGGTCGGACCCCTGCAGGGTCATGAGCGCGCCGGTCGACGGCATGGCCAGGGTCTGCCTCCGGCCCGTCACCGCCTCGATGCCCGGCATCTTCTGGAGGCCGCGGTAGGCGGCCTTGCCCCCGGTGAACATCAGCCGCGCCGACACGGTGCCCGCCGGGACCGTCGGCCCGGCCGCGACCGACCAGTTGCACTCGACCGACGCCGCGGTCCGGGTGCCCGGGGTCGGGGCGCCCACGACGGCGCCGTCGAACTGCTTCGCGATCTCGCTCGCCTCGAGCAGCGTGCAGGCGTCGGGTGCCCGCGCCGCCACCGCCGGGCCCGGGCCGAGCCCGCCCACGGCGCCCACGGTGGATCCCGACACGACGAGGACCGCCAACCACCGGCGGGCGATGCGGTTCCGGCGCACGGGACTCCTCGGATCGCGCGGGTCGGGGGGACGGGTTCGGGGGAGTCGGGGGCGATCGACTGGGTCGGGGGGTTCGGGGGGGTCGGGGGGATCGACCGGGCCGGGGGGACCGGTGCGTTGCCCATTGTCCCGGATCTGCCTACCCTGCCGCCATGCGCGATGCCGGGCGGGCCCCCGAGGTGGACTTCGACGTGCTGGCCCACCGGACCCTGGCCGCCAACGACGCCGCCTGGGCCGGGCTCCGGGACTGCCCCGTGGCCTGGACCCCGCACCACGGCGGGCACTGGGTGATCAGCGGCTACGAGGCGGTGGCCGAGGCCTTCCGGGACTGGGAGACGTTCTCGTCGGCCCGGACCGACCCGGCGGTGTCGTCGATCACCATCAGCGGCGCCCGGCTCCCGCTGCTCGTCCCCGAGGAGCTCGACCCGCCCGAGTGGCACCCCGTGCGGCGCGTGCTCGCGGCGCTGCTCTCCCCCCAGGCGGCCGAGCGCCTGCGACCCCGGGCCCGGCACTGGGCGCGCGTCGGCATCGACCGCATCATCGGGTCGGGTCGGGGCGAGCTGGTCGGCGACCTGATCTTCCCGGTGCCCGCCGCGGTCACCCTCGAGTGGCTCGGCTTCCCCGAGGCCGACTGGCCCGTGTTCTCGCACGCCTTCCACGACGCCGCGGCCTACCCGCACGACACCCCGGAGTACCGCGCCGCCGCTGCCGCGGGCGCGGCCGTGCTCGGCCGGGTGACCGAGGAGGTCGCGGCCCGGGTGGCCGAGCCCCGCGACGACGGGCTCACCGCGATCGCGTGCGCCGAGGTCGACGGCACCCCGATCGCGCGGGAGATGGCCGAGGCGTTGGTCTTCATGACCATCGGCGGCGGCGTCGACACCACCAGCGCGCTGGCCAGCGCCGCGGTGCTGCACCTGCACCGCCACCCCGACGACCGGGCCCGGCTGCTCGCCGAGCCCGACCTCTGGGACCCGGCCACCGAGGAGTTCCTGCGCGTCTACCCGCCCGCGCGCACCCACGCCCGCACCGTCACCCGCGACGTCGAGTTCGGCGGGTGCCCGATGCGGGCGGGGGACCGGGTCCTGCTGTCCGAGGTGGCCGCCGGACGCGACCCCGAGGCGTTCCCCGACGCCGACCGCTTCGTGATCGACCGCTTCCCCAACCGGCACCTCGCGTTCGGCGCCGGCATCCACCGCTGCCCGGGCTCACACCTCGCCCGCATCGTGTTCCGCGAGCTCATGGGCGAGCTGCTCGAGCGGATCCCCGACTACCGGATCGTGGAGCCGGAGGTGGTGGAGTACCCCAACTGGTCGATGATCGGTGGCTGGGCCGCGCTCCCCGTCGCCTTCACCCCCGGTCCCCGCCTCGGCCCCTGAACCCCGTCCGCACCCCCACCTCCCGAGGAGCTCCCATGCGCGTGCACGTCGACGTCGAACGCTGCACCGGCCACGCCCGGTGCTGGTCGGTGGCCCCCGAGGTCTACGAGCTCGACGACCTCGGCTACAACGTCACCGCCGTGAAGGAGGTCCCGCCCGGCCTCGAGGAGCAGGCCCGCAAGGGCGCGCTCGCCTGCCCGGAGCAGGCCATCACGATCGAGGACTGACCCCGCCGTCCCCCACCCCCCCCCCCACCCTCACGAGCACCCTCACGAGCATGTGACGTGCAACCACCTATTTCGTGGTGCAGCGTCACATGCTCGGACGGTGGTCGGGGAGGTACCAGTGCCGTGAGCCGAGGAGCTCGTCGGTGCCGGGGGGTCCCCAGGTGCCCGGCGCGTACGGACGCACCGGCGGCGGGGCGTCGATGAGCGGCGCGGCGACCTCCCAGAGCCGCTCCACGCCGTCGGCCCGGTTGAACAGCGTGCGCTCACCGAGCATGGCGTCGTGGAGCAGACGCTCGTAGGCCTCCAGCTCGTCGCGGGGGTGGAAGTTCTTGCGGTACTCGAAGTCGAGGTGGGCGGCCCCGAGCACCATGTGCGGACCCGGCTCCTTCGACACGAAGTTGACCCGGATGCTGCCCGGCTCGCCGATCTCGAACACGAGCTGGTCGGGCCGGGTGCCGGCGGCCTCGGGGAACAGGTGCATCGGCGCGTGCTTGCAGTGCACGGTGATGACCCGGCGCCCCTCGGGCATCCGCTTGCCCGTGCGCAGGTAGAAGGGCACGCCGTCCCAGCGCTCGTTCTCGATCGCGACCTCGAGCGCCACCATGGTCTCGACGTCGGAGTCGGGGTGGACCCCCGGGATGTCGCGGTACCCCTCGTACTGGCCCCGGACGACCCGGGTCGGGTCGAGCGGCTGGAGCGCGTCGAACACGTCGTGCTTGGCGTCGGCGAGCGCGGCGGCTGTGAACTCCGCCGGCGGCTCCATCGCCACGAAGCCCAACGCCTGGAACAGGTGGGTGACCACCATGTCGCGGAACGCGCCCGTCTCCTCGTAGAACGCGGCCCGGTTCTCCACCCCGAGGGTCTCGGGCACGTCGATCTGCACCCGGGCGACGTGCTCACGGTTCCAGATCGGCGAGA
>CAIUKV010000004.1 GCA_903899845.1 uncultured Actinomycetes bacterium
GGCCGGGGCGGGCCGGGTCGCGTCCGCGGGGGCGACGGCGCCGTCGGCGCTCGTCGCGGTCACGAACCGGTGGGGGAAGCGGGCGTAACCACCGAGGGGCGTGAAGAAGTCGCGCGCCTGCAGCTGCTCGTTCACGAGCATCTCGCGCGGCGACATCGCCGGGGCGAGGAACAGGTTGTGGGCGCAGGCGAGGTCGTAGAGCTCCTGGTTGGTGTGCCGGGAGAACCACTCACCGAGCGGCTGCTGCAGGGCGGCGAGCTCCTCCTCGGTGGCGTTGGCCGGGTTGAAGGTGGTCCAGTCGACGGTGCCGAGGAACTCGGCGCCCGGGATCCCCTCGGCCACGAGCTGCTCGGTGAGCACCGCCCAGTTCTTGACCCGGGCCGCCCCGGCCCGCACCCCGTAGGAGACGAAGCCGTCCTTGGTCGGCCAGATCTCGCGGGTCCGGCCGATGCTCGCGCCCATGCGCTGACCCCGCGCGCCGGTGTAGTCGAAGTCCGAGTTCGCCGACATGCTCGCGACGAACACGATCTCCTGCAGCGACACGTCGACGACCCGGGGGCCGCCCGCCCACAGCGCGCTCAGCGCGGCGAAGGCGATCTCGCCGCCGGCGTGGGCGTACGACGACGGCAGCGTGCAGCACACGGGGGAGCGGTCGGGGTACCCGGTGGCCCACATGTTCCCGCTCGACGCCATCACGCCGAGGTCGGAGGCCCGCCAGTGCGCCCGGGGGCCGTCGGACCCGAACGGGGTGACGTGGACCCAGACCGCAGCGGGGGCCCGGGCCGGGTCGATCGTGAGCGCCCCGGGGAACCCAGGGGTGTCGATCACGAGGTCGGCGTCGGCGAGGAGGGCGTCGAGGCGGGGGTCGTCGGCGGACTCCACCACGACGCTGCGCTTGCCCGCGCCCCACGCGGCGAAGGTGTGGGGGAGGTCCCGCAGCGGCACACCCTGGGGGGGCTCGATCAGGACCACGTCGGCACCGAGGTCGGCGAGGACCCGCCCGGCGATGGCGGCGGGCTCGCCCGCGAGGTCGACCACCCGGATGCCGGCCAGCATCCCCTCGCCCGTCGCGCCCCCGGCGGCGTCGGTGCCTGTGCCCACGTGTCCCCCTCCCGGACCGGGCCGCGCGGTGGGCCCGGTTCCCCTTCCCTGACAGGGGCGTCAGCGTAGTCTCGGCCTCGTGGGCCCGTCGGGGGCGACGCCGACCCGATCGGGCCGCGCGGTGGGCCCGACCGCGGGGCTCAGGCGTCGGGGGCGAGGTCCAGCTCGCCGGTGGCGTCGGGGTCGCCGGGGGGGGACGCGCCCTGGGCCATGGCGTCGAGGGTGAGCCGCTGCAGCGTGCGGTGGTGGGTGTAGTCGACCAGCCGTCGCATGGAGGGGAGCAGCGCGGTGGCGGAGGCGGCGGCGACCCGCCGGAACTCGTCGAGCTCCCCGGGGGCCCATTCCAGGTCCCCGCCGAAGCCGAAGGTGTCGACGATCCGGCGCTGGGTGGCCTCGATGCCCTCGGCGTAGATGCGACCGATGGCCCGGATGACCTTGACCGGGATGCCGGCCTGCTCGAGGGTGGCCATGGCCCGGAGGACGTCGAGGTCGTCACCGTCGTAGGCGACCCGGCCGAACTCGACCGGGTCACGGAGCACCCCGGACTCCCGGAGCACCTCGGCCAGCTCGGCGCTGGCGCCACTGCGCTCGACCAGCTCGGGGAAGGTGTACCGGAACCGCTCGTCCTCGTCGGTGAAGATCCCCTCGAGGCGCTGCTCGTCGCCCGACACCAGGGCCCGGATGGCGGCGAGGGAGAACCGACGTCCCTGCAGGTCCCGGATCCGCTCCAGCCGCTCGACGTGCTCGGGGCCGTAGATCCGGTGGCGGCCGTCGCGCTCGGCCGGGGGGAGCAGCCCCTCGCGCTGGTAGTAGCGGATCGTGTCGACCGTGCACCCGGTCTCGCGGGCGAGATCGTCGATCCGCCAGCGCCGGGGCGCCCCGGGCTCGGGGGCGGGCGGGGTTGCGGGCTCGGGGGTGGGCGGGGTTGCGGGCTCGGGGGCATCCTCGGGCGGTCGATGATCCACGGTGACGGGGCTCCTGGGAATGCCTGGGGTCTCTTGGGGCCGGAGTCTATGCGTGCACGCTCTCGCTGTGAC
>CAIUKV010000005.1 GCA_903899845.1 uncultured Actinomycetes bacterium
ACAGCGCCCAGAAGTCCTCGTAGCGGGCCCGCCGCCGGCGCAGGACGGTCGCCTTCAGGGACTGGTTGCGCTCGTGGTAGAGGCGGTACCGCTTCGACACCCCGTCGACCACCACCGCCGGGCGGCTCACACTTCCTCCGCCAGGCGCCGGTCGAGGCGGCGGAAGAGGGCGAGGCCACCGGCGAAGCAGACCAGCGCCGACACCGTGAAGTAGACGAAGGTCCCCAACGGCGGGAAGCGGAGGTCGTAGAGCACCGCCCGGAAGCACTCGACCATGCGCACGAGCGGGTTCAGCTCGTAGAGGAAGCGGACGGGGACCTCGACCCCGAGCACGGTCCGCTCCTTCGGCACCAGCGAGATCGGGTACACCACCGGCACCGAGTAGAAGAGCGCCATCAGCACCAGCGCCATGAAGTGCTTCACGTCGCGGAAGTAGACGTTGCCCACGCTCAGGGCGAGGCCGACCCCGAGGACCATGAGGGTCTGGATCGCGACGAGCAGGAGCAGCACGGGGATCCACGGCAGCACCATCGAACCGACCGCGACGAGGATCACCAGGAGCACGACCAGCTCGACGAGGTAGGTCACCAGGAGCGCGCCCGTGACCGACGTCACCAGCAGCTCGCGGGGGAAGTAGACCTTGCGGATGAGGTTGGCGTTGGCCAGGAGCACGTCGAGCGACGCGTTGGACACGTTGGCGAAGAAGTTCCACGGGAGCAGGCCGCACACGAGGAACAGCACGAAGCTGTCGAGACCGCTCGGGTCGCCCACCGGCGGCGCCACCCGCAGGAACACCGCGAAGACGACCCCGTAGATGGCGACGGCGGCGAGGGGGTTCAGCAGCGACCAGCCGTAGCCGAGTGCGGTGCGCTTGTACCGGCTCCGCAGCTCGCGCAGGACGAGGTTGACCGCCAGCTCCCGACTGCGCCGGTACTCGGCGAGGCTGGTCACCCGGCGGCTCCGGGGTCGAGCCGGTCGGGGACGGCCGCGACGTCGGCCAGCGCGCCGATCCGCTGGCGCAGCGTCGCGCCCGGACGACGGCGGCGGGCCACCCGCTCGGCGGCGTCCACCGCCCGAAGCGCCTTCAGGTACCCCATCGCGTCGGCTTCGGTCCGGACCGCGTCGAGGCGGGCCTCGAGGTCGGCCACCCGGGACCGCAGGCGGGCGTTCTCGTCGCGCAGTCGGGCCCCGGCCCCGACCCCGGCCGCGGCCAGGGCGTCCTGGAGGTCGAGCACCCGGAGGTAGAGATCGATGCGGTTGGCCTCGAGCGCGGCGAGGAGCGGACTGTCGGCCCAGACCGCGAGGTGCTGCTCGAGCGCGGCGGCGTAGGGGGCGTCGCCGGCCCACACGACCGCCAGGCCGAACAGCGACGGCACGAACGCCCACCGGAACCGGGGGGCCTCGGCCACGAAGTCCTCCACTGCGGTCCGCACCCCGTTGGCGGGGCCGCCCTCGTCGATCGCCCAGGCGAACGCGCCCTCACCCCGGAAGCCCCCGTCGCCGGAGGCCGTCGTCCCCGGGCGCACGCCCTGGGCGTAGGTGTGGGGGTGCACGGCCTCCGCGGGCAGCGCCGCGGGGTCGTAGTACTGGTCGCGCCGACCGGCCGGCCAGCCCGCGTCGTGGACGAAGACGAGCGGATGCCCGTCGGGCGCGGCCGTCGCGATCGCCCGCAGCTCGCCGAGCACCGTCCAGTGGTTGTGGTCACCGTCGAGCAGGTAGGCGTCGGCCCGGCCGACGACGGCGAGCGCGCCCGGGCTGTGCGCCTCGATCAGCTCGAGCCGTCGGTCGCCCGCGTAGGCCGCGCGGGCCGCCGGGCTCGGGTGCGGATCGATGCCGGTGGCGCACCCGTCCACGCGGTCGAGGTAGTCGCGCAGGACCGCGGTCATGCTGGCGCCCTCGACGCCCACCTCGACCACGGAGCGCACCCCGGCGAGCTCGAGCGCCGGGACGATGCACGGGGCGAGCAGGGCGAGGGAGTGGAGCAGGATCTCCCCGTCGGGCGCCCCGGAGGCCGGGTCGGCGGCATTCATCGGGCGGGCACCTCGTCGTCGACGAGGCGAAGATACAGCGCCACCTCGATCCGGTAGACGTCGCTGCCGTCACCCAGGGCGCCCGGGGCGACGGCGACGACCGCCTCCCCCCGGTCCAGGGTCAGCTCGGGACCGGCCCACCGACCCCGCTCGGCGGGCCAGTCCCGGGCCGGATCGGTGGAGTCGAGCACGGTCGGCTCCCCACCCCGCCGGGTGAGCACGAGGCGGATGCGGTCCACCAGCACCGCCGGGACCTCCCCCCGGATCCGGCACCGGATCGCCGTGGGCGCGGGGATGATGGTCACGAGGCGGGCCAGGCAGCGGGTCTCGGGGTTGGCGATGAGGCGGGCCGCGTCGGCCCAGGCCGGGCTCTTGACGTGCGGGGAGTCGAGCTCGAGCTCCACCACCCCGCGGCGGACCGGCCGGTCCCCCACCACCTCGGGGGCGAAGCCGTCGAGCGCGAGGTCGGCGCCGACCGCCAGCCGCGGGGCCGACGCGGCCAGCACCCCGGCGGGCCAGTAGACGGTCTCGTTGGGGAACCGGTACAGCTCGGTGGCGGCCGAGTACCGCAGGTCGAGCCCGGGGTCGACGTGGTCGAGGCGGTCGGTCGCGGTGCTGCCGAAGTTGTCCTCGTGACGCCAGCCCGCGAGCCGGGCGAACTCGCTGGGGGTCGGGCGGGCCACGAACCGCCGGGCGATCATGCGCAGGGCGAGGTCCGCGCGGCTGAGCCCGAGGCGCACGTCGGCCGGGCGACAGCGGCCCCACAGCGCGGCGAAGGCCTCGATCCCCGTCCGGACCGCGGCCTCCTGGTCGAGATGCTCGGCCGGCACGCCCCGCGCGTCGAGCACCGGCTCCCCGGCATCGGTGTAGTCGCGCAGGGAGCCGACCGCGGGCAAGGTGACCATCTCCAGCACCTCGGGACTGCGCACGAGGGCCTGCGCATCTCCGAGGGGGCTCCCCGTGTCGACGAGGAAGCCGCGGGCGTCGAGGCCGTCGAGCAGTCGGGCCGCGACCGGCCGGGTCGTGGCGAGGTACCGACCCCGGGTGGTGCGCCCCCCGGGGAGCGCGTCGAGCGCAGCGGCGAACCCGGCCTGGATGGTCCCGTTCCAGCCCAGATCGACCAGGAGCAGCTCACGGTCGTCGGGGTGCAGCACCCCGTCGAGGTAGCGCCGGAGGCGCTCGCGCGCAGCCGATGCCGCGGCGGCGACCGCGGCCGACACCTCGGGGTCGTGCACGACGCGCACCACCACACGGTTGGCGAGCATCACGTCGTCGAGTGGGACGTCGAGCAGGCGACGGGGTGCGAGCAGTCGGGCGGGCACCCCCAGGGCCTCGGCGAGCACGCGCGGCGTCGGGGTGCGCCGCCGCACGAGGAACGAGCGGATCGTGGGCTCGTCGATCTCGGTGACCGCCGCGCGCGCGGCGACGTGGCGCGAGAGCCACAGCGGACGCGCCTCGAGCGCGACGCCCATCGACTGCGCCACCGACCGGACGAGCGGGGCGAGGAAGGCCCCTTCCCGCATCAGGCAGTACACGCGCTCGGCCCCGAGTGCCCGCGCCTCCTCCACCACCCACTCGGCGAAGCCGGTGAACACCGGTCCGAGCACGAGCGCGCCCAGGCGGCGGTAGGGCCCGAGCGGATCGTCGCCCTCCACCGCGCTCGCGGCACGCAGCCGGACCGCGGTGAGCCCGTGGTCGCCGGCGACCCAGTCGAAGGTGCGGGGGGCGGCGGCCTGGTCGAGCGCCTCGTCGAGGACGAAGCCCTCGGCCCGGACCAGGCGCTCGACGTCGGGGTCCTCGCGGGGGAGGTGGACCACCTGGAGCCCCAGCGCGCGGGGTCGCTGCACGTCGACCCCGTCGTGGTCGCCCGCGTGCACCACCCGGTGGGCCTCCACGTCGAGGTGGTCGAGCACGACGTCGAAGAGGTCCTCCCCCTTGCCGGTGCCGTGGTCGCTCGACGTGAAGATGCGCTCGGGCAGCTCGCCGAGGCAGCCGTCGAGCAGGTACTCGAGGTGGGCCGCCGAGAAGTAGGTGTCGGAGGTGCACACGACCCGGGTCCCGTGGGCCCGGGCGCGGGCCACCAGGTCGACGATCTCGGGGTCGGGGAACACCAGCGCCCGCTCGCACCGCAGCTCCTCGCGCACGAGCTCGTCGGCGACGCCGTAGGCGGTCGGGACCTCGGCGTAGACCGCCCGCAGCCCGACCTCGGGCCCGCGACCGGCGGCCACCGACCGGGCCCGGGCCCGCAGCTCGGCCTCCCGCCGGAGCACGGCGAAGGTCGACGCCGTCACCCCCCGGGGCAGGCGACCGGCGTCGACCAGCCGGCGGCCGAGCACCGCGAACACGTCGACCGGGCGGGCCACCCGCCGCAGCAGGAGGGTGTCGAACACGTCGAGGGACAGCAGGTCGATGTCGGGCCGGACGACCAGGGCCCGCAGGAGCTCCAGGTTGGTGGCGCGCGCGCTCGTCGAGAACCCGCCACCGGCCATGGGAGGATTGTAGGGAGGGGACGGGGTCCCGATCAGGGAGCGAGCACCGCCCGGGCCATGACGTCGGTGCCGAACGCGGTGAGGATCGCGAGGTACAGCAGGCCGGTGGTGGCCATGACCGCCGAGTAGTAGGGCTCCCGCAGCGCCGCCCGGGCGGCGAGGAGGAGCCCCACCGTCGCCAGGGCCGAGCACACCCACATCCAGCCGATGAGGCCTCCCCACCCGTCGTCGACCGACCCGGTGAGCACGGACACCATGCCCGGGGGCAGGAGCATCAGCACGATCAGCGCCGGGGTGACCCAGCCCGCCCACCGGACCAGCTCGACGATCGGGTCGCGGGCGAGCCCCGGCTGCACGAGGTACCAGTGCCCGAGCAGCATGGCGTCGGTCACCACGCCGAGCAGGACCGCCCCGGCGGCGAGGCGCGCGATCGCCAGGAGGTCGGCACCCCCCACCGCCACCGCGGCCGCCACCACCGCGACCGCACCGAGCCCCGGGGCCACGAGATCGAGCGCGGGCGGGAACGAGCCCGGACCGGTCGTGCCGCGACGGCGGACCACGACCGACACGACGAGTGCTCCCAGCGCGGCGACGGCCATGGCCGCGCCGAAGCCGTCCCGCAGCGCGGCCGCGACCCCGGCGTCGTCGTCGGCGACCCCGGCGACCACCCCACCGGCCGCGAGCGCTGCGAACGTCGAACGCACCAGCCAGCCGTAGCCGATGCCGACGACCCGGTGCCGGGTGGTCAGCCACCCGAAGGCCAGGCCGCCCGCCGCCCACTGGACCAGGACGGTGGCGAGGTCGAGGCGCACCGGTCAGGCCACCACCGCGAGATCCCGCGGTGCGTGGTTGCAGCGGTGCGGTCCGGCCTCGGTGGCCACCACGATGTCCTCGAGCCGCATCCCCCAGCGGCCGGGCAGGTAGATGCCGGGCTCGACGCTGAACGCGTGTCCGGCGACCAACGGGGTGGCGTTCCCGGACACCACGTAGGGATCCTCGTGGGCCTCGGTGCCGATGCCGTGCCCGGTCCGGTGCACGAAGAAGTCGCCGTAGCCGGCCGCGACGATCACCGCCCGGGTCGCGGCGTCGACGGCCTCGCACGGGGTGCCGACGGTGGCGGCCCGCACCCCCGCCTCCTGGGCCTCGGCCAGCACGGCGTAGGCGTCCCGGACCTCGGCGGTGGGCTCGCCGACGCTGAACATGCGGGTGATGTCGGAGCAGTACCCGTCCATGGTCCCGCCGAAGTCGCACAGCACCAGGTCGCCGTCGCCGATCACGCGGTTCCCCGGCTCGTGGTGCGGGCTGGCGGCGTTCGGGCCCGCCGCCACGATCGCGAAGTTCGCCCGCTCGTGACCGGCCGCGAGGATGCGCTCGACCAGGTCGCGGTGGACGTCGATCTCGCGCCGACCGGCGAACGACGCGCCGCGGAGTTCGGCGACGATCGCGTCGACCGCGGCGCCCGCCTGCGCCAGGGCCGCGATCTCGGCCGCGTCCTTGACCGCCCGCATCGGCGCGAGCACTGCGTTGGCCGGAGCGAACTCGGTGCCGGGCAGGGCGTGCTGCAACGCGAGGACGAACCGGGCCCAGGTGTGGTCGCCGATCGCGACCCGGTGGGGCGTCCCGACCAGGGCCGCGACCCGGGCCACCGGGTCGTCGGTCTCGTCCCAGGTCTCGATCGTGAAGTGGCCGTGGTCCACCACCCGGGGTGCCTCGAGCCGGGGCACGAGCAGCACCGGGTCGCCGGTCGGGCGGAGCACGAACATCGTGAGCCGCTCGAGCGGCATGGCCTCGTAGCCGGTGAGGTACGGCAGGTCGGGGCCGACCGAGAGGAGGAGCGCGTCGACGCCGGTCTCGGCCATCCGGACGCGGGCGCGTGCGAGGCGCTCGGGCCCCGGCGTCACCGGGGCACCGGCGCCGTGTGCTCGACCGCCCGCTTGGCGTGGTAGCTCGAGCGCACGAGCGGGCCGCACTCGACGTGGACGAACCCGAGCCCCTCAGCGAAGGCGCGCAGCTCGGCGAACTCGTCGGGGGTCCACCACCGGGCCACGGGTGCGTGGCGCGGCGACGGCTGGAGGTACTGCCCGACCGTCAGGATCCGGACGCCGACGTTGCGCAGGTCGGTGATCGCGGCGCGCATCTCGTCGGCGGTCTCGCCGAGGCCGGCGATGAGGCCGGACTTGGCGACCCGCCCAGCGGCGTGGGCCCGGGCCAGGACGGTGAGCGAACGGGCGTACCCCGCGTTGGGACGGACCGCGCGCTGGAGTCGGGCCACGGTCTCGAGGTTGTGGTTCACGACGTCGGGGGCGGCGTCGAGGATCACCCCGAGCGCTACGGCGTCGCCCTTGGCGTCGGGGATCAGCACCTCGACCGTCGTGTCGGGAGACCGGTGGCGGATCGCGGTGATCGTCGCCGCGAAGTGCGCGGCACCCCCGTCGGGCAGGTCGTCCCGGGCCACGCTGGTGACCACGGCGTGGGCGAGCCCGAGGGTCGCGATCGCATCGGCCACCCGGGCGGGCTCACCCGGGTCGGGCGCGAGCGGGTGCCGGGTGTCGACCAGGCAGAAGCCGCACGCGCGCGTGCACCGCTCGCCCAGGATCATGAACGTGGCCGTGCGCTCACCCCAGCACTCGTAGATGTTCGGACAGCCCGCCTCCTCGCAGACCGTGGTCAACGACAGGCTGCGCATGAGGCGCTTGGTGGCCCGGTAGTCGGGACCGAGGTCGGCCCGGACCCGCATCCACTCGGGTCGCCGGCCGGCCCCGGCGTCGGGGGCGACCCCCGCCGCCGCGAGCCGCCCGAGCAGCCGCACCGGCTCCCCCACACGGTCGCCCGCGCGCTCCCCCGCCCCTCCCGCGCCTCCCGCGCCTCCCGCCCCTCCCGCCCCTCGAGGAGCATGTGACGCTGGGCCACGAAATAGGTGGCTGGACGTCACATGCTCGGGGGGTGGGGCGGATGGTGGGGCGGGGGACGGGGCGACCCGGGCGACGGATTCCGTCACGACGTCGGGGTACCCGAGCTCGGTCGCGGTCCGGGCCGCGACGCGCGCCACCACCTCGGCCATCGTTGGCGGCGTCCCGAGGAGACGGGCCAGCGACGTCACCGGGGCCCCGGGGACCCCGCAGGGGACGATGTGGTCGAACATGGCGAGGTCGGGGTCGACGTTGCAGGCGAACCCGTGCCGGGTCCGACCGGCCGCGACCTTGACCCCGATCGCGGCGATCTTGGCGTCGCCCACCCACACCCCGGTGGCGTCGGCCCGGGTGCGGCCGGCGACGCCGAAGTCGGCGAGCACCCCGAGCAGCACGCGCTCGAGCGCCCGCACGTAGGCGACCACGTCGGGCCGGCCGTCGCGCCAGTCGGGCAACGTGACGACCGGGTACGCGACCAGCTGGCCCGGGCCGTGGTACGTGACCGCGCCACCGCGGTCGGCCACGGCCACGTCGGCACCCACCGACGCCGGCGTCACGAGCACCTCGGTCGGGTCGGCCCGGGTGCCCAGGGTGAACACCGACGGGTGCTCGAGCATGAGGAGGTAGTCGTCGGCGCTCTCGGCGTGGAGCGCGCGCTGGAGGTCCATCGCCTCCGCGTACGGCACCCGACCGAGCCAGCGCGCCTGCAGCGTGGTCACTCGAGCTCGGTCTCCCAGTCGCGGTGCTCGAGCACGTCGCGCACCGCGTTGAGGAACGCCGCAGCGTAGGCGCCGTCGAACGCGCGGTGGTCCCACCCGAGCGTGAGGAGACCGGTGTGGCGGATGGCGAGCACGTCGTCACCGTCGGGCCCCGGACGGACGGTCACCCGCTTCGCGATGCCGTCGGTGGCCAGGATCGCCACTTGGGGCTGGTTGATGATCGCCAGCGTCTGGTACGTGCCGTACGGCCCCGGATTGGTGATCGTGAAGGTCCCTCCCTGCACCTCGTCGGGGCTCAGCTGCTTGGCCCGGGCCCGGGTGGCGAGGTCCGAGACCTCCCGGGCGATCTGGCGCAGGCGCTTGCCGTCGGCCCCCCGCACGACCGGCGCGATGAGCCCCTCGAACGCCAGGTCGACGGCGACGGCGAGGTCGAGCGCCGGGTGCAGGACGAGGTCGTCGCCGTCGATGCTGGCGTTGACCGCGGGGTAGTCGTCGATCGCGTCGCTGACCGCCCGCGCGACGAACGGCAGGTAGGTGAGGGAGAAGCCCTCGCGGTACCTCCACGCCTCGGCCTGGTCCGCCCGGACCCGGGCCACCCGCTCGAAGTCGACCTCCACCGAGGTGTAGGCGTGCGCGCTGGTGTGGTGCGATCGGATCATGTGCTCGGCGATGCGCACGCGCATGACCGAGAGCGGGACGCGGGCCGCCTCGCGCCGGGCTCCCCCACCGGGACCCGGGGCGGGAGGCGGGACCGGGACCGGGGCCGGGGCGGGAGCCGGTGACGACGGCGACGGCGCCCGGCGGGCCACCGCGTCGAGCACGTCGGCGCGGGTGACCCGGCCCCCGATCCCCGAGCCGGCGATGACGGCGGGGTCGAGGCCGTGCTCGGCCACCAGGCGCCGCACCACCGGGGAGGTGAAGCGGGCGTCGGCCGGAGCCGCGGTCGCCGCCGGGGCCGGGGCGGGGACGGCGTCGGCCCCCGCAGGGGTGGACGCCACGACCACCGGCGGCCCGGCGGGCGCCTCCGCATCGGCGGAGCCGTCGATCACCGCGAGGACCGTGCCCACCGCGACCGTGCCGCCCTCGGGAACGCGTATCTCGGTGAGCACACCCGCCGCCGGGGCCGGCACCTCGGAGTCCACCTTGTCGGTCGACACCTCGAACAGCGGCTCGTCGGCCCGGACCGCATCGCCCACCCGCTTGCACCACCGGGTGATCGTGCCCTCGGTGACCGTCTCACCGAGCTGGGGCATCTCCACGTCCATGATCGTCCCCTTCACAGGTGGAGGCCGCGCCCGCCGAGGGCCAGCGCGGACTCGCCGAAGAGCTCGGACAGGGTGGGGTGGGCATGGATCAAGCGCCCGATGTCGTCGGTGGTCGCCTCCCAGTTCACGGCGAGGTAGCCCTCGGCGACCAGCTCGGTCGCCCAGGGTCCCACGACGTGCACGCCGAGCAGGGTGTGGGTGGCGGCCTCGGCGACGAGCTTCACGAACCCGTCGGGCTCGCCCATGATCAGCGCCCGACTGTTCCCCCCGAACCGGTGCAACGTCGTGACCACGTCGATGCCCCGGTCCCGAGCGGCCGCCTCGGTCAGCCCGGCCCACGCGACCTCCGGGTGGCAGTAGATCCCCCACGGCACGGTGTCGTAGTCGACCGGGACCGGATCCTCACCGAGGATCGCCTGCACCGCCACGATCGCCTCGGCGAACGCCACGTGGGCGAGCTGCGGGGAGTCGACGATGTCGCCCACGGCGTAGACGCCGGGCACCGTGGTCCGCATCGTCGCGTCGGTCCGGACGTGGCCCGACGCGAGCAGCTCGACCCCGGCGGTCGTGAGCCCGTCGGTGCGTGGCGCGCGCCCCACGCTGACCACGACCCGGTCGACGGTCACGGACCCGGCGCCGTCGGGCCCCTCGTACCGCAACGCGAGCGCACCGTCGGGCGCGTCGTCGACACCGGTGGTGCGGGTGTCGGGGAGCACGGTGATCCCGCGGGCCCGGAAGCGACGGGAGAGGAACTCGGCGGCCTGGGCGTCGACACCGGGCAGCAGGCGCGGGGCCGCCTCGACCACCGTGACCGCGGCCCCGAAGTCGGCGAGCATCGACGCGAACTCGCAGCCGATGGCCCCGCCACCGACGATCGCGACCCGGCCCGGGACCTGCTCCAACGCGAGCACGTGGTCGGACGACAGGATGCGCGCGCCGTCGAACCCGAGACCCGGGAGGGACCGCGGCGCGGAGCCGGTGGCCAGGACGACCGCGTCCCCGACGAGATCCCCGTCGCCGGCGCGCACGACGTGACCCGGGCCGTCGACCAGCGTCCCCCGGGCCGCGACCACCCGGACCCCACGACCCTTGCACAGACCCTCGACGCCCTTGGCCAGCTTCTCGACCACCGACTGCTTGCGGGCCTGGCTCACCGTGAGGTCGAGCGTGGCGTCGGGCTCGGCCGCGCCCACGCCGAACTCGGCGGCCCGCCGGACCGTCCGCAGCACCTCGGCGGTCTGGAGCAGCTCCTTGGCCGGGATGCAGCCCTGGTGCAGGCAGGTGCCCCCGAGGCGGCGGTCCTCGACCACGGCCACCGACAGCCCCGCCGCCGCGCCGTACAGCGCCGCGGCGTAGCCCCCGGGGCCACCCCCGAGCACCACCATGTCGAACCGTTCCGTCTGCACCATCGCCGCCGTCCGCCCGGTCGTCCTCGTGGCCATCATTCTCGCAGGGCGACCGGTGCCCCGAACCCGGCCGGGACCGAAGGCCCCGTCTAGCGGGCGAGGAGGATCTGCACCGCCGAGGCGGCGAGGATGGCCACGGCACAGCCGGCGGCCAACAGGACCAGCATCCGCGTGCTCATGGCGGCGCCCATTATGGTCGGGCCGGTCGGCCCGACCCACCTGCGCACCGCCGTCGACCCTCCAGGGAGCCGGAGTCCCCACCGTCCATGGCCAGCCGTACCAACCGCCTGCTCGAGGCGGCCCGCAGATCGGTGCCCGAGGGCACCTACACCGTGGGGCTCGGCCTCGTGGTGTCGGGACTCACCGCCTACGGGTTCCAGATCCTCGCGTTCCGGGCCCTGCCCAAGGCGGAGTACGCCGCCCTCAACGGACTGTGGGTGATCGCCTTCGTCCTCGCCCCGGGCTTCTTCCTGCCGCTCGAGCAGGAGGTGGGCCGGGCCATCGCGCACCGGCGCTCCCAGGACGTCGGGGGCGGTCCCGTCGTCCGCCGGGCGGCCGCGGCCGGGGCGCTGCTGTGCGGAGCGCTCATCGCGCTGGTGCTGCTCGCCGAGGTCGCGATCCACCTGATCGCCGGGCGCGGGCTCTCCGACGTGATGTTCCACAGCAAGGCGGTGCTCCTGCCCTGCCTGCTGATCGCGCTCGTCACCTACGCCGTGCAGCACCTCACCCGCGGGACCCTGTCGGGCAACGGTCGCTTCGGTCCCTACGGGATGATCCTCGCCGCGGAGGGAATCTTCCGGATCGTCCCCGCGCTGCTGCTGTACCTGTTCGGGGTCGACAACCTCCTGCTCTACGGGCTGGTCTTCGCGCTGCCGCCGGTGTTCGCGAGCGCCACCGCGCTCGTGCGACAGCGGGGCCTGCTGGAACCGGGTCCCGAGGCGCCGTGGTCCGAGCTCTCGGTCAACCTCGGCTGGCTCTTCGGTGGCTCGGTGTTCGCCCAGATGCTCTCCTACGCGCCGGTCATGGGGATCCTCGTCCTCGCCGACCCGGGACAGCGCGACATCGCCGCCGACTTCATCGTCGGGTTCTTCCTCGCGCGCATCCCGATCCTGCTCTTCCAGGCGGTCCAGGCCGCGCTCTTGCCCAAGCTGGCCAGCCTCGTGGGGTCCGGCCAGCACGACGAGTTCCGGGCCGGGCTGCGCAAGCTCCTCGGCATCGTGGTCGCGATCGGCATCATCGGCGTCGTCGCCGGGTACCTCGTCGGCCCCACCGCGGGCAAGATCCTCTTCGGGGACAAGTTCACGCTCGGCGCCCGCGACCTCGCGCTGCTCGCCGCGGGCAGCGGCCTGTTCATCCTCGCCCTCACCCTCGCCCAGGCCCTCATCTCCGTGATGGGCCACTCGCGGGCCACCTACGCCTGGATCGCCGGCAACCTCGCCTTCTGGGTCATTGCGGTCGCCGCCGCCCAGGATCTCTTCCTGCGCGTGGAGCTCGGCTTCGTGGCCGGGTCGGGCATCGCGGCGCTGGCCATGGCGCTGTTCCTTGCGGCGCGCATCCGGGGTGGGATCCCCGAGCAGGCGCTCGTGAACTTCGTCGAGCAGATCGAGCACGAGCAACTCGAGCTCTGAGGGGATCGACGTGAGCACACCGACACCATGCCTGACGGTCGTCGTGCCCTGCTTCAACGAGCGGCAGACCATCGCCACCGTCGTCGAGGCCGTCCTTGCCTCGCCGTTCACCAGTGAGGTGGTCGTCGTCGACGACGGCTCCACCGACGGGAGCCGTGACGTCCTGGCTGCGCTCACCGACCCCAGGGTTCGCGTGATCTTCCAGCCCGGGAACCGAGGCAAGGGTGCGGCCTTGCGCGAAGGATTCATCCACGCCACACAGCCGATCGTGATCGTCCAGGACGCAGACCTCGAGTACGACCCGGCTGATTTCTCCCAACTCGTCACCCCGATCCTCGACGGCAAGGCCGATGTCGTGTTCGGATCTCGCTTCTTGTCGGGGCGACCTCACCGGGTCCTCTACTTCTGGCACTACCTCGGCAACAAGTTCCTCACCACGGTCTCCAACATGTTCACCAACCTGAACCTGACCGACATGGAGACCTGCTACAAGGCGTTCCGGCGTGAGGTGATCCAGGGCATCACCATCGAGGAGGACCGCTTCGGATTCGAGCCCGAGGTCACCGCCAAGCTCGCTGCGGGCAACTGGCGTATCTTCGAGGTTGGAATCTCGTACTCCGGCCGCACCTACGACGAGGGCAAGAAGATCGGGTGGCGCGACGGCGTGCGGGCGATCTTCTGCATCGTCGCCTATTCCCCGATCGGCGGCCGTCTCGGTGTTCGCCGGCTCGCACCGCTGATGCGCTCGTTCGGGGGCTGACTGGGACGCGCACCGGATCCCCAGGATCGCGGACGGCGCGTGCGGACCCACGTCGGCGCACCCGCCCACAGGCGGCGGATTCGGGTGCCCGGGCCCGGCTGGGGCGGAGGCGCTGCGGCACCCGGACGGATCTCCAGCGTCAATCCCCTCGTCGCGAGCCTGGCCAGGCGTCGCGAAGGTCGGGCACCCGGGGGCGCGAACCACACCACCTGTTCGACCCCGACAAGCAGAGTGGCCAAGCGCGCCACACCGAGCCGGGTCGTCAGATCGGCAGTCACCGGAGCTGCCGAGGGCTGCGGGGAGACGACCAGCACCGTCACCCCGGTCCGGCGCAGCGCCCGCACCTCGCCGAGCACGACGCTCGCGACCGGGTCGGCCGTGGGCGGGTACGGACCCGCCACCACCACCCGGGTCACGACGCCACCGGGAGGCGCGCGTCGAGCCGGGCCTCGATCCGGTCGAGCACCACGGACCACGTGTACTCGCGTCGCACGTACGCACGCCCGCGGCCACCGTCGGCCGCCGCGTCGGGTCCGAGGGCGCGCCGGAGCGCAGTGGCGAGCTCGGACGGGTCGGCGTAGGTCGCGCCGGCCCCGGCGCGTGCGCAGTGCCAGGCGCTCACCGCGCACGCCCGGTTCGCGATCACGAACGCGCCCGCGAGCCAGGCCTCCATCATCGTGCGGGAGAAGCTCTCCCACGGCGACGGCTGCAGCACCGCAGTGGCCGCGGCCATGGCGTCGTCACGGGTGGGCGCGTCGACCTGGCCGAGGTCGACCACCACACGCCGCATCCGCTCCGGGACACGCGCCGGGCCTGGGCCGATGCACACGAGCCGGACCGGCTCGGGCACCCGTTCGACCGCGGCCGCGAAGTCGGTGAGGAGCGCGTCGAAGCCCTTGCCGGCCTCCCGCCGCCCGGCGTAGAGGGCGAACGGTCCGTCGATCCCGAACCGGGCCCGGAACCGGTCCGGGTCGGCGGGCCCGGGCTCGGTCACCCCGGTGCCGAGCACGGCGTGCGACGCGAGGTCGGGATGCCGCCGACGGGCAAGGTCGGCCTCGGGTTCGGTGCAGAACCACACGTCGCGCGCCGATCGGAACGGGGCCGCCACCACGTCGAGCGCAGCGGTGGGCTCGTCGTGCAGGCACGGGATCAGCACCGATCGGTCGGGTACCGCCTGCACCCCGGCCACGGTGGTCCAGTAGAGGTACGGGGCGAAGACCACGGCCCGGTACTCGTGCCCGTGGGTCAGGAGGTGGTCGAACAGGCCGGGGACCCGCACGTCGTCGTTGCACCAGCGGTACTGCTCGGCGACGGTCAGCCGGCGGCCGGCGGCCAGGGCCCGGTTCCCGAGCACCCGATCGGCCCGGTGCGACGACACCACGCTCGGGAAGCGCACCAGGCGGGCCGCCCCCGGGCGCTCGGTGACGCCCGGGGCGTAGTGGTGCGGCTCGCGGAAGTGGTCGCGGGCGCAACCGGTGAGCACGTCGACCGACCAGCCCCGGGCGGCGAGCCCGTCAGCGGTCTCACGCACGAGCATCTCGGCCCCACCGACGAGGTCGTCACCGAAGCGCACGGGCACGAACGCGAGCCGCCCCGATCGGGTCTGCGACGCCATGCAACGGCGTAGCCTAGAACCCATCAGCGCGACGAACCCGGTGCCCCGCGCACCCACCGCACCGATCCGCGTCGCGATCGACGTCACGCCGCTCGTGGGCCCCCGCACCGGCGTGGGTCACGTGACCGCCGCGATGGTCGAGCATCTCGCCGCCCGACCCGACGTGCACCTGGTCGCGTACGCCGTGAGCCGCACCCGCCCGGGAACGCGGGACCTGACCCTCCCGGCCGGCACCCCCCTGCGGGTCACCGGGGTCCCGGCCCGGGCGCTGTTCGACGCCTGGCGCTGGCTGGGGCACCCGCGGATCGACCGGTGGACCGGCCCCGTCGACGTCGTCCACGGCACCAACTTCGTGGTGCCGCCCACCGGGGCGGCGGCGCTCGTCACCGTGCACGACATGGTGTTCGCGACCGCGCCCGACCTCGTGACGGCGGCGTCGCGTCGGTACGCGGGCCTGCTGGGCGCGGCCGTCCGGCGGGGCGCGTCGGTGCACGTGTTCAGCGACACCGTCGGCGAGGCGGTCCGGGCCCGACTCGGATGCCCGCCCGGGCGCATCGTGCGCATCCGCCCTGGCATCGCCGAGACCGCCGCCGGGAATACCGAGCGGGGCCGCCGGCGGGCCGGCGCCGTGCAGTACGTCCTCGCGCTGGGCACGGTCGAGCCCCGGAAGAACTACCCGCGCCTCGTCGCGGCGTTCGACCGGATCGCGGCGACCCGACCCGGACTCCGTCTCGTGCTCGCCGGCGCGCCGGGGTGGGGCGACGACGCGCTGGATGACGCGATCCGCGCCGCGACCCACGGTGACCGGGTCGTCCGGCTCGGCTACGTGAGCGACGACGATCGCCGCGACCTCCTCGCCGGCGCCGCCGCGCTCGCCTACCCGTCGCTCGACGAGGGCTTCGGCCACCCACCGCTCGAGGCCATGCGCGCCGGGGTCCCGGTGGTCGCAGCCGCGGCCGGCTCGCTCCCCGAGGTGCTCGGGGACGCAGCGGCGTTCGCCGACCCCGCGTCGGTGCCCGACATCGCCACTGCGCTGGCGCAGGTCCTCGACGATCCCGTGACCGCTGATCGCCTGCGCCGCGCCGGTGCTGCACAGGTCGCCCGCTACTCGTGGACGGCGACGACCGACGCGCTGGTGGCGACCTACCGCACCCTCGCAATCACTCGCTGACCTGGCGGTCGAGCCAGCCGAGCAGGGAGGCGACGGCCCGGGGATCGTGGCGGAGCTCGTGGCCCGCCCCGCCGACGATGCGCAGCTCGCCGGCGGCACCGGCCGCCGCCACCAGGGCCCGTGCGTCGTCGACCCGGACCACCGCGTCGGCCGTGCCGACGCAGACGAGCAGTGGACGGGGCGCCAGCTTCGCCGCCGCCGCCACGGCATCGACCCCGGACACGCTGCGCGCCCACGCCGACACCGAGGCCGGGAAGCCCGGCGTGCGGATCATCCCGACCCGGCGGGCGTACTCGAGCAGCCGGGCCGGGTCGCGGCCCCAGTCCCGCAGGTTCACCGGCGCGGCGAGCGTCACGCAGCCGCGGACCCGCGGATCCGCCGCCGTCGCCATCACCGCCAGGGTCCCGCCTTCGGCGACCCCGGTGAGCCAGACCCCCCGCGTCTCGGACCGGCGGTCGAGGAAGCCCACCGCGGCGCGGATGTCGGCGAGCCACCCGGCGACCGAGAAGTCTCCCCCGGAGCCGCCGGTGCCGCGGAAGTTGACCGCGAGCGCCCACCATCCGCACTCGCGCGCGATCCGGTCGGCGAGCTCCGGGAACGTCGCGGCGGACGCGGCGGCGCCGCGCGGCCCGGTCGGGAACCCGTGGCACAGCACCACCGCGGGCGCGGCCCCGGCCCCGGCCGGCGCGGCGAGGTACGCCGCGAGGCGGAGGCCGTCGGAGGAGATCGACACGTCCAGACCCGCCAGTATCCTCCACGCCGTGACCCCGCCCGCCATCGAACCGGCCCGGGACCGGGCGGTCGCCCTCAAGGAGTGGGCCGTCGTGGTGCGGGCGCTGCTCGCCGGCGAGCAGATCCTCGACCTGCGCAAGGGCGGGATCCGCGAGGAGGGGCGGCGGTTCGCGCTCCGGTCCACCCGGGTCTGGCTGTACCCGACGGTCGAGCACCAGGCACCCGAGCTGGTGCGCCCGGCCTACCGCCGCTGGATCGACGACGCGACGCGCGCGGCGCCCACCGACCGGGCGATCCGGATCGAGGGCTGGGCCGACGTCGTGGGCGTCGCCCGGATCACCGAGCCCGAGCACCTGGCCCGGATCGAGGGCAAGTTCGTGTGGACCGGCGAGTACGCCGCCTCCCGCCTTCGGTGGAAGGCTCGCGAGGCACTGTGGGTGCTCGCCCTGCGGGCCCACCGACTCGCCGAGCCGATCACGATCCCGTTCCGCGACGAGTACGGCGGATGCACCTCGTGGGTCGACCTCGGCGAGCTCCCCGACGATCCCGGCGCCCTCGGGTCCGAGCCGGCCCTGACCGACGAGGCGTTCGCGGCCCGCCTCGGCTTCGCCGCGGGCGACCTTCCCGACGGCTTCGCGGAGCCCACCGTCGGCTGATCGGCCCTGGGGCGCCGGTGCGGCGGCGGCCACCGACCCGTCACCCGATCGTCGCCGACCGGACATACGCGGAGCACCCGTTGGTCACCTCCTTCGGGCATCGTGCAGGCAGAGGGCGGACTCCTGCGACAACGGGGTCGTGGCCGACCGTCCTCCGGCGGAGGCACACGATGGACACATTCGAATTGCTCCGGATCCCCGACCCCGGAGGTCGCCCGGTCACCGTGATGGTCGAGTACCTCGACCTCGACCACGACGGTGTCGCCGACGCGGTCCGGGTGCGCCGCGTCGCCCCCGGCCCGGACGCGCCCTCAGAGGAGCCGTGCCGTCACGGCGCCCCGGAGGAGGGCGTGCCGAGGGTGATGGCGCTGCGCTGAGAGCGACGTGCGCCCGGTCAGCCCGCGGCGGCGCGAGTGGCCCGGTCGGGCCGGTAACCGCGATTGCGGGCCTCGGCCAGCGTGTCCGGCGCGAAGGCGAGGAAGCTCTCGGCCGCCATGATGTCGGCCACCGCGTTCGTCACGTCGTCGTCGACGTCGACGAGGTCGAGGTCGTAGACCCGCTGCGTGCGCTTGTCGCCCAGGTACCGGTGGTGCTCGAACGGCGTCGGCTTCGGCATGACCCGAAACCTACTCCCCCGACCGCCGGGCGGCGCCCACCCGAGCCCGGCAGTCCGGGGGCGTCACGGTGAGCAGGGACCCCGCCGTGGCCACGGTGAGCGCGATCGCCGCGTCGCGTGCCGGGCCCGCAGGGCGCCGGATGATCACGTCGTGCACCCCGGCATCGACGACGGCGACCATCATCGAGGCAACGAGCTCCGTGTCCGCTCCCGCCGGAAGCCGGCCGGCGAGGAGCTCGGACGCGAACCCGACCAGCAGGACCCGGGCCCGGTCGAGCTCGGCCACCAGCTCCGGGGTCCGGGGCGCCTCGTGCGCGACGAGGCGATGCAGATCGTCGTGCGCGTGCTGGTCCACGAGGAACCGCACGACGACGTCGACGACCGCCCGGAGATCGGCGTCGGGCTCGACGCCCCCGAGCAGGTCCGTCAGGCCGGCGGCGACCGTCTCGACGTGACGGCGGCCGAGCGCGACGAGGATGGCGTCCTTGTTCGGGAAGTACTGGTAGAGCGAGCCGATCGACACCCCGGCCATCGCCGCGATCTCGTTGGTGGTCGTCGCGGCGTATCCATCCTCGTCGAAGATGCGAGCCGCTGCGGCGAGGATCCGCTCGACCGTCCGCCGGGAACGGTCCTGCCGGGGCGCCTTGCGGGGGTCGAGGCGGGGGTTCACCGCACTCCTGCGAATGCGAGTGGCACGAATCCGAGGGTAACTCGCATCCTGGGCGCATGGCCACCGTGGACCGGGCAACCGTGCTCGACGCCCCCGCCGACGCCGTCTGGGCGGCGGTCAGGACCCCCGCCGCGTTCCGGACCGTGACCCGGGGACTGCTCACGATGCCGGTGCTGCGGCGCCGGACGCGACCGTGGTCCGAAGGCGAGATCGTGATCGGCTGGGTGCTGCTGTTCCGGTGCATCCCGTTCTCGCGTCACCACCTCCACATCGCTCGCATCGACGACACCACCATGACCCTGTGCAGCCGCGAGCACGGCGGCCTCGTGCGCCGATGGGACCACGACATCGTGGTCACCCCGGTCGACGACCACCGGTGCCGGTACCGGGACCGCGTGGAGATCGATGCGGGGGTCCTCACCCCGCTGGTGGTCGCGTTCGCACGTTGGTTCTACGGCGTGCGCCAGCGTCGCTGGCAGGTGCTCGCGGACGGCCTCCGGTGACCGCTTCGATGACGCCCGAGATCAGGGACCGCCTGCGCGGCCACCGCCGCGCCGCCGGTACGGCGCGTCGGGCCAGCGACATCGACACCGCCTGGCGCCTGCTCGAGGACGCCCACGTGCTGAGCCAGCCCTGGGCCGTCGCCCACGTCGGCGTGCACTGGGCGATGCTGCGGGCTGCGTTCGCGCAGCGTGACGGGGCCGAGGTGCGCGGGCAGGTGCTCCGGCTCGTGGTCGCGGGACCCGGCTCGCTCGTCGGTCGCTACCCGGTCGGGAACACCGGGAGGGCCCACGTCGCGGCGACCGCCCCCATGCCCGTCCGGCCGGATCTCGCCGCGATGCTCTCCCGGGCCGGCCGCCGGACCCGATGAGCGAAACGACCCCGCACGCAACGGAAGTGGCCGGGGTCGACGACCCCGGCCACTGTCTCCGTCGATCACGAGGATCGGGTGTTCGTGGAGCACACCGCTCGTTGACGACTGCGCCACCGCGGAGTTGCGATGGGTTGTCGGGTACGGGTGGGACCAGGTCCCGCCGAGTCGGTGCCGGTGCGGCGGAGGGATTCCGCCTGGCGGTCCGGCTGAGTGTGTGGCCGGCGTGAACGCCTAGCGGCCGCGCACCTCCAGGGTCCCATGTTGATCATGCATGTGTTGGACCACCTCCTTTCCCTGGTGACGCGTTTGTAGCACGCGTCACCCCCCGGTGCACAGCATTTCCGGCGTGCGGTCGGCGCGCGAACGCGCGGCGCGTCGGCTCAGGTCGGCTCAGGTCGGGTCGGGGGGCTCCGGGTCGGCCGGCGCGCTCACCGCCCCGGTCGCGGCCAGGTACTGGAGCAGGATCTCCACCACGGGGTAGACCTGCTCGGGGATGAACGGGTCGGCATCGGCCTCGGAGCGGCGCACGATCTCGTCGACCAGCTCCGCGGTCCCCACGACCGACGGCGCGTGCGGGGTGGACCCGTTGGTGCCGCTGCCCGTCACGCCCGACCGGTCGAAGAGATCCACCTGGTACCGCAGGATCCGCTGCACGTCGGCCGGGGTGAGGGTCGCGGCGACTTCGTCGGGGAGGCGCTCCACGACCCACTCGTAGGCCTCGTCCAGGGCGAAGACCACCGGGGGCGGCGCCGTGGCGAGGCGGATGGCCTCCCGGACCACGAGCACCGCCGCGATCGCGACCACGAGCCCGACGACGAGCAGCAGCACGACGAGGGTGTCCACGGCGCGAACGCTACCGGGGGGTCGCAGGCCGTCGGCCCGCCCGGAAGGCGACCACCGCGACGCCGGTGCACAGGGCGACCCCGAGGCCGAACAGGACGCCGGCCCCGTCCCGCTCCCCGAGGCGCTCCAGGACGGCCGGGGCCGGGTCGGCCACCTCGGCGAACGCGGCGAGCACGCCGGCGGCGAGCACCCCGAGGTGGCGGACCCCGGGGGGCGTCTCGAGCCGCCCGAGGCACCCGCACGAGTCGATCGGCAGACGCCGGGCCAGCGCGACGGCGGTGAACCCGAAGAACGTCGCGTACGACACCCCCACCGCGATCGCGACCACGGGCACCGCCACCGCGAGCGCGACGGCTCCGAGCGCGACCTCGGCGGCGGCGATCCCCCGTACCGTGCCCGATGCGACCGGGATCCCGAGGGTGCGCAGCGCGCCGACCGACCCCGACGGATCGACGAGCTTCAGCGCCCCGCCGAGGACGAGGAGCAGCGCCGCCGCGCCGTAGACCAGGGCGGCGAGCTCGCTCAGGGCCGCCGCCCGCGGTCCGTGGGCGCAGCCCGGTCAGATGCCGATGCGCTGGGCGAGGAGCTCGCGGTGGTACGTGGCATCGCCGAGGAGGATCTCGGAGCTCTTGGCCCGCTTGAAGTACAGGTGGGCGTCGTGCTCCCAGGTGAACCCGATCCCACCGTGGATCTGGATGTTCTCGGCCGCGGCGTGGAAGTAGGCGTCGGAGACGTAGGCCTTGGCCAGGCTCGCGACCACCGGGAGCTCCTCGTTGTCCTCGCCGGCCGCCCAGGCGGCGTAGTAGGCCGCCGACTTGCCCGACTCCACTTCGAGCAGCATGTCGGCGCACTTGTGCTTGATGGCCTGGAACGATCCGATCGGCCGGCCGAACTGCACACGCACCTTGGCGTACTCGACCGCCATCTCGAGGCACTTCTGCGCGCCGCCGATGCTCTCGTTGGCCATCGCGACCGCCGCCTGGTCGAGCGTCTTGGACAGGGCCGGCCAGCCTGCGCCGACGGTGCCGAGCGGCGTGGCCGCCACCCCGGCGAAGTCGAGCCGGGCCTGCTTGCGGGTCTGGTCCATGGTGGCGAGCGGGGTGCGGGTGAGACCGGCGGCGTCGCCGGCGACGACGAAGAAGCCGATGCCGTCCTCGCCGGTGGTGCCCGCCTCACGGGCGACCACCACGACGGTGTCCGCGGTGTGCCCGTCGATCACGAAGTGCTTGGTGCCGGTCAGGGTGTAGGCGTCGCCGCCGCCGACCGCCTCCATGGTGATCCCGTCGGCGTCCCACTTGCCGTTCGGCTCGGTGAAGGCGAGCGCCGCGATGGTCTCACCCGCCGCGATGCCGGGCAGGAGCTCGGCCTTCTGCGCGTCGGTCCCGGCGTTGAGGATCGCGTTGGCCGCGAGCACCACCGAGGAGAAGTAGGGCGCGCACAGCAGCACCCGGCCCATCTCCTCGAGCACGATGCCGAGCTCGACGAAGGTGAAGCCCTGCCCCCCGAACTCCTCGGGGATGGCGAGGCTCTGCAGCCCGAGCTCGTTGGCCATCTGCGCCCACACCGCCGGGTCGTAGCCGTCGGTGGTCTCCATCAGCCGCCGGACGTCCTCGGACGCCGACTTGGTCTCCATGAACCGCCGGACGGCGTCGCGGAGCTGCTCCTGCTCCTCCGAGAAGGCGAAGTTCATGAAGGGTCCTCCTGGTCGTGCCGGTCGGGTTGACGGTGCCGATCCGGCTGACGGTGCGGTTCGACGGTGCGGTTCGACGGTGCGGTTCGCGGGCCGGGACCGGTCGGGCGGGACCCGGGCCGGAGGCAACCTACACCGTCCGTCACCACCCGCGGCCCGGCGTCGGCGGTCCCCCGGACCGGGACCGCGCCCGGGACCGCGTCCGGGGTCCGTTACCCTCGCCGCATGCCCCGACGCCCCCACTACGAGGCCAGCGGCGTCCGGGTCGACAAGCTGGTGGTCGGCCCGTTCGAGAACAACGTGTACGTCGTCCGGTGCACGACCTCCGGCGACGCCGTGATCGTCGACGCAGCCAACGAGCACGACCTGCTGCTCGACGTGGCCCGGGCCAGCGGGGTCCGGCGGGTGCTCACGACCCACGGCCACTGGGACCACATCCAGGCGGTGACGGCCCTGCGCGACGCAGGGATCGACGTGGGGATCGCGGAGGCCGACGCAGCGATGCTCCCGGCCTACGACTTCGTGCTGCCCGACGACGAGGTGATCGAGGTGGGTCGGCTGCGGCTCCGCACGATCCACAACCCCGGGCACACCCCCGGCTCGACCTCGTTCCGGCTCGAGGGGCACCCGGTGCTGTTCACCGGCGACACCCTCTTCCCCGGGGGACCGGGCAACACCCGGTCGCCCGAGGGCGACTTCCCCCGCATCCTCGAGTCCATCGACCGCCGACTGTTCGCGTTGGCGGGCGACCTGCTGGTCATGCCCGGCCACGGACTCGACACCACGCTCGCCCACGAGCGTCCACACCTCCAGGAGTGGGCCGACCGGGGCTGGTGATCGCCCCGGCCCGCGGTCGGCGGTCCGCCCGACACTGCGCCGGAGGGGCGTCGGCCGACGGAGGGGCGTCAGCCGCCGGACCGTGGGTCAGCAGACGGAGCGGTAGACGGCGAGGTGGGCGCGCCCGCTGCGCGTCCAGGTGAACTCGGCCGCACGCGCCCGACCGGCCGCGCCCAGGGCGGCGCGCGCGACGTCGTCGCGCAGGACGTCCCCGAGCGCGTCGGTCCACGCCTCGACGTCGCCGACGGGGACGAAGCGCGCCGACGTGCCCGCGATCTCCCGCAGCACCGGGAGGTCGGAGGCGAGCACCGCCGTGCCCTGCGCCGCGGCCTCGAGCACGGGGAGCCCGAAGCCCTCGTGGCGACTCGGGAGCGCGAAGCAGGCGGCGCCGCGGTAGAGCGCGCGCAGGCGGTCGGCCGGGACGGCCCCGGTGAAGCGGACCCGATCGCCGAGCGTCGCGGCGCGGGTCGCGGCGGCCCCGGCGCCGTCGAGCCACCCGCTCGGACCGACCAGCACGAGTCGGTGCGGGGGGTCGTCGCGATCGACGAGTCGGGCGAACGCGTCGATCAGCACCCCGACGTCCTTGCGGGGCTCGAGCGTCCCGACCCAGCACACGAAGGGGCGATCGCCGAGCCCGAGGTCGGCCCGGGCCGCGGCGACCTCGGCGTCGGTGGCCACCGTGTGGTCCACCCCGTGGTGGATGGGGACGATCCGCTCCCGGGGGATCGGGGTGAACTCGGCGATCTCGTCGGCCGCCGCCGCGGTCGGGGCCACGATCGCGTCGGCCCGCGCCGCGGCCGCCCGCACACCCAGGTCGTGGAAGCGCCGGCCCCGGCGCGGGTAGGTGTCGGGGAACCGCATCGGGGCGGCGTCGTGCACCGTGACCACCAGGGGCACCCGGCGCCGGGGCGGGACCGCCACCGAGGGTGCGTGCACGACGTCGACCGCCCCGGCGGGCAGGTGCCGGAGCGGATCGGCCCGGCCCCACCGGTTCCAGAGGTCGTAGAGCAGCGGACGCGGCCACGGGAGGACCGTGGCGGGGCCGAGCCCGACCGCCCGCATCGACGTGACCACCACCGGGCCCGGGTGGCGGGCGACGAACGGGACGACCTCGACCGCCTCCGCGACCTGGTCCGCGACCTCGCCCGGGTCGGCACCCGGGTCGGCGCCCGGGTCGTCGTCCGGGTCGGCGCCCGCCGCGAGGGTGGGCAGTACCCTCGCCAGCTCCGCGGCGTACCGGCCGATCCCGCCCGGAGTCGGCTGGAGGAGCTGCTCGAGGTTGAGGGCGACGCGCATGGTCCGGCTGCTCACGATCCAACCCGTCGCCGAGCGCGGCGGCTCGGATCAGGCCCTGGTCAGGATGCTGCGAAGCCTGCCACCCGCGGCGTTCGAGTGCCACGTCGTCGTCCCGGCCGATCCGCCGCTGCGGCCGGAGATCGAGGCGGCGGGCGCGGCGGTGCACGTCGTGCCGATGGCCCGCATCTCGACGTCGCACGGGACCGCGGACTGGGCCCGCTACGGGGCCGGCTGGCCGGTCGCCGTGGGTCGGATCACCCGCCTGGTCCGCGCCCTCGACGTCGACGTCGTGCACTCGAACTCGCTGCACTCGTGGTACGGCTGGGCCGCAGCGGCCCTCACCCGTCGGCCCCACGTGTGGCACGCCCGCGAGATCACCGTGCAGTCGACCACGGCGCTGCGGGTCGAGCAGGTGCTCACCCGGCACTTCGCGACGCGGGTGCTGGCGGTGTCGCAGGCGGTCGCCGACCAGCTGCCCGGTGCCGACGTCGTCGTCGTCCACGAGACGGCCGACCCCGCCGAGTTCAGCCCCGCACGGGCCGGGACGTTCCGGGCCGGGGCCGGGATCCCCGACGACGCGCCGGTGATCGGGATGGCCGGGCGGATCGACACCTGGAAGGGCGTCGAGGTGCTGCTCGACGCGCTGCCGCTCGTGCAGGCCCGCGTCCCCGACGCCCACCTCGTGGTGGCCGGTGCGCCGGTGCGCGGCAAGGAGGCGTACGCCGAGGCGCTGCACGTCCTCGCCGCCACCCTGCCCCGCACCCATTGGCTCGGTCCCCGCACCGACGTCGCCGAGCTGCTCGCCGACCTCGACGTGCTCGCCGTGCCGTCCACCGCGCCCGAGCCCTACGGCCTCGTGGCGGTGGAGGCCCTGGCCTGCGGGACGCCGGTGGTGATGTCCGACGCGGGCGGGCCCCGGGAGATCGCGGCGGCGGCCACCCCGGGCGCGGCCGACCTGGTCCGGGTCGGCGACGCCGCTGCCCTCGCCACCGCGCTCGCCGACCGGCTCGGGGCCGCCGGACCCACGTCGGCCGAGCGCCGCCGGCGGCGGCCACCCCTGCG
>CAIUKV010000006.1 GCA_903899845.1 uncultured Actinomycetes bacterium
CGCGAGTTGAAGAGGAGGTACAGCAAGACGATGCCGATCACGAGCGACAGCAGCCCGAGCGACGGGCGGGTGGCGTCGTGGACCCGCACCGCCAACAGCCCACCGACGACCTGGAAGACGATCAGGACGGCGAACAGGATCCGCACCACGTTGTTGCCGCGGGCGAAGGCGCCGGTCACCAGGACGCCGATGACCCCGAACGCGATCCCGATGATGCCCCAGGCGACGAGCTGATCCTGGGTGAGGCCCCACCGGAACTGCTCGGAGAGCTTGTCGGCGTCCATGAGGGTCACGATCGACACGAAGATCTGGTAGAGGAATCCGATGTAGGCGAGCGTCGCGATGAGGGTGATCCCTCCCGGGCGCGTCTTCTGCTGCGGCGTGGTCATGGCCCCTCCTCAGGGTCGGCCTCGGTCCGGCCTCGGTCCGGCCTCGGTTCGGCAGCGCCGGTGCCGGCGGCCGCCCGAACCATAACGGCGGCCGGGCTAGCGTGCACGGATGGCGTTCTCGGGCACGACGCACTACCCGGTGCCGGTCGAGACGGTGGCCGCCGCCTTCGTCGACCCGGCGGTGGTCGGGGCCCGCTACGCGGCCTCCGGGGACCGTGACCTCGAGGTGCTCGAGTGCGGGGCCGACGGCGACGACCTCGTGATCCACACCCGCCGCACCGTGGACGTCGAGGGCCTGCCCGGCTTCGCGACCAAGGTGCTGCGGCCCACCAACACGATGGAGCAGGTGGACTGCTGGGACGCCCCCGACGCCGACGGCGCCCGGTCGGGCACGTTCACCATCGACGTCAAGGGCGCCCCGGTGAAGATCCGCGGCACCATGCGCCTCGAGCCCACCGCCGACGGTGGGACCCGCCACACCGTGCGGGGCGAGTTCACGGTGTCGGTCCCCCTGGTGGGCGGCCGGATCGCAGCGTGGGCCGAGGGGCCGGCGCAGCAGCGACTCGAGGCCGAGTTCGCCTTCCACGCGGCCCGCCTGGGCGGCTGACGGCCGGCGGGAAACGCGACGGGTCGTCGCCGAGCGGCGCCCCTCAGGCCGAGGCGGCGCCGGACGACCCGGCGAGCAGGTCGCCGAGGAACGCGTACGTGCGGTTCCGCTCCTCGACCGAGCCGAACACGCTCGCAACCAGGTCGGTGACCCCGAGGCCGCCGAGCGCGTCGATCTGCGCCGCGACCGCGGCCTCGTCGCCCACGATCGCGACGTCGCCGGGACCGGTCGCCCCTTCCCGGTCGAGCATGGCCCGGTACGACGGCAGCGTGGCGTAGACCGCGAAGGTCTCGGCCGCGTTCGCCCGGGCCGCGGCGACGTCGTCGGTCACGCACACCGGGAAGCCCGCACCCACGATCGGGGCGGGCCGGCCCGCGGCGGCCGCCGCCGCGACGATCGTCGGGATCACGTGGTCGCGCAGGGTGACCGGCCCGGTCATCCACGTGACCGTGCCGTCGGCCCGGGCCCCGGCCAGCTCGAGCATCTGGGGGCCCAGGGCCGCGACGAGGACGCGCACCGGGGAGGAGCCCCGGACGTCGAGGCCGATGCGGGCGGTGATCGTCTCTCCGCTCACGTTGACGGTCCCCTCGTGCAGGAGCGGCACGAGCGCGTCGAGGTACTCACGCATGTGCCGGAGGGGCCGATCGAACGGGTACCCGTAGCTCCCCTCGATGATGGGGCGGTGCGAGAGGCCGATCCCGAGCGTGAGCCGGCCCCCGGCGATCGACTGGGTGGTGAGGGCCTGCTGGGCCATCACGATCGGGTGGCGGGGGAAGGTCGGGACCACCGCGATGCCCAGCTCGAGGTCGGGGACCTCACGGCCCACCACCGCCAGGGCGGTCATCGCGTCCATGCCCATGGTCTGGGGGATCCAGAACGAGGCGAAGCCGGCCTTCGCCGCGTCGCGCGCCGCGTCGATCAGCTTGTCGATCGGGCCGCTCGAGGCGTCGCCCCGGTAGATGCCGATGCGCATGGTCACTCCTGGTGGTCGGGGCGCGGCGGTCAGCCGGGCAGGGTGGGCCGGACGTCGTGCTCGAGGAAGTCGATGACCGCGTCGGCGAACGCGTCGTTCTGGTCACCCGCGACCATGTGGGACGCGCCGCTGACGTCGACGTGCTTCGCGCCGGGGATGCGGGCGAGGAACTCCTCGGTGCCCGCCTCGGTCACCACGTCGCTCAGCTTGCCGACGACGAGGAGCGTGGGGACCCGTACGCCGTCGAGCGACGCCTCGAACAGCGCCTGGTAGTCCTGGCCGGGCACCTCGGTGCGCCCGCGCGCCATGAACGCCGGGTCCCAGTGCCAGTACCACCGGCCGTCCGGACGCTGACGCAGCACCTTCATCAGCCCGGTCGGGTTCATGCGCCGGGGCCGGTTGGGCGTGTACGCCGCGATGGCGTCGGCGGCGTCCTCGAGCGTGGCGAAGCCCTCGGCCCCCGAGCTCATGAAGGTCTTGATCCGCTCGATCCCGGCCGGGTTGGACCGATGGGTGATGTCCACGATCACCAGCCCGCTCGCCACCACCCGGTCGGAGCCCCCTTCGGCGATGATCGCCGCGACCCCGCCGAGCGAGGCGCCCACGAGCACCGGCGGTCGGCCCAGGGCGTCGGCGACGGCGATGGCGTCGTTGGCGAAGGCCCGGAACGAGTAGTCGCCGTTGGCCGCCCACCCGCTGTCGCCGTGGCCGCGCAGGTCGAGCGACACCGCGCGCCAGCCGTGCTCGGCGAGCGTCCGGGCCGCGGTCCCCCAGGCGTGGCGGGTCTGGCCGCCGCCGTGCATGAGGAGCACCGGCCAGGCGTCGGGCTCGCCGAAGACGTCGGCGGCGAGGTCGATCCCCTCGAACCCGGCGAAGCGGGTCGGCGTCGGCTGCACCCGGGCATCCTGGCACCGCCCCGGCCGGTCCGGCACACCCCCGGCCCACCCCGGTCCCGCCGGCCCCGATCCGCCACGGTGGGGGTCGGTGTGCATAGCCTCCGGGTCATGGCAGCGGAGCGGGACCAGCCCGGCGCGGACGACCCGTCCGGGACCGGGGCTCCGGACGAGGTCCGGGTCAGCACCAAGTTCCTCCGCGCCGCGCAGTGGGCGGCCGACCGGCACGCCGAGCACGCCGTGGGCCTGCCCGGGACGCCATCGGTGGCCCAGGTGCTCGGGCTCGCCTCCCTCGTGCTCGAGGACGGCGGCACCGAGCGCGAGGCGATCGCCGCGATGATCGTCGACGCACTCGGCGACGACGTGCCCGTCGCCGAGCTGCGCGACCGGTTCGGCAAGAAGGTCACCGCGCTCGTGGAGGCCACGCACCCCGACCGGGGGACCATCGCCCCGGGTCGGCTCCCGGCGCGTGCCGACGAGTGGCGCGCCCGGGCCGATGCGGCGCTCGACCACGCCGCGACCGAGGCCGATCCCAGCGCGTTGCGGATCCGTGCCGCCGGGGTGCTCCAGGAGGTGCGGGTCCTGCAGCGCGAGCTGCGGCGCAACGGCACCATCGTCTACGTGCGCAGCCCGGCGCCGCCCCCCGAGCTGCTGGACCACGTCCGCGCGATCTCGGCCACGCTGGCCCGGCGCCGGCCGCGGGCGGCGACCACGGCCGAGCTGCGCACGACGGTGACCGACGTCGAGCGCCTCTCCGAGATCGAGACCGCCACCATCGCGTGGCGGGTCACCCACGCCGGCGCCGCCTAGCCCCCTCCGGACCACCGGTCGACGCCACCCGGGACGCTCCGGACCACCGGTCGACGCCACCCGGGACGCTCGCTACGCTCCGGATCCATGGTGATGTCGGCGGCACGGTTCAACTGCATCCAGCCCGGCCTCGAGCCCACCGAGATGTCGGCCCGGTACCGGGCGTTCGTCGACATGGCGGCCCACGCCGAGGCCAACGGCTTCTCGATGATCACGCTCGAGGAGCACCACGGGGCCGACAACGGCTGGAGCCCCTCACCCCTGATCATGGCCGGGCTCATCTTCGGTCGGACCCAGCAGATCGGGGTCAGCATCTCCGCGCTGCTGCTCCCCCTCCACGATCCACTGCGCGTCGCCGAGGACATCGCCGTGCTCGACCACGCGAGTGGCGGACGTCTCACCACCATCGTCGGGCTCGGCTACCGCCCGTCGGAGTACGCCGCCCACGGCAAGGACTGGGACGCTCGCGGCGCGCTCATGGACGAGTCGGTCGACGTGCTGCTCAAGGCCTGGACCGGCGAGCCGTTCGAGTACCGGGGCACCACCGTGCGGGTGACCCCCCGGCCGCTCACCCAGCCGCACCCGATGGTCCTGCTCGGGGGCACGAGCAAGCCCGCGGCGCGACGCGCGGCCCGCCACGGGCTGCCGATGTTCGCCGCCGCGCACCTGCCGTGGCTCGAGGCCTACTACTACGAGCAGTGCGCCGAGCACGGCACGCAGGGCTTCTACATGATGCCGGGCGAGGACACCGCGATGATCCACGTGGCCGAGGACCCCGACCGGGCCTGGGCCGAGCTCGGGCAGTACTTCATGGAGGAAGCGGCGACGTACGCGTCGTGGCAGACGCCCGACATCAGCTCGGCCATGCACTCGCACGCCCGGACTCCCGAGGACCTGCGGGCCGAGGGCATCTACCAGGTGTGCACGCCCGACGAGCTCGTGGAGCGCCTGTCGGGGCAGGGACCCGGCGCGTTCGTCACGCTGCACCCGCTCGTGGGCGGGATGCCGATCGACGAGGGATGGAAGAGCCTGCAGCTCTACACCGATGCGGTGCTGCCCCGGCTCCGCTGACCCCGCGACTCAGACGTCGGCGGCACCGTCGACGAACCGGATGCCGTCGACGAGGGCGGCGGCCTTGCGCATGCGTCCGAGCGCCGGCTCGATCGCGAGGATCCGGCCCACCCACATCGCGGCGAGCTGCACCGGCGCACTGCGCCGGGGCTCGTCGATCGGCTGGCCCCCCCGGGGGGCGAGGTACGCGTTGATCGTGACGCGCTGCACCAGTCGCGGGTCGACCGGCACCCCGGCGGCGCGCATGCGCTGGACGACCAGGGACGCGAGCAGCTCGAGCTCGTAGGCGCCGAGGCGGAACGACCCGACCACGTCGAGGCCGAGCTTGGCCGCGACCGCAAGGGGCACGGCGCGCCGACCGAGCTTCAGCGTGCGCCGGGACCGGGCGGCGAGCGCGAGGAACAGCGCGCCCCCGAACGGCGCGGGATGCCCGTCGCGCTCGAGGCGTTCGATCAGCCCGGCCGCGTCGTGGATCGGCAGGGGATCGGCGACCGCCGCGCCCACGATGCGGTCGAGCAGCACCTCCAGCGCCTCGGTCGCCGCGGCGGGCAGGCCACGGATCCGGGCGCCCCAGCCCGCGGCCCGCCAGGCGTCGCCCACGGACCGGGCGGCATCGTCGGCGGCGACCCGGACGTCGACCGGGAGCGGCCCGCCGACGGCCGGCACCAGGGCACCGGACGGCGTCGCTGCGGGAGCGACCGGGTCGACCGGGTCGACCGGGTCCGGGCCGTCGTCGGCGTGGGAGCGGGGGCGCCGGGCCATGGGGCCAGGGTAGGCGGGACGAACGGTCGGTAGCCTGCGGCCGGTGCCGGGCTGGAGCTTCGCCGAGGTGTGGGGCGCGATCGCCCGGGAGGTCCCCGACCGCCCGGCGGTCGTGTGCGGCGACCGGACCGTGACCTGGGCCGGGTTCGACGACCGGGCGGCCCGCCTCGCCTCCCACCTCTTCGCCGCCGGCGTGCGGCCCGGCGACCGGATCGCGATCGACTGCACCAACGTGCCCGAGTACCTCGAGACGCTGTTCGCCGCGTTCAAGCTCGGGGCGTACCCGGCCAACGTCAACTACCGCTACCAGGCCGACGAGGTGCGCTACGTCCTCGCGAACTGCGGTGCCGCCGCCGTGGTGCACGCGCCCGAGTTCGCCGCCGTGGTGGCTGACGCGTGCACGGGCCTCCGCACCCCTCCGGTCACGCTCGAGACCGGGGCGCCCTACGAGGCCGCGCTCGCCGGGATTGCGCCGAGCGGGCCGTGGGCCGAGCGACCGCCCGACGGCGACGACCTCCTCCTGCTCTACACCGGCGGCACCACCGGCATGCCCAAGGGCGTGATGTGGCGCACCGACGACCTCTACGTGGCGCTGTGGCAGTCGAACCGACCGGGTACGGCACCGAAGGACCCGGTGGCGGCCGTGCGCGCGGGCAAGCGCACCGGCACCACGCTCCCCGCCTGTCCGCTCATGCACGGCACCGGCCTGTTCGTCGCGCTCTCGGCACTGTCGGGGGGCGGGACGGTGGTGCTGATCCCCGGGACCGGCCTCGACCCCGAGCGGGTGTGGTCGGAGGTCGAGCGCAACGAGGTGGTGGTGCTCACCATCGTGGGCGACGTCTTCGCCCGGCCCCTGCTCGCCGCGCTCGACGCCACTCCCGGGCGCTTCGACCTGTCGTCACTGCGGGCGATCACGTCGTCGGGGGTGACGTTCTCGCCCGACGCGAAGACCGGGCTCATGGCCCACCTCCCCGGCGTGACGATCATCGACGCGCTGGGGTCGTCGGAGGGGATCATGACCCGGTCGGCGACGACCGACGCGACCGAGGTGGTCCCGGCCCGCTTCGCCGTGAACGAGCGGGTCGCCGTGCTCGACGAGGTCACCGGCGACCCGGTGGCCCCCGGGAGCGGGCAGGTCGGCCTCGTCGGCGTGACCGGCCCGATCCCGCTCGGGTACTGGGGCGACCCCGAGAAGAGCCGGGCCACGTTCCGCGAGTACGGGGGCCGTCGGTGGTCGATCCCCGGCGACTACGCCACGGTCGAGCCCGACGGGAGCATCACGCTGCTCGGACGGGGCAACGCCTGCATCAACACCGGGGGCGAGAAGGTCTACCCCGAGGAGGTCGAGGTGGTGCTCCGCGACCATCCCGACGTGCACGACTGCGTGATCGTCGGGATTCCCGACGCGCGCTTCGGGGAGGTCGTGGTGGCCGTCGTCGCCCCCCGCCCCGGGGCGACCCTCGACGTCGACGCGCTCGACACGTTCACCCGACCCCGCCTCGCCGGGTACAAGCGACCCCGGCACTACGTGGTGCGCGACGACCTGCGGCGCAGCGCGGCGGGCAAGGCCGATCTTCGCTACCTTCGCGACCTCGCCACGACCGAACTCGGGAGGACCCCGTGAGCACGATCGAGCACATCGACCCCGCCGCCGCCGACGCCCTCGTCGCGGCCGGCGCCTACCTCCTCGACGTCCGCAACGCCGACGAGTGGACGCTCGGCCACGCTCCGGCCGCGACGCTCATCCCGCTCGGGGAGCTCGCGACCCGGTCCGGCGAGCTGCCCACCGACCGGCGCATCGCCGTGGTCTGCCGGTCCGGGGGCCGCTCGGCCCAGGCGACCGAGGCGCTGGTCGGCGCCGGCTACGACGCCGTGAACGTCGCCGGCGGGATGCAGGCCTGGCTCGACGCCGGGCTGCCCGTGGTCGACGACGCGGGCGGGCCCGGCACCGTCGGCTGACCCGGCACCCCGGACGCCGCTGTGGTTACCCGACGGTAACCTCGGCCCCGTGGGCTTCGACCGCACCGTCGCACTCGAGCGCCTCGCCGACGAGACCTTCGACGTCGTGGTCGTGGGGGGCGGCATCACCGGCGCCGGGTGCGCGCTCGACGCGGTCAGCCGGGGCCTGCGCACCGCGCTCGTGGAGCGCGACGACTTCGCCTCGGGCACCTCGTCGCAGTCGTCGAAGCTGCTGCACGGTGGCGTGCGCTACCTCCAGCAACGCGAGTTCGGACTGGTCCGGGAGGCCCTCGCCGAGCGACAGATCGCGCTGCGCAACGCGCCCCATCTGGTCGAGGTGCTGCCGTTCCTCATCCCGATCCTGACCCGCGACGGCCTGATCGACCGCCGCCTCGCCCGCCTCCTCGGGGGCGTGCTGTGGCTCTACGACCTCAGTGGCGGCCTGCGGATCAAGAAGGCCCACCGCCGCGTGACCACGGCCGAGGCCCGGGACCGGGTGCCCACGCTCGACCCCAGCCGCCTCGCCTCGGGCTACCTCTACTACGACGCCCGGGCCGACGACGCCCGCCTGACGCTGGCCGTGGCCCGCACCGCCGCCGATCTCGGTGCGGTCGTCGTCAACCATGCCGGCGCGATCGGGATCGACAAGGACCCGGCCGGGCGGGTCGCCGCCGTGCGGGTCCACGCCGACGGCCGCGACGTCACGGTGCGGACCCGGGTGGTGGTGAACGCGACCGGCGTGTGGGCCGACACCGTCCGTACCCTCGACGAGGGCACCCACGCCGCGACGATGCGACCGGCCAAGGGCGTCCACATCACCGTGCCGTGGAGCCGGGTCCGCAACGAGATCGCGATGTTCGTGCCCGTCGACGACGGCCGGGCCGTGTTCGTCGTGCCGTGGGGCGACGTCACCTACATCGGCACGACCGACGACGACTACGACGGCGACCTCGACGATCCCCGGTGCACCGCCGAGGAGGTCGAATACCTGCTGGGGGCGGTGAACGCCGCGCTGGTCGACCCGCTCACCCCCGACGACGTCATCGGCACCTGGGCGGGTCTGCGCCCGCTGCTGGCGGCGGCCGACTCGGCCAAGACCGCCGACCTCTCCCGGCGTCACGGCATCCGGGTCTCGGGGGCGGGCGTCGTCACGATCACCGGCGGCAAGCTGACCACGTACCGCGCGATGGCGCGCGACACCGTCGACCAGGTCGACCAGATCCTCGACGGCACGCACCGCCGGTGCCGGACCAAGGACCTCCCCCTGACCGGGGCCCGGGGCTACCGACCGCCGGCAGCCGACGCCCCCGCGCTCGTCCGGCACCTCGCGCGGCGCTACGGCACCGAGGCCCGCTCGGTCCAGGCGCTGATCGCCGACGACCCCACCCTCGGTGAGCCGCTGGTGCCCGGCCTGCCCTACGTCCGGGCCGAGGCCGTCCACGCCGTCCGCGAGGAGATGGCAGGCGACCTCGCCGACGTGCTCGACCGGCGCACGCGCTGCCGCATGCTCGACCGGGCCGCGACGGCGGCCGCCGCCGAGTCGGTGGCCCGACTGTGCGCGCCCGAGTGGGGCTGGGACGACGCCACGCTCACCGCGGCCGTCGCCGCCTACCGGGCGGACCTGACCGCCGAGCGGGTGGCGGCAGGGCCCCCACTCCCCTGACCGCCCGCGCGCCCGATCCCGCGCCGGTCACGGCACCGGCGCCGTGACGTCCCCGGGCCGCATGCCCCGACTCCGCCGGATCGTCGCGCTCGTGCTCACCCTCGTCGTGCTCGGAGCGACGTCCGCCTCGCCCGCCGACGCCGACGTGACCTGCCCCCAGGACTGGCGGCCCGCCGAGCCCGCCGCCTACCTCGATCACGACGGCGCACCCACCGATCCGGCGCGCCCGCTCCCACCGTCGCCCGGTCCCGGCTACCGGGCGATGCACCTGTTCTGCGCAGGGCGGTACGTCACCTCGGCGTGGATGGCGCCGGTGGAGACGCCGAGCACCGTGATCAACCTCGGTCGGGCGATCGTGGCCGGCGCGCAGTGGCCGTCGGTGGTGCCGGCGGTCAACCCGGCAGTCGGGATCACCGGGCTCGCGGCCTGGTTCTGGGCCACCCCCGACGGGGGCACCCTCCGGCTGCAGCCCGGCAACGGCCCCGACCTCGACGTCGAGCTCCGGGTGCAGCAGGTGCGCTGGCGCTTCGGTGCCGACATCCCCGGCGCCACCGGCTGGGGCGTCCCGTACCCGACCCCGTCGCCGGTCCGGGCCGTGTTCGAGCGCTCCGGCACCGCCACGGTGACGGTCGAGGCCGTGCTCGTGGGCCGGCTGCGGGGCGAGGAGCTCGACGTCGAGGTGCCCGGGAGCCACCGGGTCGTGCTGCGCTACCCGGTGGCCCAGGTGCGCAGCCTGCTGCACGCCGGGTGACCCCCGACCCGCGCACCGCGGCCGTGCAATAGCGTGCCCGGCATGGCTGCCGACCGTCCCGCCCCCGTCCGCATCGAGGACTACGCCGACCCGCAGTTCACCCCCGACGTCCAGGCGATGCTCGCAGCGATCGCGCCGCTCGCCGGGACGCTCGAGCTCACCCCGGCGGCACTGATGGACCAGGCCCGGGCCGAGACCGGGCTCGACGACTTCGGGCCCCGCGACTTCGTCGAGCGACTCGACGTCTACTGCACGGCGCTGCGCGAGGAGGCCGGCCTGTCGGAGCTCGGGTGGTTCAACAACCACACCCAGCTGGTGAAGGTGCTGAGGAACCGGCTCCTCGTCGAGGACCTGGTGCGTCGCCACCCCGAGATCCTCGACCTCGAGCTCGCCGCCCCGATCATCGTCTGCGGGCTGCCCCGAACCGGGTCCACCCACCTGCACAACCTCATCTCCGCCGACCCCGGCCTGCGCTCGCTGCCCTACTGGGAGTCGCTCGAACCGGTGCTCCCGGAGGCCGAGCGGCCGGGGCCCGGCGACCCCGACCCCCGGCGGGAGCGATGCCAGGTCGGCCTCGACTTCCTGCACGCGGCGATGCCGCTCTTCGACCGGATGCACGAGATGACCGTCGACCACGTGCACGAGGAGATCCAGCTCCTCCTCATCGACTGCTCCACCATGCTCATGGAGACGTCGACGATGGTCCCGTCGTGGGCTGCGTACTACCGAGAGCACGACCAGACGTCGTCGTACCGGTACCTGCGCAAGGTGCTGCAGTGCCTGCAGTTCCTCCGGGGGGGCCACCGCTGGGTCCTGAAGTCGCCGCAGCACCTCGAGCAGTTCCCCGTGCTGGCCGAGGTCTTCCCCGACGCGACCTTCGTCGTGACGCACCGGGATCCGGTCGCCGTGACCGCCTCAATGACGACGATGGTCACCTACGGCGCGCGCATGAGCGTCGCCCACCCCGACCCGCACGCCTACGGCGCCTACTGGGCCGACCGCCTCGAGCGGATGCTCACCGCATGCGTCCGCGACCGTGAGGCACTCCCCGCAGCGCGGTCGGTCGACGTGCAGTTCGGTGACTTCATGGCCGACGAGGACGGCACGGTCGCGCGGATCTACGACCTCGCCGGGCAGCCGCTCACCGACGACGCGCGTGCAGCGATGACCCGCTTCCTGACCGCGCACCCCCGAGGTCGGCACGGGGCGGTGGCCTACGACATCACCCAGTTCGGTCTCGAGGGTCGCGAGCGCCGCGACGCGCTGCGCTTCTACACCGACCGCTTCGGGGTCAGCGCGGAAGCATGACCGCGTCGCCCACCGTGAGGCGACCACCGGTGACGATCTCGCAACGCAGGCCGCCGCGGCCGAGCAGCGCCACGCGCACCCCCGGCCGGGTGAGCCGCTCGAGGTGCGTGCACGGGTCGGCGAGGTCGGTCCCCCGCAGGACGACCGGCCCGACCCGCAGCTCGCGCCCGACCCCGGCATCGAGGTCCGCGGGGTCGATCCCGGCCACGACGAGGTTGCGGCGGGTCTCGGACGGATCGAGCGGGATCTGCGCCTCGGCCGCCGCGGCCGCGACCGCCTCGGCGGCGATCAGCGTCACCCCGCGCTCGTGGTCGGGGCGCCGCTGCCCCGAGTAGGTCCCCACCGCGGCGCCGTAGCGGTCGCCGGTCAGCCCGCCCCCGGCGGTGGCGTCGACCGCGTCGCGGGCCTCCATCGGCGCCCCGGCGGTGGGCGTGACGTAGATGGCGACGAGCCGGCCCGCGCTCACGGGCCGACGGTACCGCCCGGCGTCACGCCGCCGGGGCCCACCAGTGCGACCAGTCTCCCGGCGCGTCGACGGCCCAGCGCTCGTGGACGGTCTGGACCTCGCCGATGACCCGCCCGGGGACCCGGTAGCCGGGCCCGTCGGGCATCGGCACCACCGGCCCGGTCGCCTCCCACTCCAGGTCGTAGCCCACGGCCAGGCGCTCCCCCACGAGGTCCGACCAGCGCGCCCCGACCGGGGGCGGTCCGTCGAGCCGCAGACCGAACGCCTCGAGCCCGAAGGTCCAGTGCACGAACGGGGTCTCGCAGCACAGCGACGTCCACAGCCCGTCGGCCCGCAGGTCGAGCCCCTGGCGCGGCGGGGCGACGTCCTCGTCGGCGACCACCAGCCGGCCGTCGCCGACGTCGAGATCCACCAGCACGGCGGCCCGACCGTCGCCGAGCACCAGGCGCACGACCCCGGGCAGGGGCCCGCCGATCGCGAGCTCCCACGCCTCGTGGACCGCGCCCGGGTGGGCCGCCTCGTCGGCCGGCGTCACCGGGGGCCCCGGCGGTCGTAACCTGGGCGACCATGACTGCGGGACTGCTCGACGACCTCACCCTCGACGGACTCACCGTGCACACCCGGCGCTGGGAGCCGACCGCGGCTGCCGCCGACGCCGACCCGGTGCTGCTCGTGCACGGCCTCGGTGCCAACACGGTTGCGTGGCTGACCGTCGGCCAGGCCCTGGCCGACCGACGCGGTGCGTCGGTCACCGCCATCGACCTCGCCGGGTTCGGCTACACCCGCAGCACCGGCACCGAGGCGACGGTCGAGCGCAACGCCCGGCTCGTGATCGCCGCGCTCGAGCAGTTCGGACCGTCGGTGGTGATGGGCAACTCGATGGGCGGCGCCATCACGGTGAAGGTGGCCGGTCGACGCGCCGATCTGGTCCGGTCGATGGTGCTGGTGAACCCGGCGGTGCGGCCGGCCCGGGTCCGGTCGCCCCAGACCCGCAACGGCCTGTTCATGTTCCCGATGCTGGTCCCGCCGCTCGGGGAGCGGCTCGTCGCGGGCCGGGCCGCCCAGCTCGGTCCCGAGACCCTGGTCGACCAGACGCTGCAGCTGGTGCTGGAGCAGCCCGACGCGCTGCCGGCGGCCGTGCGCGACGGCCTCGTGAAGATCGCCACCGACCGCATGGAGTTCCCCGAGGCGGCGCGGGCCTACGCCGACGCCGCCGGGTCGCTGTTCTGGTACATGACCCGGAACCTCGACCGCGACCTGCGGGCGGCGCTGCCGGCGGTTCCCGGCCTGATGGTGTTCGGCGAGCGCGACCGCCTCGTCGACGTGTCGAGCGCCCGCGCGCTCGCCGCCCGCCACCCCGACCTCGACGTCGCCTACCTCGACGGGCTCGGGCACGCCCCCCACCTCGAAGCCCCGGACCGCTTCGTCGACACCGTCGACGCCTGGCTTCGCGGCCGCTGACCCCACCGGTCGCTGCGGCGCCACCGGGGCCCGCTACTTGATCAGACCGAGCTTCCGGACCTCGTCGCGCTCGGCGACCAGCTCCTCGGTGGTGATCCGGATGCGGTCCTGGGCGAACGCGTCGTGCTCGAGACCCTCGACCACCGACCAGGAGGAGCCGTCACTGCGGACGGGGAAGCCGAACTGCAGGCCCTCGGGCGTGCCGTACTCGCCCCGGCTGACCACGGCCAGCGAGTGCCAGTCGTCGCCCGGGGTCGGGGTGCGGATCGACTGGACCGAGTTGACGGCCGCGTTGGCCGCCGACGCGGCCGACGACGCACCCCGGGCCTCGATCACCGCGGCGCCGCGCTTCTGCACCGTGGTGATGAAGTCGCCCTGCAGCCACGCCTCGTCGGTGATCACCTCGGGGACCGGCCGACCGCCGATGCGTGCGTGCGCGTAGTCGGGGAACTGGGTGGCCGAGTGGTTGCCCCAGATCGCCAGGTTCGACACGTCGCGCACCGGCGCCCCCGCCTTCTGGGCGAGCTGGGTCAGCGCGCGGTTCTCGTCGAGCCGGGTCATGGCGAACCACCGGTCGGCGGGAACGTCGGGGGCGTGCTCGCGGGCGATGAGGCAGTTGGTGTTGCACGGGTTGCCCACCACCAGCACGCGCACGTCGCTCGCGGCGTGGTCGTTGATGGCCCGACCCTGCGGGCCGAAGATGCCGCCGTTCACGCTGAGCAGATCGCCGCGCTCCATGCCGGCCTTGCGGGGGATCGACCCGACCAGCAGCGCCCACGACGATCCGTCGAACGCGGTGGCGAGATCGCTGGTCGCCTCGATCCCGGCGAGGAGCGGGAAGGCCCCGTCGTCGAGCTCCATGCACACCCCGGCGAGGGCCGGGAGCGCGGGCTCGATCTCGAGCAGGCGCAGCACGACCGGCTGGTCCTCCCCGAGGAGCTGGCCGGAGGCGATGCGGAACAGCAGCGCGTAGCCGATCTGGCCGGCAGCGCCGGTGACGGTGACGTGGACGGGAGCGTTGGCCATGCGGGGAACCTATCCCGCGGGACCGGGGTCCGCCGAAGCGATGCAGTCGAGCAGCACCGAGCGGGCCTCGGTCAGCTCGGCCATCCGCTCGGCCGCCCCCTGCCGGGCCCCGCCGTGGTCGGGGTGGGCCATGCGGATGAGGCGCCGGAAGCGGGCCTGCACGTCGGTGCGGTCGAGGGTGGCGTCCGACCGGAGGCCGAGCACCTCCATCGCCCAGCGCTGCTCGGTCGGCATCCCCGTCCACGGGTCGGCCCCCGCTCCCGCCGCGGCGCCCGCCGGGGGCGGCCCGAGCCCGGGCACGCCGAGGAGCAGCCGCCGCACGGCGAGGCCTTCGGGCAGGGTGCCCGGGTGGCGCAGGGCCGCGTGCACGGCCCGGAGGGCGACGTCGCGCGGGGCCCCGGGCAGGGCCGCCGCCGCCATCACCGCGCCGATGACCTGGGGATCGGGCTGGCCGTGACGGTCGAGCTCGAGCACCGTGCGACCGCCCTCGGCCACGATCCGGTGCCGGGAGTGGTCGAGCCCGTGGGTGTCGATCTGGAGTCGGTAGCGCATCGAGATCCGGGGCACGCCGAGGCCGCCCCGGGCGTCGTCGACGAGCCGGGGCAGGAGCTCGGCCTGCTCCGGGTCGAGGTCGGGGAGGAACTCGGCCACCACCGCGCCGAGCAGCACGGCGCCGTGGGCGACCCCCCCGGTGGGCAGGTAGGCCGTGCCGATGGCCACCCGCCGGATCGGCATGTGCCGCCGGGTGTGCCGGACGAGGAGCTCGGCGAGGACCACGGAACGGTTCTACGCCCAGGCCGGGGCGGGTATGCCCGGGTGGGTCAGTTGACCAGGGCGACCGCCGCCACGATGACGGCGTAGACGGCGAGGAAGGCGACCACGGTCGCGACCACCGCGGGGCGGGAGAAGGCGGGCGGCCGGGGCGGCACGCCGGCGAGGTCGCACCCGCAGTCCGGGCAGCGGGCGACCACGTCGTCGACCGGTCCCCCGCAGGCCGGGCACACCCCGCCGGTCAGACCGGGGCCGGGGTCGCCCGGCGGCCCCTCGGGCACGGCGCTCACGCCGTCACCCCGGCCCGGCGCTCGGCGCACTCGACCGCGTTGCGGAACAGCATGGCGATCGTCGTGGGACCGACGCCGCCGACCCGGGGGGTGATCCACCCCGCCACCGCCTCGCAGGCCTCGTCGACGTCGGGGAGGAGTCGGCGGCCCTCGTACCGGACGCCGCCCCCGACGACCACCGCGCCGGCCCGGATGTGCTCGGGCTGGAGGATCCCGGGAACGCCCGCGGCCGCGACCACGATGTCGGCCCGGCGCGTGTACTCGGGCCAGTCGGGCACCCCGGTGTGGACGACGGTCACCGCCGCGTTGCCGTGCGGCCGCTTCGCCGACATCAGGAGCGCGAGCGGGCGACCGAGCGTGATGCCCCGCCCGAGGATCACCAGGTTGCGCCCCGCCACCGGGATCTCGTAGTGGGCGAGGATCGCCTCGATCCCCGCCGGGGTGCAGGGCACCGGACCCGGGATGCCGAGGGCGAGGCGCCCCATGTTCAGTGGGTGCATGCCGTCGACGTCCTTGTCGGGGTCGACGCACATCAGCGCCGCGTCGTAGTCGATGTGCGGCGGTGCCGGGTGCTGGACGAGGAACGCGTCGACGTCGGCGGCCGCGTTCATCTCCCGGATCGCGGCCTCGACGTCGGCCTGCGTCGCGTCGCTCCCGAGGTGCACGTGGGGTGAGGTCCAGCCGAGCTCCTGGGCCTTGCGCATCTTCATCCCGACGTAGCGCGCACTGGCGTCGTCGTCACCCACCAGGATCGTCCCGAGGCCGGGCCGGTGGCCGCGGGCCAGCAGCGCGGCGACCCGCGGCGCGAGGTCGGCGAACACCGCCTCGGCCACCGGGCCCCCGGGCATCATCACCGTCGTCATCGCTCCCCCTCAGTGCACGAAGTGGCGCTCGCCGGTGAAGACCATGGCGAGGCCGAGCTCGTCGGCCCGTTCGATCACCGCGTCGTCACGCATCGCGCCTCCCGGCTGCACGACGACGGTGGCCCCCGCCCCGGCCGCGACCTCGAGCCCATCGGGGAACGGGAAGAAGGCGTCGCTCGCGCACGCGCCGCCCTGCGCCCGGCCCGCCGCCTTCTTCGCCGCGATCTCCCCCGACTCGACCCGGTTCTGCTGACCCGCGCCGATGCCCCAGGCCACCCGGTCCTTGGCCAGCACGATCGCGTTCGACTTGACCCAGCCGCACACCCGCCAGGCGAACTCGGCGTCGGCCCACTCGGCCTCGGTGGGCTCCCGCTTCGTCACGACCCGCCAGTCGGGGCGGGCCGCCGCGAAGTGGTGCGGGGTCTGGACGAGGAAGCCGCCCGACACCTGACGCACGTCGAGGGCCCACGGACCCGGGGCCGGCGCCTCGAGCAGGCGGGTGTTCTTGCGCTTGGCGATCAGGGCGTCGAGCGTGCCGGGGGCGTACCCGGGCGCGAGCACGACGTCGGCCTGGGGGCCCTCGACCATCCGGGCCACCGTATCGGCGTCGATCGGTCGGTTGCACGCGACGATCCCGCCGAAGGCCGAGCGCTCGTCGCACTCGAGCGCCCGCTGGTAGGCGGTGGCGAGGTCGGCCGCGACGGCCGCCCCGCACGGGTTGGCGTGCTTGATGATCGCCACCGCGGGCTGGTCGCCGAGATCGAAGGCCAGGCGCCAGGCCGCGTCGGCGTCGTAGAGGTTGAGGTACGACAGCGCCACGCCACTGTGCTGGGTGATGGCGTCGAACCAGCTCGTCGTGCCGCGCAGCCGGTAGCGCGCCGCCCGCTGGTGCGGGTTCTCGCCGTAGCGCAGGGTCTCGTCGGTGCGGTGCAGCGGGAGCACCAGGTGCCGGGGCAGCTCCTCGTCGGCCTGCAACCAGCGGACCACCGCGGCGTCGTACGACGCGGTGAGGGCGAACGCCTCGAGCGCGAGCGCACGACGGGTCTCGACCGTGGTGTTGCCGTGGGCCCGGATCTCGGCGACGACGGCGGCGTACTGCGCCGGCGACGTGACGATGGCGACCCAGGCGTGGTTCTTCGCCGCGGCCCGGGTCATCGCCGGACCCCCGATGTCGATCGTCTCGATGTCGGGTGCGTCGAGGAAGGGATAGAGGTTGCTGACCACGAGGTCGAACCCGACGATGCCGTGCTCGGCCATGTCGGCGAGGTGGGAGGCCTTGCCCCGGTCGGCGAGGATCCCGCCGTGCACCTTCGGGTGGAGGCTCACGACCCGGTGGTCGAGCATCTCGGGGAAGCCGGTGATCGTGGCCAGGGGGACCACGGGGATCCCGGCCTCCTCGAGCGCCCGCGCGGTGCCGCCCGACGACACGAGCTCCCAGCCGAGGTCGTGCAGGTCCCGGGCGAGGTCCACCACCCCGGTCTTGTCCCACACCGAGAGCAACGCACGCCGCGTGTCCGCCTGCTGGCTCACCCCTCCACCTCTCCGTCTCGTGGTCCGACCATCAGCTCGCGCAGCACCCGCGGGTACAGGCGGCGCTCGACGTCCTTGATGCGCTCGTGCAGGGTCGCGACCGTGTCGTCGGCCAGCACGGGCACGGCCTCCTGGGCCAGGATCGGCCCCTCGTCGACCTCGAGCGTGGCGAGATGGACGGTACAGCCGGTGACCTTGACGCCGCGGGCGAGGGCGTCGTCGACCGCGCGCCAGCCCTTGAACGCCGGCAGGAGCGACGGGTGGGTGTTCACGACCGCCCCCGGGTACGCATCGTGCACGGACCGGCCGAGGATGGTGCCGAACCCGGCCATGGCCACCAGGTCGATGCGGTGGGCCCGCAGCGCAGCGACGACGGCGCCGGTGTAGGCGTCACGGTCGAAGTCGGCGCCGAAGCTCTCGCGCGCCACCAGCTCGGTGGGGATGCCGGCCGCCTCGGCCCGTCCCAGCGCCGGGCACGGGCGGTCGGCCAGGACCACGGCGACGGGCAGCCCGGCCTCGAGCAGGGCCTGGAGGATGGTGCCGCTCCCCGATGCGAGCACTGCGAGCCGCCGCCCGCCGGGGGGATCGTCCGCCATGCCCGGAACCTAGCCGCGCCCCCGGTGCGGTCCGGCAGCCGGACCCGGGCCGCCGGGGCCCGAGGATCCCTCCCATCCGGATCTGACGATCCTTCCCATCCGGATCTGACGATCCTTCCCATCCGGATCTGACGATCCTTCCCATCCGGATCTGACGATCCTTGCGTCGACCCCGGTTTCGTGGTGGGCTGACGCCACTGCTGCCCCTGTCCGCGGGGCACCCCACCGACGGAGGAATCCGTGGATCTCTCGAAGATCTCGACCGGCGAGAAGGTCATCGGCATCGCCGGGATCGTGCTGTTCATCGACTCGTTCCTGGGCTGGCTGGGCTACAAGTCCGACCTCGGCCCGCTCGGCACCAACAGCGCCGCCGGCAGCGCCTGGGACTTCACCCTGCCGACCGTGGCCGTGCTCATCGGGATCGTGCTCGCGGTCGTGGTGATCCTGCGGGCCTTCGGCGTGACCGTGCCCGAGCAGCTCGGCCCGATCGGGCTCGGCTTCGCCTACCTCGTGCTCGGGGCCTTCGCCTTCCTGCTCGTGCTGATCAAGCTCGTGGTCGGGCCCGAGCTGCCTGAGGTGGCCAAGGCGTTCGGGGTCGAGAAGACCCGCGAGATCGGGATCTTCATCGGCCTGATCTGCACCGCCGGTCTCGCCGCGGGCGGCTACCTCGTCGCCAAGGAGAAGGGGCAGCTGCAGCTGCCCAAGGGCGGCGGCACCCCGCCGGCGGCCTGACCCGCACCGGACGCCCGACGCGACACGCCCCCCGCCGCCGGGCGGGGGGCGTCGCGCGTCCGGGCCGGACCGGGGCTCAGAGCCCGGCGACGATCCCGGCCATGAGCTCGCCCGCCTCGGTCGGGTTGAGGCCGACCTTCACGCCGGCCGCCCGCAGGGCGTCCATCTTGGCGTCGGCGGTGCCCTTGCCCCCCGAGATGATGGCGCCGGCGTGGCCCATCTTCTTGCCCGGAGGAGCGGTCACCCCGGCGATGTAGCTCACCACCGGCTTGGTGACGTTGGCCTGGATGAAGGCCGCGGCCTCCTCCTCGGCCGATCCGCCGATCTCGCCGAACATCATGATGGCCTTGGTCTCGGGGTCGGCCTCGAACCGCTCGAGGCAGTCGATGAAGGTGGTGCCCGGGACCGGGTCACCCCCGATGCCGACGCAGGTGGTGACCCCGATGCCCTTCTGCTGGAGCTCGTAGAGCGCCTGGTAGGTGAGGGTGCCGGACCGGCTCACGATGCCCACCGGACCACCCGGCTTGGCGATGTGCCCGGCCGTGATCCCGATGTTGCACTTGCCCGGGCTGATGATCCCGGGGCAGTTGGGGCCGAGCAGTTGCACCCCGGGGAAGTCCAGCTTCAGGCGGTTGTAGAACCAGGCCTCGTCGTGGGCGGGCACGCCCTCGGTGATCACGACGATGAACTCGACCCCGCCCTCGGCGGCGTCCATCACGGCCGCCTTCACGCCGGGCGCCGGGATGAAGATGCACGAGGCGTTGGCGCCGGTGGCCGCCACCGCGTCGCCGACGGTGGCGAAGATCGGGATGCCCTCGATGTCCTCGCCGGCCTTCTTCGGGTTGGTGCCGGCCACCACCTGGGTGCCGTACTCCCGGTTGAGCAGGCCGTAGTAACGGCCCTGGGAGCCGGTGAGGCCCTGGTAGACGACCTTGGTGTTCTCGTCGACGAAGATGCTCACTTGGTCCCCTTCGCGAGGGCGACGGCCGTACGGGCGGCCTCGATCATGGTCGGCTGCATCTGCAGCTTCTCCGACAGGTGGGGCTGGAGCAGCTCCCGGCCGAGCTCGGCGTTGGTGCCGTCGAGCCGGATCACGATGGGCGCGTCGATCTGCACCCGGCCGAGGGCGGTGATGATGCCGTTGGCGACCTCCTCGCCCTTGGTGATGCCGCCGAAGATGTTGATGAAGATCGACTGCACCTTCGGGTCGTTGTTGATCACCTCGAGCGCCCCGGCCATGACGTCGGCGTTGGCGCCGCCCCCGATGTCGAGGAAGTTCGCCGGGGTCCCGCCCACCTGACTCACGATGTCGACCGTGCTCATGGCCAGGCCGGCGCCGTTGGCGATGATGCCGACCGTGCCGTCGAGGCCGACGTACTGCAGCCCCTTGTCGTGGGCCGCGGTCTCGCGCTCGTCGCGATGCTGGATCGCGTCGTACTCCTCGTAGTCGGGGTGGCGGAACACGGCGTTGGCGTCGACGGTGACCTTGGCGTCGAGCGCCTTGACCACACCGTCGGTGGTGAGGATCAGCGGATTGATCTCGCAGAGGTCGGCATCGCCGTCGACGTAGGCCTCGTAGAGCTTCACGAGGATGTCGACCGCGCCCTCGACCGCCTCGGGGTCGAGGTTGGCGGCGGCGACCCACTCGCGGCAACGGGCCTCGGTGAGCCCCTCGACCGGGTCCACGTGGATCTTGGCGATGGCGTCGGGGTCGGTGGCGGCGACCTCCTCGATGTCGACGCCACCCTGGGCCGACAGCATCCCGAGGTGCTTCTTCGCCGAACGGTCGAGGGTGAACGACGCGTAGTACTCGCGGGCGATGTCGCTGGCCTGCTCGATCCAGAGCCGACCGACCACGTGGCCCTTGATGTCGAGGCCGAGGATGTTGCCGGCGTGCGTGCGCACCTCGTCGACGGAGTTCGCGACCTTCACGCCCCCGGCCTTGCCCCGCCCACCGGTGAGGACCTGGGCCTTCACCACGACCGGGCAGCCCAGCCGCTCGGCCGCGGCGACGGCCTCGTCGACCGTGAACGCGACCTCGCCGGCCGAGATCGGGATCCCGTACCGCGAGAAGAACAGCTTGCCCTGATACTCGAAGAGGTCCATCGCACTCCTGGGACTCGCCGACGGTGGCGACCGGCGGCGGGCGCCGCCGGAGCGCCCTGCGCACCGGGCGGCACGTTAGCCAGCCCGGGGCCGGTCGTGCCGGGTCGGACCGGGACCGACGGCCGGGCCGGGGTCGTTCCCGGACCGGTCCCGGGCGGCCCCGGGCGGGCCGGTGTCGGGAGGGCCCCGGACGCCGACCACAATGGGGGCGTGGCCATGACCCGGTCGGACCGGAAGCTGATCCTCGTCACCTCCGCGGTCCTGGTCGCGGCCGGGCTGTTCTTCGCCGGGGTGCTCGTCTTCGCCACCCGGACCACGTCCCCCGCCGCCGACGGCCCCGTGGCCCTCTACATCGGGCCCCAGGACGCGATCGAGGAGAAGCTCGACGAGGGCAGCCCCCTCTACTTCGCCAACCCGTTCGGGGGGCGGGGCTTCTGGGTCGACCGGGAGAGCGGGGTGTTGGTCGCCTACGACGTGGGCCGCTACGACGACCCGGACTGCTCGGTGCGCTGGCGGGGCCGGGTGAACTCCTACATGGACTGCGAGGGCGGGCTCCTCACCCAGGCCGAGCTCGGCCGGCGGCCCCTGACCGTGCTCGCGACCGGACCTCGGGCGGGCAGCGTGCTCGTCGACGTCGACACCCTCGAGCCGCCGACCGGCGCCACCGGCTGACCCGGCGGCCGCCCCCGGGACGGCTCAGCCGCCCAGCCGGGTGAGCGGGGCCCAGGCCAGCAGCAGGCGCTTCTCCCCGGCGTCGCGGAAGTGGACCACGGCCTCGGCGGCGTCACCGGCCCCCGCGAGGTCGAGGATCACCCCTTCGCCGAAGACCTCGTGGACGACGTCGTCACCGACCCGCAGCCCGATCGCCTCGGCCCCGCGCGCGCCCGACGTGGCCGGCGGGCGGGCCGATCCGTCGGCCGTGCCCGCGCGTCCCGCGGCCGCGACGACGTCGTCACGGTGGTCGTCGCGGTGGTCGTCGCCTCCCCGCCGGGACCGGCGCTCGCCCACCGTGTGGACGAGCTCCTCGGGGATCTCGTTGAGGAACCGGCTCGGCGGGTAGTAGTCGGTCGCGCCGAAGAGGGTCCGGCTCCAGGCGTGGCACAGGTACAGCCGCTCCCTGGCCCGGGTGATCCCGACGTAGCAGAGGCGACGCTCCTCCTCGAGCTCGTCGGGGTCACCGAGGCTGCGCACGTGCGGGAAGATCCCGTCCTCGAGGCCGGTGAGGAAGACCACGGGGAACTCGAGGCCCTTGGCCGCGTGGAGGGTCATCAGGGTGACCGCCCGGACCTCCTCGCCCTCGACCTGGTCGAGGTCGGTCACGAGGGCCACGCTCTCGAGGAACGCCTGCACGCGCCGCAGTCCCTCGGGGATCTCGATCTCGGCGCCGTCGCCGAGGTCGGCGAGCGCGGCCAGCACCGACGCGTTGCCGCCGTCGAGCGCGGCGTCGAACTCCTGGCACACGCCGACCAGCTCGCGGAGGTTCTCGATGCGACCCACCGCCTCGATCGTGCGCTCGGCCTCGAGCTCGGCGAGGTAGCCGGTGCGGTGCAGCACCGCCTCGACCGTGGCGGTCACGCCCTCGGGGGCGACCTGCTCGAACTCCTCCATGAGCGCCAGGAGGTCTCGGATCCCGCCCAGGGCCTTGCCGGTGACCCCGGCGGCGGCGCCCTCCCGGAGCGCCTCCCGGAAGGTCAGCTCCTGGGCCTGGGCGTAGCGGTCGATGCGGGCCAGTGAGGTGTCGCCCACGCCCCGCCGGGGCACGTTGACGATCCGCTTCCAGCTCACCTCGTCGTCGGGGTTCACGAGGGCCCGGAGGTAGGCCAGCGCGTCCTTGACCTCGCGCCGGTCGTAGAACTTGACCCCACCCACGACCCGGTACGGGAGGTTGGCCCGCACGAGGGCCTCCTCCAGCACGCGGCTCTGGGCGTTGGTGCGGTAGAAGACCGCGCAGTCCTGGAAGCGCACGCCCTCGGAGTCGGAGAGCCGGACGATCTCGCCGGCCACGAACGCAGCCTCGTCGTGCTCGTCCTCGGCCTGGTAGCGGGCGCACAGCTCGCCGCCGACCTGCTCGGTCCAGAGGTGCTTCGGGCGCCGGGCCGCGTTGTGGGCGATGACCGCGTTGGCGGCGTCGAGGATGCGTTGGGTGGAGCGGTAGTTCTGGTCCAGGACGATGATCGAGGCGTCGGGGAACTCCTCCTCGAACCGGAGCAGGTTGCGGTAGTCGGCGCCCCGGAACCGGTAGATCGACTGGTCGGTGTCGCCCACGACGAGCAGGTTGCGGTGGCCTTCGGCCAGTCGCTGCACGAGCTCCCACTGCGCGACGTTGGTGTCCTGGAACTCGTCGACGAGCACGTGGGTGAAGCGCTGCTGCCAGCGGGCGAGCACGTCGGGGTGCTCCCGGAAGAGCCGGACCGTGAGCACGAGGAGATCGTCGAAGTCGACCGCGTTGGCGTCGAGGAGACGCCGCTGGTACTCCGCGTAGACCTGGGCCAGCACCTTCTCGTGCGGGGTGGTCGCCGAGGCCGCGTAGGCGTCGGGCAGGACCAGCTCGTTCTTGGCCGCGGAGATGCGGGCGTGGAGCTGGCGGGGCGGGAACCGCTTCGGGTCGAGGTCGAGGTCACGGCGGACGAAGTCGACGAGGCGGACGGCGTCGGTCTGGTCGTAGATGGTGAACGCCGACTTCATGCCGAGGTGCTCGGCCTCGCGTCGGAGGATCCGTGAGCACGCCGAGTGGAAGGTGGCGACCCACATGCGTCGGGCCATCGGGCCGACGAGGTCGGCGACCCGCTCCTTCATCTCGCCCGCGGCCTTGTTGGTGAAGGTGATCGCGAGGATCTGGAACGGCGACGCCCGGCGCTCGGCGATGAGGTAGGCGATGCGGTGCGTGAGGACCCGCGTCTTGCCCGACCCGGCCCCGGCCACGACGAGGAGGGGCCCGTCGGCCGCGGTGACGGCCTCGCGCTGCACCGGGTTGAGCCCCGCGAGCACGGCGTCGGGCGGACCGGGCGGCATCGGCGCAGCGTACAGGTGTTCGGTCGCGGCGCCGGGGCCGGTACGCACCGCCGAGGCGGGTCGCGGTCAGACTGGCGCGGTGCGGGTGGGAGTCGACGCCGGGGGGACGTTCACCGACCTCGTGGCCGACGACGGCCGCGTGGCGAAGGTGCCGTCGACCCCCGACGACCCGGCCCGGGCCGTCGCCGCCGCGATCGCCGCCCTCGGATCCGGGACCCCCACCGTGCTCGCGCACGGGACCACCGTCGCGACGAACGCGTTGCTCGAGCACGCAGGCGCGCCGGTCGCGCTCGTCACGAACCAGGGCTTCGCCGACGTGATCGAGATCGCGCGCCAGGCGCGGCCCTCGCTCTACGACACGTGGCGGGACCGGCCACCGCCGCCGGTGCCGCAGGAGTGGCGCCTCGAGGTCGGCGGCCGGCTCGACGCGCGCGGACGCGAGGTCACGCCGGTGGACCCGGCGACCGTTCCCACGCTGCCCCCGGGAGTGACGGCGGCGGCGGTGTGCCTGCTCCACGCCGACCTGAACCCCGCCCACGAGCAGGCAGTGGCGGCGGTGCTGCGGGCCCGGGGGGTGACGGTCACGTGCTCGCACGAGGTGTCACCCGAGGCCCGCGAGTACGAGCGCTTCGTCACCACCGTGCTCGACGCCCGCCTGGCGCCCCACTGCCGGACCTACCTCGAGGCGCTCGCCGCGCTGGCCGGGACGGTGCTCGTGATGACGTCGGCCGGGGGCCTCGTGCCCGTCGCCGCCGCAGCGGCGCGCCCGGCCGACCTGCTGCTCTCGGGTCCCGCCGGCGGGGTGCGGGCCGCCGCCGCGGTCGCCGCGGCGTGCGGGTTCCCCGACGCGGTGAGCTTCGACATGGGTGGGACGAGCACCGACGTGTGCCTCGTGCGGGGCGGTGTGCCCGAGCCCGCCCCCACCCGGACGATCGGGGGGTACCCGATCCGGCGGCCGGCGCTCGACGTGCACACGATCGGGGCGGGCGGGGGGTCGATCGCCCGGATCGACGCCGGGGGCGCCCTCGTGGTCGGCCCCGAGAGCGCGGGCGCCGACCCCGGACCCGCGTGCTACGGCCGGGGTGGCACCCGGCCCACCGTCACCGACGCCGATCTCGTGGCCGGGCACCTCCCGGCCGGGCACGCCCTCCCCGGGATCGGGGTCCTCGACCGGGACGCCGCCACGGCGGCCCTGACCGCCGCGGGGGTCGACGCCGAGGGCGTGCTCACGGTGGTCGACGCCGCGATGGAGGAGGCCGTACGCGCGGTCACGGTGGCGCGCGGGGTCGACCCCCGCGAGGTCGCCCTGGAGGCGTTCGGCGGGGCCGGCCCGATGCACGCGTGCGCGATCGCCGACGCGCTCGGGATGCCCGCGGTGATCGTGCCGCCGCGCGCCGGGGTGGGGTCGGCGGTCGGTCTGCTCGAGGCACCCGAGCAGCAGGAGGTCGTGCAGTCGTGGTCGGATCCCGACCCCGGGGCGATCGCCGGGGCGCTGGCCCGGCTCGCGGCCCGGGCCCGGGACCGGGTCGGCGCGGACGCGACCGTGACCACCGCGCTCGACTGCCGGTACTCGGGGCAGGGCCACGAGATCACCGTGCCCACCGTCGCCGACTTCCCCGCCGCGCACGCCCGGCGCAACGGCCACGTCCGGTCCGGTGCCCCGATCGAGGTCGTGGCGCTGCGAGCCCGCGCCACGCGACCGGCCCCCCTGGCCGTGCACGAACTCCCGGTCCCGGCACGGGACCCGGTGGCCGGCCCCGCCGTCGTCGCCGAGGCCGACTGCACCATCGTGGTGCCGGCCGGCTGGCGGGGCGAGCCCGGTCCCCTCGGTGCCCTGATCCTCCGGCGCCACCCGTGACCGGCGACCCGGCCGCGCACGCGCCCCTGGACCCGGCCGCGCACGCGCCCCTGGACCCGGCCGCGCACGCGCCCCTGGACCCGGCCGCGCACGCGCCCCTGGACCCGGCCGCGCTCCAGGTGCTCGTCGCCCGGTGCGCCGGCATCGCCGAGGAGATGGGTGCCGTGCTGGTCCGCAGCGGCTTCAGCCCCAACATCAAGGAGCGGGCCGACTGCTCCACGGCGCTGTTCACCGCCACCGGTGAGGTGCTCGCCCAGGCCGAGCACATCCCCGTGCACCTCGGATCGATGCCGGCGGCCGTGGCGGCCGCGATCGCGGCATGGGGCGACGCCGTGCGGCCCGGCGACCAGATCATCGCCAACGACCCCTACGCCGGAGGCACCCACTGCAACGACGTCACGCTCGTGGCCCCGGTCTTCGTCGGGGGGACGATCGTCGGCTGGGCCGCCAACCGGGCCCACCATGCCGACGTCGGCGGGACCGCGCCCGGATCGATGCCGGCCGACGCCCTCACGATCGAGGAGGAGGGGATCCGGCTCGCCCCGGTGCTGCTCGACCACGAGGTCGAGGAGCGCTTCGTCGCGGCGTCGCGCACGCCCGACGAGCGGCGCGGCGACCTCGCCGCCCAGGTCGGCACGAACGCGATCGGTTGCGCCCGCCTCGCCGAGCTCGTGGACCGGATCGGCGGGACCGGGCCGCTCGAGGAGGTCGTCGACTACGGGGAGCGCCGGATGCGGGCCGCGCTCCGGGCGCTGCCCGACGGCGTGTACGTCTTCTCGGACGTGATCGACTCGCTCGGGCCCCGGGTCACGCAGCAGCTGCCGGCGGTGATCGTCGTGACCGTGACCATCGCCGACGGTCGGGTGACGTTCGACTTCACCGGGACCGCGGCGCAGCGACCGGGCAACATGAACGCGGTCGAGGCGGTGACGGTCAGTGCCGTGGCGTTCGCCCTCCGCTGCGCGACCGATCCCACGATCCCGGCCAACGGTGGGGCGATGCGTCCGGTCCGGGTCGTCGCCCCGTCGGGCACGCTCGTGGCGGCGCAGCCACCCGTCGCGGTGGGGGCGGGCAACGTGGAGGTGAGCCAGCGCATCGCCGACGTGTGCCTCGGTGCGCTGGCCCAGGCCGCACCCGACCGGGTGGGTGCCGCGGGGCAGGGGACGATGAACAACGTGCTCATCGGGAGCCGGGCCGGGTCCGACGGCCCGCCGTGGGTGTACTACGAGACCGTAGGGGGCGGCCAGGGCGGACGACCGGGCCGGCGCGGGATGCACGGCGTGCACACGGGCATGACCAACAGCCGCAACACGCCGGTCGAGGTGCTCGAGCGGACCTTCCCGCTCCGGGTGGTGCGCCAGACGCTGCGGCGGGCCAGCGGCGGGGCCGGGCGCTTCCCCGGCGGCGACGGCATCGAGCGCGACCTGCTGGTGCTCGAGGACGTGACCGTCAGCCTGATCACCGAGCGGCGGGCGTCGCGCCCCTGGGGACTGGCCGGAGGCGGCGCGGGCGCCCCGGGCGAGAACTGGCTGCTGCCCGGCGGCGACGAGGACCGCGCCGAGCGCCTGCCCGACAAGTGCACCCGTGACCTCCGGGCCGGCGACGTCCTGCGCATGCGCACCCCCGGCGGCGGCGGCTGGGGCGCCGACCCCGACCCCGACCCCGACCCCGACCCCGACCCCGACCCCGACCCCGACCCCGACCCCGACCCCGACCCCGACCCCGAGCATGTGACGCTGGACCACGAAATGCGTGGCTGAGCGTCACATGCTCGGGAGGGTGCGGGCGTGGGGCGCGGATCAGGCCTCGAGCAGGAGGGTGACGGGGCCGTCGTTGACGAGGTCGACCTGCATGTCGGCGCCGAACACCCCGGTGGCGACCGTGGCACCCCGGTCCCGCAACGCCCCCACGAACGCGTCCACCAGCGGTGCGGCGTGCTCCGGCCGGGCGGCCGCCCCCCACGACGGGCGCCGGCCGCGGGTGGTGTCGCCGTAGAGGGTGAACTGGCTGATGACGAGCACCGATCCACCGACCTCGGCCACCGGGAGGTTCATGGCCCCGGTGGCGTCGGGGAACACCCGGAGGTGCCACACCTTCTCGGCCAGCGTGCGCGCGGTGTCCGGGCCGTCGGCGTGGGTCACGCCCACGAGCACGCACAACCCCGGCCCGATCGCGCCGGTCACCGCACCGTCGACCGTCACCGACGCCCGCGCCACCCGCTGGACCAGGGCCCGCATCTCCCCACCCTCGACCTTGTGTTTGGAGCATTGCCGGCGCCAGGGCGCCGCAATGCGTCCAAACACTCAGGCGGCTTCCATCTCCGGGGTGTAGTCGCCGGAGCGAGCGAGGCCGTTGAGGCGGGCCCGCTTGGCGTAGGCGGCCTGGGCGGCGCCGAGGTTCTCCGGCTTGCCGCCCCACGCCTTGAGGGCCGGGGCCTGCAGCGCCCGCCCGTAGGAGAAGGACAGCTGCCAGGGGTGCGGGCCCATCTGGTTCATGCGGTTGAGCCGCGCGGTGGCCTGCTCGTCGGTCTGGCCCCCCGAGAGGAAGACGATGCCGGGCACCGCGGCCGGCACGCAGTAGCCGAACACCTTCAGCGTGGCCGCGGCGACCTGGTCGTCGGAGGCCTGGGTCGTGGCGCTGTACCCCGAGAGGCACATGTTGGGCTTGAGCAGCGTGCCGGGGAGGTACACGCGCTGGTCGAAGAGCGCGCGGTAGAGGGCCTCGAGCGCGTGCGCGGTGACGTTGGTCGCCCGCTCGATCGTGTGGGTGCCGTCCATGAGCACCTCGGGCTCCACGATGGGGACGATCCCGGCCTCCTGGCACAGTGCTGCGTAGCGGGCGAGCGCGTGCGCGTTGACCTCGTAGCAGTAGTTCGACGGCAGGTCATCGGTGATCGTGTAGGTCGCCCGCCACTTGGCGAAGCGGGCCCCGAGCTCCCGGTACTCGGCCAGTCGCTCCCGGAGCCCGTCGAGTCCCTCGGTGACCGTCTCGCCCTCGGAGCCGGCGAGCGGCTTCGCCCCGGTGTCGACCTTGATCCCGGGGATGACGCCCTGGTCGGCCAGCAGCTTGGAGAACGGGGTGCCGTCGTCGGCCGACTGGCGCAGCGTCTCGTCGAAGAGGATCACGCCGGAGATGTGGTCGGCCGCACCCGGCGTGGTGAACAGCATCTGGCGGTAGGCCCGCCGGTTGTCCTCGGTCGACTCGACCCCGATGGAGTCGAAGCGCTTCTTGATCGTGCCGCTCGACTCGTCGGCGGCGAGGATCCCCTTGCCCGGGGCGACGAGCGCCTCGGCGGTGGCGGTCAGGGCGGCTGTGTCCATCGTTGTCACTCCCACTCGATCGTTCCGGGGGGCTTGCTGGTGATGTCGTACGCCACCCGGTTGATGCCCGGCACTTCGTTGATGATCCGCGACGCCATCCGCTCGAGCAGGTCGTGGGGAAGGCGCGCCCAGTCGGCGGTCATCGCGTCTTCCGACGTGACCGCCCGGATCACCACTGGGTACTCGTAGGTGCGGCCGTCGCCCATCACACCGACGGTGCGCACGGCGGGCAGGACCGCGAAGCTCTGCCAGATCTCGCGGTACAACCCGGCCCGCTGGATCTCGTCGACCACGACGTGGTCGGCCTGACGGAGGATGTCGAGGCGCTCCGGGGTGATCTCGCCGATGATGCGCACGGCGAGGCCGGGTCCGGGGAAGGGCTGGCGCCAGACGATGTCCTCGGGGAGCCCGAGCTCCTCGCCCACGGCGCGCACCTCGTCCTTGAACAGGTTGCGCAGCGGCTCGACCAGCTCGAAGTCCATGTCCTCGGGCAGACCGCCGACGTTGTGGTGGGACTTGATGGTTGCGTTGTCGCCCCCGCCCGACTCGACGATGTCGGGGTAGAGGGTCCCCTGCACGAGGAAGTGGGCATCGCTCAGGTCGCGGGCGACCTCCTCGAACACCCGGATGAAGGTCTCGCCGATGATCTTGCGCTTGGCCTCGGGCTCGGTGACCCCGGCGAGGGCACCGAGGAACCGGTCGGCCGCCTTCACGTGGACGAGATCGACGGCGAACTGCCGCCGGAAGGTGTCCTCGACCTGCTCGGCCTCCCCGAGACGCAGGAGCCCGGTGTCGACGAACACGCACGTGAGCTGGTCGCCCACGGCCTTGTGCACCAGCGCTGCGGCGACCGCGGAGTCCACCCCGCCCGACAGTCCGCAGATCACCCGCTCCCGGCCGACCTGGGCCCGCACCTCCTCGACGGCGTCGTCGATGATCGAGCTGTGGGTCCAGGTGGGGCGGGCGCCGCAGGCGTCGAAGAGGAACGCCCGCAGGACGTCCTGGCCCCGCTCGGTGTGGGCGACCTCCGGGTGGAACTGCACGCCGTAGAGGCCCCGGGCCCGGTCCTCGAGGGCGGCGATCGGCGCCCCCGGGCTGCCGGCGGTCACGACGAAGCCCGCCGGGGCCGTGGTGATGGCGTCGCCGTGGCTCATCCAGACGATCTGCTCGGCGGCCACCGGGTCGAGCACGAGGGACGCGGCGTCGGTGCGGGTCATCACCGTGCGCCCGTACTCGCCGCCGCCGGTGCGCTCGACCGTCCCGCCGAGGTCCCGGGCGAGCAGCTGCGCGCCGTAGCAGATGCCGAGGATGGGTAGCCCGGCGTCGTAGACGGCGGCGTCGATCGACGGGGCGTCGTCGACGTGGACCGAGGCGGGACCGCCCGAGAAGATGATCCCGACCGGGCGCCGGGCCAGCATCTCCGACAGCGGCGTGGTCCGCGACACGATCTCGGAGTAGACCCGGGCCTCGCGCACCCGGCGGGCGATCAGCTGCGCGTACTGCGCACCGAAGTCGACGACGAGGACGGTGTCGTGGGAGGGCTGCATCACGGCTCGGGGGTCGGGGCGGCGGCCGGTGCTCCGGATCCGCCGGTCAGCGGCCCATCCCGACGCCCTGGCTGCGCTGGAGGGCCTTGCCCTCCGTCTGCAGCGACGGCGCCACCATGACCTCGGCCTTCTGGAACTCCTTCACCGTCTCGTACCCGGTGGTCGCCATCGACGTGCGCAACGCACCGAACAGGTTGAGCGTGCCGTCGTTCTCGTGGGCGGGACCGGTGAGGATCTCGGCGAGCGACGCCTTCTTGCCGGCGTAGACCCGCGCGCCGCGTGGGAGCGTCGGGTGGAACGTGGCCATGCCCCAGTGGTACCCACGGCCCGGCGCCTCGTAGGCCCCGGCGAGCGGGGAGCCGATCATCACCGCGTCGGCACCGCAGGCGATCGCCTTGGCGACGTCGCCACCGGTGCGCATGCCGCCGTCGGCGATCACGTGCACGTAGACGCCGGTCTCGTCGAGGTGCCGGATCCGCGCGCCGGCGGCGTCGGCGATCGCGGTCGCCTGGGGCACACCGATGCCGAGCACGCCACGACTCGTGCACGCGTGCCCGGGACCCACCCCCACGAGGATCCCGATCGCCCCGGTCCGCATGAGGTGCAGCGCGGTCGAGTACGACGCGCACCCGCCGACGATCACGGGGATCTCGTACTCACGGATGAACTTCTTGAGGTTCAGCGGCTGGCGGGCGGCGTCCTTGGAGACGTGCTCGGCCGACACCACGGTGCCCTGGACGACCAGCACGTCGAGCTCGGCCTCGAGCAGGGTGCGCGCGTACCGCTCCACCCGCTGGGGCGTGAGCGACGCGCACGTGACGATGCCCCCCTCGCGCATCTCCGCGATGCGCCGGCCGACGAGCTCGTCCTTGATCGGCTCGTCGTAGATCTCCTGCATGCGCCGCGTCGCCTTCTCGGGCTCGAGCGCGGCGATCTCCTCGTAGCAGGTCTCGGGGTCCTCGTAGCGGGTCCAGAGCCCCTCGAGGTTCAAGCAGGCGAGCCCACCGAGCCGCCCGATGTCGATCGCGGTGCGCGGGGAGACCACACCGTCCATGGCCGACGCCATGAGGGGCAGGTCGAAGGTGAAGGCGTCGAACGTCCAGGAGATGTCGATGTCCTCGGGGTCGCGCGTGCGGCGGCTGGGGACGATCGCGATGTCGTCGAACCCGTAGGCCCGCCGCCCCGACTTGCCGATCCCGATCTCGACTTCCACGTCGGTGACTCCCTCCTACGGCGTGGCCTCACCATACCCCGGGGTGACCCGGGGAACCGGCCTCGGACGTCGGAATCGGACGGGTCAGACGACCCAGGAGCCCCACCAGGATCCGCGCCGTCGCGCCCCAGACCGTCTCGCCGGCGAGCTCGAAGAAGTGGATGGCCCGGTCTTTGCCCACCCCGACGAGCATCTCGGGCGGAACCTCCCAGCGCTCCTCGCGGAACACGTCGTCGCGCAGCAGCTCCGAGATCGCGACGTCGAAGACGGCGTCGACCTCGCGGACGTGGGGGACCAACGCCGGGCGGCCGGGCAGGAGCCCCACGAAGGGGGCGAGGTCGAAGCGGGCCGAGACGGTGACGAGGTGGTCGAGCTCGGCCACGACCTCGACCACCCCCGGGTCGAGCCCGATCTCCTCGTGGGCCTCGCGCAGGGCGGTCGCGCGGAGATCGGCGTCGAGCCCGGGCTCGTACTTGCCCCCCGGGAAGGCGATCTCCCCCTGGTGCGACGGCATGGTCTCCGGTCGCTTGGTGAGGATGATGCGGGCCTCGCCGTCCTCCTCGAACACCGGGACCAGGACGGCCGCCGCGCGGGTGGACGGCGCGACGCCCCGACCGGGGCGGGGCGGAGGGAGCTCGGCGCAGGCGGCCCGGACCCGGGCCAGGCTCACCCGGCGGTCGGCGGCGGGGAGACCGGCCCACGGCGCAGGATCCCCGGGCCGGAACGACGAAGGCCGGGGGATGCGCTGCGCGCCCCCCCGGCCCGGTGTCGTCACGGTCGCCCGCAGACGGTGCGGACTACTTCTTGGTGATCTTGGCGAGGACGTCGCGGCTCGAGAGGATGAGGAGGTCCTCACCGTCGATCGCGATCTCGGTCCCGCCGTACTTGGAGTAGACGACGGTGTCGCCGACGGCGAGGTCGAGGGGGATCAGCTCGCCCGAGTGCTCGGCCCGACGGCCGGGGCCCACGGCGAGGACCTCGCCCTGCTGGGGCTTCTCCTTGGCGGTGTCGGGGATGACCAGACCGCTGATCGTGGTCTCCTCGGGCTCCCCGGCCCGCACGACGATGCGGTCCTCCAGCGGGTGCAACTTCATGGGATGCCTCCTGGCACTGCGATGTCGATCGACGCCGATCGATGCTGACGATGGGGGGCCCGGCGGGTCGAACCCGGCCGGGGCCGGAAGGGCATTAGCACTCGCACGCTCGGAGTGCTAACGCCAAGATACCCGGCGCTCCCGGAACCAGCAAGCCGGACCCGGGCCGGACCCGGGCCGGACCCGACCCCGGCCGGCGGGGGCCGGGCCGGCGTCAGCCCGGGCCCAGCCCGAGGCCGGGGTCGACCCCGGCGTCGAGCGGGGTGGGCCCGTCGGCGACCAGCCGCACCGCCCCGGTCGCGGCGATCATCGCGGCGTTGTCGGTGCAGAGCGCGGGCGGGGGGAGGAACACGGCCCGGCCGGTCTCCGCCGCCAGCGCCGCCGTGCGCTCCCGCAGCCGCGAGTTCGCCGCCACCCCCCCGCCGAGCACGAGGGTCGCCGCGCCGGCGGCGTCGGCGGCCAGGGCCAGCTTCGAGACGAGCTGGTCCACGACCGCCTCCTGGAAGCTCGCGGCGACGTCGGCGACCGCGACGTCGGGGTGGGCCCGGACGTGCTGCACCACGGCGGTCTTCAGCCCCGAGAAGGAGCAGTCCAGCGTGCCCGGCATCGCGCGGGGGTAGGCGACGGCCCCCGGGTCGCCGGTCCGGGCCAGGCGGTCGATCACCGGGCCCCCGGGGTAGCCGAGGCCGAGGAAGCGGGCCACCTTGTCGAACGCCTCGCCCGCGGCGTCGTCGACCGTTCCGCCGAGCACCCGGTGGGTCCCGGGCGCATCGACGCCGACCAGCAGCGTGTGGCCCCCCGACACCAGGAGCACCGCCAGGGGCGTGCCGAGCTCGGGCTGCTCGAGCCAGCCCGCGTTGCAGTGCGCCTCGAGGTGGTTCACGCCGACGTACGGCACCCCGGCCACCAGGGCCAGCGCCTTGGCCGCGCTCACCCCCACGAGGAGGGCGCCGGCCAGGCCGGGCCCGCTCGTCGCCGCCACCGCGTCGATGCGGTCGAGCCCGACGCCGGCCTCGGCGAGGGCGTCCGCGACCACGGGCACGATCCACTCCACGTGGGCCCGGCTCGCGACCTCGGGCACCACCCCGCCGTAGCGCGCGTGCAGGTCGACCTGGCTCGACACGACCGACGACCGGATCCGCAGGCCGATCGGCGCCGACGCGCCCGGTGGCACCTCGACCACCGCGGCCGCGGTCTCGTCGCACGAGGTCTCGATGCCGAGGACGAGCATCAGCGCTCCGACTCGTAGACGGTGGCACCGGGGACCCGGCCCTCGAGGCCCTCCAGCAGACGCGCGTACTCGGGCGCGTCGATGTCGTGGACCCACATGATGAGCGCGTCCTCGTTGGTCTCGGGGTAGTACCGCGTGCGGACCCCGACCGGCGCGAAGCCGAAGCGGCGGTAGAGGTCCTGGGCACCCTGGTTCGACATGCGGACCTCCAGCGTGAGGTGACGACCGCCCCGGACGAGCGCCTCCCGGGCCAGCGCCACCATCAGGCGCGTCGCGACCCCCCGGCGGTGCCACGCGGGATCGACCGCGATCGTGGTCACGTGGGCGTCCTCGAAGCTCGACATCAGCCCGGCGTACCCCACGACCTCACGGCC
>CAIUKV010000007.1 GCA_903899845.1 uncultured Actinomycetes bacterium
CCCGCCAGGGTGAGCTGGCCCCCCACCCACACGGTCGCGGCGGCGACGTGGAGGAACAGACGGATCGTCTCGGCGTCCACCGGCAGCACGGCGGGACGCTACCGCGGGCCCGGGGCCCAGGTCGTAGCATCCGGGCATGGCCTTCCTCGACGACGACGTGGTGGAGCGGGTGCTCGTGGTCGTCGCCCACCCCGACGACATCGACTTCGGCGTGGCGGGCAGCGTCGCCGCCTGGACCGACCGGGGCATCGAGGTGCAGTACTGCCTCGTCACCGACGGCGACGCCGGAGGCTCGGACCCGTCGATCACCCGGGCCGAGATGGCGGCCATCCGCCGCGACGAGCAGACCGTGGCGGCGAAGCTCGTCGGGGTCACCGACCTGCACTTCCTCGGGTTCCCCGACGGCCGGGTCGAGGCGAACCTCGACCTGCGGCGGGCGATCTCGCGCGTGATCCGGATGGTGCGCCCGCAGCGGGTGGTGACGATGTCGCCCGACCGGAACCTCGATCGGATCTTCGCGAGCCACCCCGACCACCTGGCCACCGGCGAGGCGACGCTCAGCGCGGTCTACCCCGACGCCCGCAACCCCTTCGCCTTCCCCGACCTCCTCGAGGCGGGCCACGAGCCCTGGACGGTCGACGAGGTGCTGTTGACGGTCCACGGCGAGTCGAACCGCTGGGTCGACGTCACCGACACCTTCGAACGCAAGATCGCCGCGCTGCTCGCCCACGAGAGCCAGCACGCCGACCCAGGCCGGCTCGAGCCGCTGCTGCGGGCCTGGGGTGCCGCGAACGCCGAGGAGGGCGGGCTGGGGCCCGGTCGCCTCGCCGAGGCGTTCCGGGCCGTCGACGTCAACCCCTTCTGATCGGCCCCGAGCCGCTCGGAGTCGCTCGGCTCGGTGCCGGGCGTCCCCGGCGCCGGCCTCAGACGATGACCGAGCGGACCACCTCGCCGGCGGTCATGGCGCGGAACGCCTCGTTGATGTCGTCGAGGGGGAGGGTGCGGGTGATCATGTTCGCGAGGTCGAGGCGGCCGTTCTCCACGAAGCCGACCAGGCGGGGGAAGTCCCGCCGGACCTGCGCCGACCCGTAGACGCACCCGAGGAGGCGCTTCTCCGACAGCACGAGCGGGAAGCTCGGCACGGTGATGCTCTCGGTGAAGTGCGAGACGCCCACGGCCACCGCGGCGCCCCCGGAGCGGGCCATGTCGAAGGCCTGGGCCACGGTGGCGGGCAGGCCGATCACCTCGAACGCGTAGTCCACGCCGCGCCCGCCGGTGAGCGCCTTCACCTGCTCGACCGGGTCCCCCTCGCCGGGGTCCACCGCGTGGGTGGCGCCGAGGCCGAGCGCCGCCTCGCGCTTGAGGGCGACCGGGTCCACGGCGATGATCACCGAGGCGCCGGCGATGCGGGCGCCCTGGATCACCGACTGGCCGACGCCGCCGCAGCCGATGACGGCGACGGTGTCGCCGGGCTGCACCTTGGCGGTGTTCAAGGCCGCCCCGACGCCGGTGGTGACGCCGCAGCCCACGAGGGCGAGCTGCGCATCGGGGACGTCGGTCTCGATCTTGACGAGCGACATCTCGTCGCAGGTCATGTACTCGGCGAAGGTGCCCAGGCCGGTCATGGTCATGAGCGGCGTGCCGTCGGCCCGGACGGCCCGGGGTGACCCCATCACCGTGTAGGTGTTGTCGCAGAGGTGCGACTCGTCGCGCAGGCAGTGCCAGCACACGCCGCAGGCCGGGATGAACGAGCCGATCACCCGGTCGCCGACCGCGAGGCCCTTGACCTCGGCGCCCACGGCCTCGACGATGCCGGCCCCCTCGTGCCCGAGGATCGCGGGCGGCGGCATCGGCAGCGCGCCGCTGATCACGTGGAGGTCGGAGTGGCACACCCCGCTCGCGGTGATGCGGACCACGACGTCCCGGGGACCGGGATCGGTCGGCGTGACGTCCTCCACCGACATGGGACCGTTCGGCTCGACGAAGATGGCAGCGCGCACGGGGGCTCCTCTGGGTTCGGTGCTGGGATCGGCACCGGGACCGGTGCGTCCGGGGACGACCGGACGTTATCGCACGGTCACCGGGCCCCCATGCCCGCCGGGACCGGCCAGGCGTGGACCGGAAGGCCGGGGGTGGGGAGGCCGGGGAACGCCACCACGGCGCCCGGCACCCCCTGGGTGACGAACAGGGTGCGGCCGTCGGCCCCGCCGAAGCAGCAGTTCGTGACCAGGCCGGTCCCGGGGACCTCGAGCCGGTCGACCTCGGTCCCGTCGGGCTCGAGCACCCGCACTGCGTGCTCCCCGGTGCAGCAGACGTAGATCCGGCCGTCGGCGTCGAGGGCCAGGCCGTCCCCGCTGGCCGACCCGAGGGTGGGGACGATCCACTCGCGGGACCCGTCGGTGGGGTCGAGCCGCACCAGGCCGGGGCCCTCCACCACCACGAGGGTGCCGCCGGGCTCCCGGGCGATGCCGTTGCAGTAGGCGAACCCGGCGGCCACGGTGCGCACCGAGCCGTCGGGGGCCACGGCGTGCACCCGGCCCTGCGGCTCGGGCGGCGGGGGGTGGTGGGGGGGATCGGTGAAGTAGAGGGTGCCGTCGGGTGCGGCGGTGAGGTCGTTGGGGGCGAGGAAGCCGACGTCGGCGAGGTAGGTGACGGTGCCGTCGGGGGCGACGCGCTGGAGGCCCGGGGTGACGGGTCGGTACGGCGGCAACCCGTCGAGGTCGAGGCCGGGCACCGCCGCGAGGCCGGAGAAGTCGATGCCGCCGTTCTGGGTGACCACGAAGCCGCCGTCGGTGGTCGGCGCCGCGGCGTTGGCACCGCCACCCACCACGGCCACCGGCGTGCATGCGCCGGTCGCGGGGTCGACCCGGAGCAGGGATCCGTCGGGCACGCTCGTGAACACGAGGGTGCCGTCGGCGCACCACACGGGGCCCTCGGGGAACCGCACCCGGGGGACCACGACGACGCATTCGGTCACGGGGGCACCGTACCGCGCGGCGGCGAGGCCGGGGCAGCCTCTAGTGTCCGGCCCGTGACCGGGACGGCGCCGTGACCACCCCCGCCGCCCGCATCCTCCTCGTGCGCCACGGGCAGTCGACCTGGAACGCGGTGGGTCGCTGGCAGGGCCAGGCCGACCCGCCCCTCACCCCGCACGGCGTCGAGCAGGCCGAGCGGGCGGCGTCGGCGCTGGAGCCGATGGTGGCGGTGTGGGCGTCGGACCTCGAGCGCGCCGCGCACACGGCCCGGATCCTCGCCGCGCCCCGTGACCTCGTGGTCACGACCGACGCCCGCATGCGGGAGCGGGCCGCGGGTCCGTGGACCGGCCTCACCCGCGACGAGATCGAGGCGCAGTACCCCGGCTGGCTCGACGACGGCCGGCGCCCGCCCGGGTACGAGACCGACGACGACATCGCGGCGCGGGCGTTCGGCGCGCTGCGCGAGTTCGCGGCGGCGCTCGGCGGCGCGACCGGCGTCGTGGTCAGTCACGGCGGGGTGATCCTCACGGTGGAGCGGCGCCACGGGATCGCGCGGACCCCGATCCACAACCTGGAGGCGCGCTGGCTCGAGGTCGACCCGGGGGCACCCACCGGCTTCACGCCCGGTCCCCGGGTGACCCTCCTGTAGGCTCTCGGGCTCGTTCGATCTGGAGAAGCACGTGGCGGACAGCCCTCCGGTCCCCCCCGAGGTCCAACCCGGCGCTCGACCCGGCGCGCAACCCGGCGCTCAACCCGGCGTCCACCCGGAACTGGCCGGGGAGCAGGCCTATATCGACGCGGCGTACGCCCGGCTCGACGCCATGCGGGCATCGGCGGCGGCCGTGTCGGCCGGGTTCGCCGAGGTCGGCGCCGGTGGCCCCCACCAGGCCCGGCTCGAGCGCGACGTCGCCGACTCGGTGACCCGCCGCCGCCTCGCCGCGCTCGACATCGGCGACGCCCCCCTCGTCTTCGGGCGGCTCGACCGGGCCGATGCGCCCGACCCGGCCGAGCGCTGCCTGTACATCGGGCGGGTCGCCGTGAACGACGAGGCCCAGGACCCGCTCGTGGTGGACTGGCGGGCCCCGGTGGCCGAGCCCTTCTACCGGGCGACCCCGGTGGCGCCCATGGGGGTGGTCCGTCGCCGCCACTTCCTCACCCGCCACGGCCGGGGCCGCGACCTCGTCGGCATCGACGACGAGGTCTTCGACCGGGACGCCGCCGCGGCCGAGGGGCTGGCGTCGGTCGGCGAGGCCGCGCTGCTCGCCGCGCTGGACCGGGCCCGCACCGGCCGCATGGGTGACATCGTCGCCACGATCCAGATCGAGCAGGACGAGGCGATCCGGGCCGACCTCGCCGGGGTGCTGATCGTCAGCGGGGGCCCGGGCACCGGCAAGACCGCCGTCGCGCTCCACCGGGCCGCCTACCTCCTCTACACCCACCGGAAGCGGCTCGGGAGCCGGGGCGTGCTCCTCGTGGGGCCGAGCCCGATCTTCCTGCGCTACATCGACCAGGTCCTGCCCGCGCTGGGGGAGGACGAGGTCCAGCTCGCCACGCCGGCCGGACTCAAGCCCCAGTTCCGGGTGCGGTCCGTCGATCCCGACGAGGTCGCGGCGGTGAAGGGCGATGCCCGGATGGCCCGGGTCGTGGAGCGGGCGCTGCGCGACCGGGAGCACGTGCTGCCGCGCGACGTCGTGTTCGGGCTCGACGACGTCGTGCTGCGCTTGACCCGCCGCGACTCGCGCCGGGTGATCGAGCGGGCGCAGAAGCGGCGCGGCACCCACAACGAGAAGCGCCCGGGCGTCGTCCGCCACGTGACCGACCTGCTCACCGCCCAGTACCGCCGGGCGCTCGGCGCCGCCGCGCCCGACGACACCGACTGGGACCGCGACATCGCGGCGCGGATCCGACGCGTGCCCGAGGTGCGCGTCGCCCTCGAGCGGATGTGGCCGGTGCTGTCGGGTGCCGAGCTCGTCCACGACCTGTTCAGCTTCGAGGCGCTGGTGCGGTCGGCGGCCGACGGCATCCTCAAGCGGTCGGAGATGACCGGTCTCGTGCGGCCCCGCTCGGCCGACGTCCGCGAGGTGGCGTGGACCGAGGCCGACCTGGCCCTGATCGACGAGGCCGACGCCCTGCTCGGACCCCCCGAGTCGGCCCGACCCCGGCGGCGGCGCGCCCGCCGCGCCGGGCTCGACGACGCCGCCTTCCGCACGGTGTCGGAGCTCGGGGTCGGGGGGTTCCTCACCGCCGGCCAGCTCGCGGCGCGCTACGGCGGGGGTGCGGCGGCGCCGACCGACGAGGCGGGGGAGGGGCGCACCTTCGGCCACGTGCTCGTCGACGAGGCCCAGGACCTCTCGCCCATGCAGTGGCGCATGATCGCCCGCCGCTGCCCCTCGGGGTCGATGACCCTGGTCGGTGACTTCGGGCAGGCCAGCCGGGCCGGGTCGGCGTCGGGGTGGAACGAGGTCCTCAGCCTGGTCCCGACCCATGCGGGCGCCCGCAACGTGGCGCTCAGCGTCAACTACCGAACCCCGCTCGAGATCATGACCGTGGCCGCCCGGGTGCTCGCCGCGGCGTCGCCCGACATCGACGCCTCCGAGTCGGTGCGCGCCACCGGCCGCGCCCCCGAGTTCGTCACCGTCGCCCCCGACGGGCTCCTCGCCGAGGTGGTCGCGCGCGCCCGCGCCGCGGTCGCCGGTCCCGGCACCAAGGCCGTGATCGCGCCGCCCGACCTCCAGGCCGAGCTCGTCGACGCCCTCGCCGACGTCGGGGCCGCCGCCGGGACGGCCGAGGCCATCGACGCCCCGATCGCCGTGCTCGACCCCGTGGCGGCCAAGGGCCTCGAGTTCGACGCGGTCGTCGTGGTGGAGCCGATCCGCCTGGTGGACCCCGGGCCCCGGGGCCTGCGGCTGCTCTACGTGACCCTGACCCGGGCCACCCAGCACCTCACCGTGGTGCACGCGGCCCCGCTGCCCGACTCGCTGCGCCCCCTCGGCCCCGACGACCTCGACCCGCACCCGTGGCCGACCCAGGCCAGCCTGTTCCCCGTTCCGGAGGCTCCGGCATGACCACCCCCGACCAGGACCTCCACGCCCTCGACGTCGCCTGGGACGTCGAGCCGCTCGTCGACGAGCGGGGGGAGGCGGGGGCCGACGCCCTCCTCGCCGACGCGGCCGAGCGGGCCGGAGCCCTGCGCCGGTTCGCGGGCGCCGTGGGCACGCTCGACGCCGGCGGCCTCGCCGAGGCGGTGCGCGAGCTCGCCGAGCTCTCGGAGCTCCTGGGCCGGGCCGGGTCCTACGCCGGGCTGCGGTTCGCCACCGACGTGACGGACCCGACCCGGGGTGCGCTCCTCGCCCGGGTGGAGGAGCGCGCCACCGCGATCAGCAACGAGCTGCTGTTCTTCGAGCTCGAGTGGGCGGCCCTGCCCGACGACCACGTCGCCGGGCTCCTCGACGACGATCGGCTCGCGTTCTGCCGCCACTACCTCGCGTCGGCCCGCCGGTACCGGCCCCACCTCCTGACCGAGCCCGAGGAGCGGATCCTGGCCGACAAGGGGGTGACCGGGCGCAGCGCGTGGAGCCGGCTCTTCTCCGAGCTGACCTCCACCATCGCGGTCGACCTCGACGGGGGGGTGTCGCTCGAGGAGGGCCTCGCCCGGCTCGCCTCACCGGACCGGGCGGTGCGGGCCGAGGCGGCCGCGGCGGTCACGGCCGGCCTCGCCCCCGGCCTGCGGACGCGGGCCTTCGTCTTCAACACGCTCCTCGCCGACAAGGCGACCGACGACCGGCACCGCTCCTATCCGGGCTGGCTGACCAGCCGCAACCTCGACAACGAGGCGAGCGACGCATCGGTGCAGGCCCTGGTCGACGCCGTGGTCGCCCGCTACGACATCCCGCAGCGCTGGTACGCGCTCAAGGCCCGGCTGCTCGGCCTCCCGCGCCTCGCCGACTTCGACCGCATGGCCTCGGTGGCCACGGTCGAGGACCAGTTCCCCTGGAGTCGGGCCCGCGACCTCGTGCTCGACGCGTACGCCTCGTTCTCCGGTGAGCTGGCCGACGTGGTCGGGCGGTTCTTCGCCGAGGCGTGGATCGACGCCCCGGTCCGACCGGGGAAGCGCCCCGGCGCGTTCTGCGCCTACACCGTGCCGTCGCACCATCCGTACCTGCTCCTCAACTGGACCGCCCGGCGCCGCGACGTGCTCACGCTCGCCCACGAGCTCGGGCACGGCGTGCACGCGTACCTCGCCCGCGACCAGATCGTCTTCCAGCAGGCGACCCCGCTCACCCTCGCCGAGACCGCGTCGGTGTTCGGCGAGACGGTCACGTTCGGGCGCCTCCTCGCCGACACCGACGACCCCGAGGCCCGCCTCGCCCTGCTCGCCGAGTCGCTCGAGGGCCAGATCGCCACGGTGTTCCGCCAGATCGCGATGAACCGGTTCGAGGACGCCGTGCACACGGAGCGTCGCGAGCAGGGGGAGCTCTCGGTCGAGCGCTTCGGCGAGCTGTGGGCGCAGACCCAGACCGCGATGCTCGGCGACGCGGTCGAGGTCACCGAGGGCTACCGCACGTGGTGGTCGTACATCCCGCACTTCATCGCCACGCCGGGATACGTCTACGCGTACGCGTACGGGCAGCTGCTCGCCCTCGCCGTCTACCGCCAGTACGAGGAGCAGGGTGCGGCGTTCGTCCCCGCCTACCTGGAGCTCCTCCGCCGGGGTGGCAGCGAGACGCCCGAGGCCCTGGGGCGGATCGTGGGGGTGGACCTCGGCGATCCCGGCTTCTGGGCGGGAGGCCTGCGCATCATCGACGAGCAGCTCGCCGCCGCCGAGCAGGCGGCCCGCGACGCTGGGCGGTTCTGAGCCCGGCCGGCCTGCGTCAGGCGGCGAGCTCGCGCCGCAGCTGCGCGAGTCCCATGGGGCCGAGGTCGAGCGCCCGGGCGTGGAAGGCCTTGAGGTCGAACGCCGCGCCGGCGGCTCGGCGCGCGTCGGCCCTCGCCGCGAGCCACTCGCGCTCCCCGACCTTGTAGCTGATCGCCTGGCCGGGCAGGCCGAGGTAGCGGTCCACCTCGGAGGCCATGAAGTCGGCCGGGAAGTGGCTGTGCGTGATCACGAAGGGGAGCGCGAGCTCGGGCGTCCAGGGCGCGCCGGGGTGGTCGGGCGCGTCGTCGGGGAGGGCGAGGCCGAGGTGGAGGCCGATGTCGACCACGACCCGGACGGCCCGCATCGCCTGGGCCCGCAGCATCCCGAGCTCGAACGCCGGATCCTCGAGGAAGCCCAGCTCACCCATGAGACGCTCGGCGTAGAGGGCCCAGCCCTCGGCGTGGCCCGAGCTCCCGGCCAGCACCCGCTGGTACCGCGTGAGCGAGTCGGCGAGGAAGCGGACCTGGGCGATCTGGAGGTGATGCCCGGGGACGCCCTCGTGGTAGCAGATCGAGACCTCGCCCCACAGCGGGAACCGGGTGCGCCCGAGCGTGGGGTACCACGTCCGACCCGGGCGGGAGAAGTCCTCCGACGGGCCCGTGTAGTACATCGCCGCCGCGCCCCCGGGCGGGGCGATCATGGCCTCGACCCGCCGGACCGGGCCCGGGATGTCGAAGTGCACGCCGTCGAGCGCGTCGACGGTGGCGTCGAGGAGGTCCTGGAGCCAGGCCCGGAACGCGTCGACCCCCTCGATCGTGCGGGTCGGGTCGTGCTCGAGGTGCTCGATCACCTCGGCCACGGCCCGGCCCGGCTGGATCCGGTCGGCGACCGCCGCCATCTCCGCCTCGATGCGCCGCAGCTCCTCCCAGCCCCACGCGTAGGTGTCGTGCAGGTCGAGGTCGAGGCCGTTCCAGGCCCGGGCCCACAGGGCGTAGCGCTCGGCACCCACGCCGTCGGCGGTGGCGGCCCGTGGGAGGTACTCGTCGGTGAGGAACCGGGCGAGGTCGGCGTAGGCGGCGGTCGCCCGCTGGGCGGCGGCGGTGGCGCGCCGGGCGAGGGTGGGATCGGTAGTGGATGCCGGGAGCCCCTCGGCGAGCCCGACGAAGAACGGGGTCGGTCCCCCGGCCGTACCGCCCCACGTCGCGGCCTGTCGGGCGCCGGCCGCGGCCTGGCGCTGCGCGACGACCACGCCCCGGGCGAGGCCCTCGCGCAGCGTGGCCCGGTACCCGTCGAGGGCGGCGGGCACCGCGTCCATGCGGGCGACGACGGCCTCGGCGTCGTCGGCGGTGGCGGTGGGCATCAGGTCGAAGCAGGCCCGGACGTGCTGGAGCGGGCTGGCCAGCACGTTCAGGGCCCGGAGGTGCTCCCCCGCGTCGGCGAGGGCCACGTTGCGGGCCACCTGCTCGGTCATCACGCCGAGGGCGATGCGCTCGCGGTCGTCGGCGGGCTCGACCGTGGCGAGCTCGGCCAGGATCGACCGGTCCACCGCGGTCCGGGCCTCGATCCCGGCGGGGGAGTAGTCCGTCATCCGGTCGTCGTGCCCGGTGACCCCCCGCATCGTGGCGCCGACGGGGTGCAGCGCCGCGAAGCGCTCCACGTAGGCGTCGGCGATCTCGGCGATCCCTCGCGGTGCCACCGGCCGACGCTACACCCGGCGCGCGTGGCACCATCCGGGGGTGACCCGGCTCGGTGACGCCCACGTGATGATCACCGGCGGCTCGCGCGGCATCGGCCTGGCCCTGGCCGAGGCCTGCGCCGCGGCCGGGGCCCGGATCTCGCTGCTGGCCCGGGGTGCCGACGGGCTGACCACCGCCGCCGGCGCGGTGGCGGCCGCAGTGCCCGGTGCGACGGTGCGCACCGCCGCCGCCGACGTCGCCG
>CAIUKV010000008.1 GCA_903899845.1 uncultured Actinomycetes bacterium
AGCCGGGCCAGGTCGGCCTCCACCCGGTCGCGGATGGTCTTGGTCGAGACGCCGACCCGCTCGATCGTCGGGATGACCACGCTCTCGGGCTGGCCGAGGAGCGCGGCGAGGAGGTGGGCAGGGGTCACCTGGGGGTTGCCCCGCTCCTGGGCCATGGCCTGGGCCGCGCCCAGGGCCTCGCCGGTCTTGCGGGTGAAGGTGTTGGGGTCGAGCGCCATCGGGGACCTCGGGTTCGCGTGCGGATCGGAGGAGGTGCGGATCGGAGCGGACCGGCGGCGTGCGCCGGACCAAGAGTTGACAACGCCACTATCAAGTTTGGCATTCCCGGGGGACCGGGTCGCCGGCTCGGCGCCAGGCTCGGCGCCAGGCTCGGCGTCAGGCTCGGCGGCGGACCACCACGGCCCGGGGCAGGGGCACGAGGTCGCGCCGGTGCTCCCGGTGGGCGTCGGCCACGGCGGTGACGAGATCCTCCCGGGCCTGGTCGAGCGCGGCCTCGAGCTCGGCGATCCGGGCCCGGGCGCGCGCCACCTCGTTCTCGAGGTCGATGATCTTGCGCACCCCGACCAGGCTCACCCCTTCGTTGGTGAGCTCCTGGATCCGGCGCAGCAGCGCGATGTCCTTCTCCGAGTAGCGCCGGCTGCGGCCCTGGGTCCGCTGGGGCTCGATCAGGCCCTTGCGCTCGTAGATGCGCAGGGTCTGGGGGTGCACCCCGGCGAGGTCGGCGGCGACCGAGATGATGTACAGGGCGCGCTCGCTGTGGTCCATCGCGCTCAGACTCCCAGATCGGCTCGGGGGTTGTCGGGCATGGTGGCGGCGAGGGCCTCGACCGCGGCCCGCTGGGCGTCGTCGAGGGTGCGGGGCACCTCGACCGAGAAGGTGACCAGCAGGTCGCCGGGATCGCCGGCGGCCGGGGCGATGCCCCGCTTCGGGACCTTGACGGTGGTGCCGCTCTGCGTCCCCGGCTTCACCTTCACGGTCACCGGCTGGTCGAGCGTGGGCACACGGACCGGGCCGCCCAGCGTGGCCTCGGCGAAGGTGATCGGGACGGTGACGGTGAGGTTGGTCCTCCCCGAGCGACCGAACACCGGGTGCCGGTGCACGTGCACGGTGACGTAGAGATCCCCGGGTGGACCGCCGAAGCGGCCCGGCGCGCCCCGACCCGCGACCTTGATCCGCTGGCCGCCCTGGACGCCGGCGGGAACCTTCACCTTCACCTCGCGGGGGCGCACCTCGACCCCGCGGCCCCGACAGGTCCGGCACTTGTCGGCGACCACGCTCCCGCGCCCACTGCACTCGGGGCAGACCTGGGAGAACGAGAACGGACCCTGGTCGACGACGACGTCGCCCCGGCCCGAGCAGGCCCGGCAGGTCTCGGGGGTGGTCCCGGGCTTCGCACCGGACCCGTGGCAGGTGCCGCACACGGCCTCGGCGGTCAGGTGGACGGTCGTGGTGACGCCGTGGACCGCGTCGAGGAAGTCGAGGTGCAGGTCGGCCTCGAGGTCGGCGCCCGCCGCGGGGCCGTCGCGGCCGGCCCGCCGGGTCCGTCGTCCGCGGCCGCCACCCCCGCCACCGAACAGGCCACCGAAGATGTCGCCGAGGCCGCCCTCGTCGAAGTGGAAGCTCTGGCCCCCGGCGCCGAAGCCACCGGGGCCGAAGCCCCCGCCGAACCCGGGACCGAAACCGCCCCCTCCTCCGCCCGAGGCGACCATGTCGCGGACCTGGTCGTACTCCTTGCGCTTCTCGGCGTCGCCGAGCACCTCGTGCGCGGCCGACACCTCCTTGAAGCGCTCCTCGGCCACGGTGTCGCCGGGGTTGGCGTCGGGGTGCAGCTCCTTCGCGAGCTTCCGGTAGGCGCGCGTGATGTCCTTGTCGGTCGCCGAGGCGTCGACGCCGAGCACCTTGTAGTAGTCCTTCTCGAACCACTCACGCTGCGGGGCCACGAGTTCCTTGCCGTCCTTCGCTCGTCAGGTTGTCGAATGTGTCGCCCGATGGGTCGCCCGATGGGTCGCCCGATGGGTCGCCCGACCGGTCGGCCGGGACGGCGGTGCCACTCAGCCCGCGACCTTGACCATGGCCGGGCGCAGGACACGACCGTTGCAGCGGTACCCCGGGCGCATGGTCTCGACCACGACCGGCTCGCCGTCACCGGGCTCGTGGATGACCGCCTCGTGCACCTCCGGGTCGAACGGCGCCCCGTCGGTGGGGATGCGCTCGAGCCCGGCCCGCTGCAGGGTCCCGACGAGGTCGGCGTACACGAGCTCGACGCCCTTGCGGGTCTGCTCGTCGACCCCGTCGAGGGTGCCCAGGGCGAGGTCGAAGGTGTCGAGCACGGGGAGGAGCTGCTCCATGAGGATCGCCCGACCCCGGTCGGACGCCTCGGACTGCTCGCGCGCGCTGCGCTTGCGGTAGTTCTCGAAGTCGGCCTGGATCCGCTGCGCGAGCGCTCGCATCTCGTCACGCTCGCGGGTGAGGTCGTCGGTCGCCTCCGACTCCGCCGGGGCGGTGTCGGCGAGGGCCTCCGGATCGATCGCCGACCCGGAGGGCTCCTCGTCGTCGTGACGCCGGCCCACGGTCAGGCCGACTTCTGGTCGGGCTCGTCGACGATCTCGGCCTCGGCGACCTCGTCGTCGGACGGCGCCGACGCGCCAGCCGCGTCGGCCTGGGACTGGGCCTGGGCGGCCGAGTACAGCCGCTGCGAGAAGTCCTGCAGGGCGGCGCTCAGCGCCTCGTGGGCCCGGGTCACCGCGTCGGTGTCGGTGCCGGCGAGGGCGTCCTTGACCTCCTTGAGGGCGGACTCGAGCCGCTCCCGGTCGGCCGCCTCGACCTTGTCGGCCTGCTCCTTGAGCAGCTTCTCGGTCTGGAAGACGAGGGAGTCCGCGTTGTTGCGGACCTCCGCCTCCTCGCGACGCTTGCGGTCCTCCTCGGCGTGGGCCTCGGCCTCCTTCATCATCCGGTCGATCTCGTCCTTGGAGAGGGCGGTGCCGCCGGTGATGGTCATGGCCTGCTCGCGCCCCGTGCCGAGGTCCTTGGCCGACACGTGGACGATGCCGTTGGCGTCGATGTCGAAGGTGACCTCGACCTGGGGCACGCCCCGGGGTGCGGGCGGGATCCCGACCAGTTGGAAGGTCCCGAGGAGCTTGTTGCGGTAGGCCATGTCGGACTCGCCCTGGAGCACCTTGATCTCGACCGACGACTGGTTGTCGTCGGCCGTGGTGAACACCTCCGAGCGCTTGGTCGGGATGGTCGTGTTGCGCTCGATCAGGCGGGTCATGATCTGGCCCTTGGTCTCGATGCCGAGCGACAGCGGGGTGACGTCGAGGAGCAGCACGTCCTTCACGTCGCCCTTGAGGACTCCGGCCTGGACCGCGGCGCCGACCGCGACGGCCTCGTCGGGGTTGACGCCCTTGTCGGCGTCGGTGCCGGTGAGGTCGCGCACGAGGTCGGCCACCGCGGGCATGCGGGTGGAACCGCCGACGAGGATGACCCGGTCGATGTCGCCCTTGGTGAGCCCGGCGTCGGCGATGGCCTGCTCGAACGGTCCGCGGCACGCGTCGAGGAGATCGGCGGTGAGCTCCTGGAACTTGGCCCGGCTGAGGGTCAGCTCGAGGTGCAGCGGCCCGTCGGCGGTGGCGGTGATGAAGGGGAGGTTGATCGAGGTCTCCTGCAGCGAGGAGAGCTCGATCTTGGCCTTCTCGCCCGCCTCCTTGAGGCGCTGGGCCGCCATCTTGTCGGCGCCGAGGTCCACGCCGTGGGCGTTCTTGAACTCGGTGACCATCCAGTCGATGACCCGCTGGTCCCAGTCGTCGCCGCCGAGGTGGGTGTTGCCGGCGGTGGACTTCACCTCGAAGACCCCGTCGCCGAGCTCGAGCACGGACACGTCGAAGGTGCCGCCCCCGAGGTCGAAGACCAGGATCGTCAGGTCGTCGCCCTTGTCGAGGCCGTAGGCCAGGGCGGCGGCGGTGGGCTCGTTGATGATGCGCAGGACCTCGAGGCCGGCGATCTCGCCCGCCTCCTTCGTGGCCTGGCGCTGGGCGTCGTCGAAGTAGGCCGGGACGGTGATGACGGCCTGGGTGACCGAGTCGCCCAGGTAGGCCTCGGCGTCACGCTTGAGCTTGCCCAGCGTGCGGGCCGAGATCTCCTGGGACGTGTAGCCCTTGCCGTCGATGTCGATCGTCCAGCCGGTGCCCATGTGGCGCTTGACCGACCGGATCGTGCGGTCGGGGTTGGTGATGGCCTGACGCTTGGCCACCTCGCCGACGAGGACCTCGCCGGTCTTGGAGAAGGCGACCACCGAGGGGGTGGTCCGGGCGCCTTCGGAGTTCGGGATCACCACCGGCTCGCCCGCCTCGAGAACCGAGACGACGGAGTTGGTGGTACCGAGGTCGATGCCGACGGCCTTGGCCATGAGGTGTGCCTTTCGGATCAGGGTCCCCGGCGTCCGGGGCCGGGGTTGGGATTGGGGTTGGGGGGACGTTCGGAGCGCCGTGGGCCGGTCCCACGGAATTGAGTGCGAGAGTATCAAGTTTCTTGGGTCTCATCCTATTCCCCGTTTGGGCGGGACCGGGCCGGGGCCGGGCCGGGACCGGACGGGGGCGACAGCGGGTGGCGGGCGTGGCAAGATTCCGTCATGCCTTCGCGCACCTCGTCCGCCGACCTCCTCGCCAGCGTGCCGCTGTTCTCGGCGTGCTCCAGGAAGGAGCTGGCCGGCCTGGCCCGGGCCGCCGAGGAACGGTCCGTCCCCGCCGGGACCGTCGTGGTGCGCGAGGGCGCCGCCGGCGACGCCTTCTACGTGCTGGTGTCCGGGAAGGCACGGGTGGAGCGGAGCGGTCGGGCGGTGGCCACCCTCGGGCCCGGCGACTTCTTCGGGGATCTCGCCCTGCTCGACCGGGCGCCCCGGAACGCCACGGTCACCACCACCGCCGACACCGTGGTGGTCGCGCTCGGGCAGCGGACCTTCCTCGCCATGGTCGACGAGTCACCGGCCTTCGCCCGCAAGCTCCTCCTCGGCCTGGCCCGGCGGCTGCGCGCGGTGGACGCCCAGGCCCGGCCCTAGGCGGCCCTACCGGCGGCCCGGTCCGGTCCGCCGGGCCGATCCGCAGTAGTTTTCCCTTCGTGCGCCGACCCAAGCCGACCCAGGTCGTTCTCGTCATCGGGGCCCTCGCGGCCCTCGGGACGATCTTCTCGGGGATCTTCCCCAAGCTGACGAAGTGGGACGGGGACTCCGAGGTCACCCGCCACGTCTTCGTCAACATCCCCGGGCCGCTCTACTGGATGTTCTACGCCACCTCGGCCGTGATGCTGCTGGTGACCGCGTGGCTCGTGTCGATCCGGGTCCGCAACTACGCGCGCGGCGGGCCCGACGACCGCCGGACGACCAAGGCGAACGTCCACCGGCGCCTGCGCGACTTCCGCGCCGGCGTCTGGATGCGCACGCTGCTGCGCGACCCTGCGGCCGGGGTGATGCACTCGTTCATCTACTTCGGGTTCCTCGTGCTGCTCGCGGCGACGATCCTGCTCGAGATCGACCACCAGCTGCCCGACGGCCTGAAGTTCCTCCACGGCAAGGTGTACCAGGGGTACTCGGCCACGGCCGACTTCTTCGGACTCGTGTTCCTCGCCGGCATCGTCTGGGCGATCGTGCGCCGGTACGTGCAGCGGCCGTACCGGATCCGCATCAAGTCGAAGCCCGAGGACGCGGTGGTGCTCACCACGTTCCTGGTGATCGCCGTCACCGGGTTCCTGGTCGAGGGGTTCCGCATCGCGCTCGAGGGCCAGCCCGGGTTCGAGAAGTGGTCGTTCGTGGGCTACGGGCTCTCCGACCTGTTCACCGGGTTCCGACCGGTGCACCTGCAGAACTGGCACCGCGCCATGTGGGTGCTCCACTTCGCTGCGTTCGTGGCGTTCCTCGTCCTGCTGCCCACCACGAAGCTGCGGCACATGGTCACGTCGCCGATGAACATGTACCTCAAGGACAAGGACCGGCCCAAGGGCGCGATGAAGCCCATGCCGAACCTCATGGAGACCGAGCTCGAGACCTTCGGGGCCTCGACCATCTCCGACTTCACCTGGAAGCAGCTCTTCGACACCGACGCCTGTACGATCTGCGGACGCTGCACCTCGGTGTGCCCGGCCCACGCCACCGGCAAGCCGCTCGACCCGCGCGAGATCGTGCTCAAGGTCGGCGAGGTGATGACGGCCACCGGCGACCCCGTGGTCACGCCGCCGGTCGGCGTGGACAAGGAGATCACGATCACCGCCGACTCGGTGTTCGAGCGGATCACCTCCGAGGAGCTGTGGGCCTGCACCACCTGCAAGGCCTGCGACGAGATCTGCCCGGTCAACATCGAGATCCTCGACAAGATCCTCGACATGCGCCGGTACCTGTCCCTCATGGAGAGCGACTTCCCGGTCGAGCTGGGCAACACCTACCGCGCCATGGAGAACTCCTCCAACGTCTACAGCATGAACCAGGGCGACCGGGGCGAGTGGGCCGAGGCGCTCGAGGGCGTCGACATCGTGGACCCGTCGTCGGTGCTCGAGCACGAGTACCTCTACTGGGTGGGCTGTGCCGGGTCGTTCGACGACCGGAACAAGAAGACGTCACGGGCCGTCGCCACGCTGCTGCAGCGGGCCGGGATCGACTTCGCCATCCTCGGTCCGAGCGAGCTGTGCACCGGTGACTCGGCCCGGCGGTCGGGCAACGAGTACCTGTTCCAGATGCTGGCGATGCAGAACATCGAGACGCTGAACGCGATGGGCGTCAAGAAGATCATCACCCAGTGCCCCCACTGCTTCAACACGCTCAAGAACGAGTACCCGCAGCTCGACGGCCACTACGAGGTGCTCCACCACTCGCAGCTCCTCACCGAGCTGGTCGACTCCGGCCGCCTCAACCTCGTGGGCGCGTCGTTCGACGAGCGGGTGACCTACCACGACTCGTGCTACCTCGGCCGCCACAACGACGTCTACATGGCACCGCGCAAGGTGATCGGCTCCCTCGCCGGCATCGACATCGTGGAGATGCCGCGCAACGGCACCAAGGGCATGTGCTGCGGCGCCGGCGGCGCGCGGATGTGGATGGAGGAGCACACCGGCAAGAACGTGAACACCGAGCGGGCCCAGGAGGCGCTCGCCACCGGCGCGTCCCGGGTCGCGGTGGCGTGCCCGTTCTGCTACGTGATGCTCGAGGACGGCGTGAAGGGCCAGGGCAACGAGGACGTCCGCGTCCAGGACATCGCCGAGATCCTGGTCGAGGCGATCGAGCGGGGCGAGCGGGCGACCGCGCCGGCCACCGCCGCGTTCGAGCCCGGCCTCTGAGCCCGGAGGTCCGGGAGCGGGCCGGTCAGGCCAGCGCCCGGGCGACCTCGAGGTAGACCGGGATCCCGACCGCGAGGTTGAACGGGAAGGTCACCCCGAGGGCCAGGCCGATCGACAGCGCGCCGTCGGCGGTGGGCAGCGCCACGCGCACCGCGGCCGGGGCGGCGATGTAGGAGGCGCTCGCGGTCATCGCGCCGAAGACGGCGGCACCACCCGGGCTCAGTCCGGCGACCGTGCCCACCGCGACCCCGGCCAGGCCGAGCACCAGGGGGGTCACGATCCCGAAGGCCACGACCGGGAGCGTGAGGGACCGGTGCTCGCGGAGCCGCTCCGCCGCGGTCGCGCCCAGGTCGAGGAGGAACAGGACGAGCAGGCCGGTGAACAGCCCGACGAAGAACGGCTCGACCCGCGCGTACGCCGCGTCGCTCGCCACCAGACCCATGACCAGTCCGCCGACCAGGAGGAGGACGCTGCGACCGGTGCACACCTCCCGGACCGCGGCCCGCAGCGACGTGCCCTGACCGGCCGCGACCGCGAGCAGGAGCGCGACCACGATGCCCGGGATCTCCAGCAGCGCGACCAGGGTCGCCAGGTACCCCTCGGGGGCGAACCCGGCCTCCCGGGCGAAGACCAGCGCGGCGGTGAAGGTGACCACCGACACCGACCCGTAGTGCGCGGCGATGCTCCCGGCGTCGGCCACGGACAGCCTCAGGAGTCGACGGGCGACCGGGAACACCACGACCGGGATGAGGAGCCCGACGGCGACGGTGGCGACGGCGGGCCAGACGAGGTCGGCCGGGTCGGCGACCCGCAGCGCGTGGCCACCCTTGATCCCGATGGCGAGCAGCAGGTAGGTGGCGAGCCACGTGTGGATCGGGTCGGGGAGACGGAGGTCGCTGCGGACCACGACCGCCAGCGCGCCCAGCGCGAACGCGATCACCGGTGGGGAGGTCAGGTTCTCGATCGCGAGGTCCAGCGAATCCACGGTTCTCCAGCGGTTCCCGGGGCACCGGGTGAGTGGACGGCGGCGTCTCCGACCGGCGGGCGTCGGGACTCAGGCGTCGCGGAAATTGAGGTACGACCGGCTCGGGGTCGGGCCCCGCTGGCCCTGGTACTTGGAGCCGGTCACGCCGCTGCCGTACGGGTGCTCGGCCGCCGTGGTCATCTGCAGGAACGAGATCTGGCCGATCTTCATCCCCGGGTAGAGGGCGATCGGCAGGTTGGCCACGTTCGAGAGCTCGAGGGTGAGATGGCCGTCCCACCCGGCGTCGACGAACCCCGCGGTGGAGTGGATCAGCAGGCCCAGGCGCCCGAGCGACGACTTCCCCTCGAGCCGACCGACCAGGTCGTCGGCCAGCGCGACCCGTTCGAGGGTGGATCCGAGGACGAACTCGCCCGGGTGGAGGACGAAGGCGTCGCCTCCGGTGACCTCGACCGCCTCGGTGAGCTCCTCCTGGGGGAGCTTCGGGTCGATGATCGGGGTGGTGTGGTTCCGGAACACCCGGAAGAAGCGGTCGATCCGGAGGTCCACCGACGAGGGCTGCACCGCCCCGTCGAGCATCGGCTCGATGACGATCCGGCCCTCGGCGAGGGCGGCCCGGATCGAGACGTCGGACAGGATCACGGTCCGGAGACTAGCGACGGCGGGTCGGGGCCCGCCGGACCGGGTCGCCGGACGTCCGGCTTTCGACGCCTCGTCGCCGGACGGTACGATGAACGACCCTGCGGGTGTAGTTCAGAGGCAGAACATCAGCTTCCCAAGCTGAGAACGCGGGTTCGATTCCCGTCACCCGCTCCAACAGAGCGATGCCACAGATCGGCCGCCTCCATGGTGTGCATGCCGCTGTCCACGACCTTCCGCCGGTTGATCGTGGTGGGGGGACCTCTGCGAACGGACCGTCCGACCCCGGCGCTCAGGAGAACTGCGGGAGCCAGACGGCCGTGGCGTCGAGCATCTCGTCGGCCATGCGTCCGACGGCGTCGTAGTCGGCCCGGCCCGCCAACGGGTCGAGGAGGAAGGCGTCGCGCACGAGGGCCCGGTCGCCGGTGACGGCGGCCTCGACGACCAGCTCCTGCTCGGCGCTGATTCGACGCACCTGCTCGGCGAGCACGGTCGGGAGCGGCGTGACGTCGCGACCGCGGGTCCCGCTCGCGTCGATGGTCACCATGCTCTCGACCACCACGTCGGTGGGGAGGTCGGGGACCTGCCCGTGGTTGGCGATGTTGAGGGGGACGTCGCGCGGCCGGTCGCGCAGGCGCGCGTCGATGATCGCAGCCACGAGCTCGCCGCTCGGCTCCCGGGGGAGGTCGTCGGCCGCGCGGAGTCGCTCGAACTCGCGGATGTAGTGGGCGAGCCACTGGCGGCGGTCGTCGATGGTCGTGAGGTGCACGCCCCAACGGGCGCCCCACTCCGACTCCTCGGTGAGGAACCCGGGGAAGAACTCGGCGAGGTGCCGGTCGCCGGCGGCGGGGAGCACGCCGAAGCGTTCGAACAACTCGATCTTCACGCGGTTCACCGCGAGTAGCGAGTCGACGGTGAACGACCCGCCGGTGCTCACCGCCTCGTGCCCGGTGATGCCGCGGATCGCGAGGGGACGGGCCCGCGCGTCGGGGTCGGCCAGCACGTCGCGCAGCATGGCGAGCCCGTCCTCGCCGTCGACGTCGAGGGCGGTGATGAACGGGAGGTGGTTGACCCCGGCGACCGTCGGGTCCATTGCACGCGGGTCGCAGCCGAGGATCTGCGACAGGGTGTAGAGCGCGATGGTCACCTCGTGGCAGAGGCCGATCGCGGTCACCGACGTCTCCCTGAGGACGGCTCGGGTGAGCGTCGTCATCGGGTTGGTGAGGTTGAGCAGCCACGCGTCGGGACAGAGGTCCTCCATGTCGCGGGCGATGCCGAGCATCACGGGGATGTTGCGCAGGCCCCGCAGGATCCCGCCGGGCCCGACCGTGTCGCCCACCGACTGGCGGATCCCGTAGCGCTCGGGGATCGCCAGATCGTGCTGCATCGAGTCCAACGCTCCGGTCGAGATGCAGACGACGACATGGTCGGCGCCTTCGAGCGCGGCCCGTTGATCGGTGGTTCCGGTCGCGCTGAGACCCACGCCGCGCACGCGCGCGATGTGATGGACGAAGTCGACGAGGTCGGGGATCGGCCGGGGGTCGATGTCCTCGATGACGATCTCCGCCTCGGCGAGGCTCGGGGTGCCGGCGATGTCGAGGAGGAGCTTGGGGGTCCACTGGTAGGACCCACCACCGATGAACACGATGCGCGGCGCCATAGCGGCGGAACCTACCAGGGGCCCGCGAGGAACGCCTCCGTGCGCGCGCCGTGCCACCGGTGTCCGCCCTCGAACACGTCGTGCTCGACGCGGTCGGGGTCGGCGCCGAGCGCGGCGTACACCCGTCGCAGCGCCGCGACCGTGGCGCGCGCCGCGTCCACGGGGAACAGCGGGTCCTCGGTGCCCGACTCCACCAGGATCGGCCGGGGCGCGACCAGCGACGCGACGTCGAGGTGCTCGAGCCGGCCGAGCTGGCCCGGCAGCACCTGCGAGCCGCACATGTTCCACGGCACCGAGTGCGCCGCCCGCCAGCTCGACAGGTAGCCCGAGACGATCGCGGCGCCGATCCGGTCGTCGGTCGCGGCGAGGAACAACGACATCGTCGCCCCGTACGACAGACCGGCCACTGCGATCCGATCGGGGTCGACGAGCGGGAGCGCGCAGAGGAGGTCGACGCTCCGCTGCAGGTCCCAGAGGTTCTGGGCGAGCGGAACCGCGCCGGCCATGGTCGCGGCGATCAGGTTCCAATCGCAGTCGTACTTGTGCGCTTCGGGGGACCATTGCGGATCCTGGCGCTCCCCGAAGCAACGGAGGTCGGGGGCGAGCACCACGTACCCGAGCCGCACCAACTGGAGGGCGTAGTGCTCGTCGTCGGGGCCGGTGAGACCGCAGATCATCTCCTTACCGGGCCCGTGCCCGTGCACGGCGAGCACCGCGGCACCCGGGGGCCCGTCGACGCGGTCCTTGGGGACGAGCAGGTAGGCCGGCACCGACATGGTGGGCTCGACGTCGTAGAGGATCCGCCGGCGCACGTGGTCGCCGGCGTCGACCTCGTCGGTGACCTCCGCATCGAGCGGCACCGCGGGCGGCGGGGACCCGAGCATCTCGGCGAGGCGCGCCCGCACCCGCTCGCGCCACGCCGGTACGGCGGCCGCTGCCTCGGGGCACGGGTCCTCGTCGACCACCGAGCGAAGGTGCAGCGACCACGACGCCCACGGCGAGAGGTTGCGCCGGCGCGGGGCGCGCGGCGCCGGAGGGTCGGCAGGGTCAGAGGGTGATGCCATCGGTCCAGGGGACGAACTCGTCGAGGCCGTAGCCGAGACGCTCGGAGCAGGTGGGCCGGCCCGAGGCGACGGCGACGATCGCGTGGAGGATCCGCTCGCCGACCTCGGTGGTGGTCGCATCGCCGGTGAGCACGGGGCCGCAGTCGACGTCGATGTCGTCGGGCAGCCGGCGGGCCAGGTCGGAGGTGGTGGAGAGCTTCAGTGCCGGTGCGGGCACCGACCCGAAGCAGGAGCCGCGGCCGGTGCTGAAGCACACCACCTGGGCGCCGCCGGCGATCTGCCCGGTGGCCGACACCGGGTCGTACCCGGGTGAGTCCATGATCACGAGGCCCCGGGTGGTGGGCCGGGCTGCGTACGGGATCACGGCGGCGACGGGCCGGGTCCCGCCCTTGGCCGCCGCGCCGATCGACTTCTCGACGATGGTGGTGATGCCCCCCGCCAGGTTGCCGGGGGAGGGGTTGGCGTCGAGGGTCGTGCCGTGGGCCGCAGCGTGGGCCGTCCACCAGCCTGCGAGGTCACGCAGTGCAGCGGCGACGGCGGGATCGGCGGCCCGGGCCGCGAGCTCGGCGATGGCCCCGATGAGCTCGGGGGTCTCCGACAGCAGGACCGTGCCCCCGGCGTCGACGAGCAGGTCGGCCGCCGCGCCCAGCGCCGGGTTGGCGCTGATGGCCGAGAACCCGTCGGAGCCGCCGCACTGCAGGCCGACGACGAGCTCCGAGAGGGGTGCGGGCGCACGTCGGTCGCCGGCCACGACGGCGGCGAGCTCGGCGACCGCCGCCACCCCGGCCGCCACGGTCGCGGCCGTACCCCCGAGCCGCTGGATCTCGAGGGTGCGCAGCCGCTCGGTAGGGAGGCCCTCGACGAGCCCGTCGAGCTGGTTGACCTCGCAGCCCAGGCCGATCACGAGCACGCCGCCGGTGTTGGGGTGCGTCGCGTAGCCGCGCAGGGTGGCCCGGAGCCGGTCGATCTGGTCGCCGGCGTCGGGAATGCCGCACCCGCTCTGGTGGCCGAGGGCCCACACGCCGTCGATGCCGGACGGAAGGTGGGGCCGGGCCTGGTCGGCGACAGCCCGGGCGACCGTGGCCGAGCAGTTCACCGTGGGAAGGACCAGGAGGTGGTTGCGCGTGCCGACCCGCCCGTCGGCCCGGTGGTACCCGGAGAACGTGGCGTCCGACCACGACGCATCGGTAGCGGTGCGCGGCGGTGCCGCGTCCGCCGCGGGACCGTCATGGACGAGGTCGGCGAGATCGGCGAGGTTCTCGAGGTTGTGCACGTGGACGTGCGCACCGACCGCGATGCCATGCGTCGCGCGTCCGATCGCGTGCCCGCTCTTGTGCACCGACGATCCCGCGGCGACGGCCCGTACCGCGACCTTGTGGCCGGAGGGGACGGCGTCGACGAGGACCACACCGTCGCGGTCGCCGTCGCCGTCGCCGCTGCCGACGCGGTCGCCGGGCGCGAGGTCGCGCATCGCGATCAGCACGTCGTCGTCGGGGTGGAGGCGGATCGCGGCGGGACCGTCGTGGCCGGACACGCCGGAACGGTACTACCGTCCCGGCCGTGAGCCCGGGGACCACCGCCACTGCACTCGACCTCCACCCGGACCGGCTGTTCCCCGCCGAGCCGACGGTCCGGTCGATCGCGCGTGAGCTCTACGCGGAGGTGGTCGACCTCCCGATCGTGTCGCCCCACGGGCACACCGACCCGGCCTGGTTCGCAGAGGACCGCCCGTTCGCCGACCCGACCACGCTGCTCGTGACCCCCGATCACTACCTCACCCGCATGCTGCACAGCCAAGGGGTACGGCTGGAGGACCTCGGGGTGCGGCCGCGCGACGGCGGACCGGTGGCCGAACCGCGCGACGCCTGGCGTACGTTCGCCGCGCACGCGCGCCTCTTCCGGGGCACCCCGTCGGGTCTGTGGCTCGACCACACCTTCGCCACCGTGTTCGGGTTCGACGTGCGGCTCGGCCCGGAGACCGCCGACCACTACTACGACGGCATCGCCGCAGCGCTGGCCAGCGACGGCTTCCGGCCGCGCGCGCTGTTCGAGCGCTTCGGCATCGAGGTGCTCGCCACCACGGAGTCGCCGCTCGACGACCTCGCCCACCACGACCGCCTCGCGACCGACGGCTGGAACGACCGCGTGATCACGACGTTCCGGCCCGATCCGGTGGTCGACCCCGACTTCGACGGCTACGTCGCGAACGTGGAGCGGCTGGGCGACATGACCGGCTGCGACGTCACCCGGTGGGACGGCTATCTCGACGCACTCCGGCAGCGTCGCGCCGACTTCCGGGCACGCGGCGCCACCGCCACCGACCACGGGCACCCGAGCGCGGCCACCGCCGACCTCGACGTGCGGGAGTGCCAGCGCCTCCTCGACGGGGCGCGCGCAGGCACGCTCGACCCCGACGAGTCCGAGCATCTCCGGGGCCAGGTGCTGGTCGAGATGGCCGCGATGAGCCTCGACGACGGCATGGTCCTGCAGCTGCACCCCGGCTCGCGCCGCAACCACAGCCCGCGGATCCTGGAGCGGTTCGGTCGCGACAAGGGCGCCGACATCCCGGGTCCCACCGACTACGTCGACGCCCTGCGTCCGCTGCTCGACCGCTTCGGGCTCGAGCCCGACCTCCGCATCATCCTGTTCACGCTCGACGAGTCGACCTATGCCCGTGAGCTGGCGCCGCTCGCGGGCTTCTACCCGTGCCTCACGCTCGGTCCGCCGTGGTGGTTCTTCGACAGCGTCGAGGGCATGTGGCGGTTCCGCCGTGCGGTCACCGAGACCGCCGGCTTCGCCAACACGGCGGGCTTCAACGACGACACCCGCGCGTTCCTGTCGATCCCCGCGCGTCACGACGTCGCCCGCCGGGTCGACTGCGCGTACCTCGCCACGCTGGTCGCCGAGCACCGCCTCACCCCCGACGACGCCACCGAGCTGGCGGTCGACTGCGCCGTCGGCCTCGCCCGGCGCGCGTACCGGCTGTGAGCCGATGGTGAGCACCTCGGTCCCGTACGACCGCACCGCGCTCAGCACCGCGGTCGTCCACCTCGGGCTCGGCGCGTTCAGCCGGGCCCACGTGTGCACGTACCTCGACGATCTCGCGGTCGCCGGCGCGCGCGACGTGGGGGTGCTGGGATCGTCGATGACCTCCGAACGGGTCCCCGACGCGCTCGCGCCGCAGGCGGGCCGCTACACGCTGGTGGAGGCGTCGGCGGCGGGCCGCCACCTCCGCCCCATCGGTGTGCTCACCCACGTGGTCGGGCCTTCCCGTCGTGGCCAGGTGCTCGCTGCGCTCGCCGCACCGACCACCACCCTCGTCACCACCACCGTGACGGAGAAGGCCTACGGCTTCGACCCGGTCACCCGCCACCTCGACCCGACCCACCCCACCGTCGCCCACGACCTCACCGATCCCGCGGCACCGATCGGGGTGGTGGGGATCCTGGTGGCCGGGCTCGCGGCCCGCCGCGCCGCCGGGGCCGGACCACTGACGGTCGCGTGCTGCGACAACGTGGCCGCCAACGGACGGATGCTCGCGTCGCTGGTCGGCGAGCTGGCCGAGCGGGTCGACCCCGACACGGCGCGGTGGATCGGCGACCACGTTGCGTTCCCCGACTCGATGGTCGACCGCATCGTGCCCGCCACCACCGACGCGCTGCGCACCGAGGTGGCGGCCGCGGGGTTCGACGACCCCTGGCCCGTGATCGCCGAGCCGTTCCGCCAGTGGGTGCTCGAGGACCGCCTCGCCCCGGGTGTGCCGCCGCTCACCGAGGCCGGCGTGACCTGCACCTCCGACGTCGCCGCGTGGGAGCGCATGAAGCTGCGGGTGCTCAACGGCCTGCACTCCGCGAGCGCCTACCTCGGGCTGCGCCTCGGGTACTCGACCATCGACGAGGTGGTGGCCGATCCCGTCGCCGGGCCGCTCCTCGACGCGCTGGAGGCGGAGATCCTCGCGGTGCTCGAGCCGCCGGCCGGGGAGGACGCGCGCGCGTACGCCGCGACGGTGCGTCACCGGTTCGCCAACCCGGCCGTGGGACACCGGTGCCGCCAGATCGCCATGGACGGCTCGGTCAAGCTCCCCCAGCGCATCCTCCCGACGGTCGCGGCGGCGCTCGACGCCGACGCATCGGTCGACGCGCTGGCCCGGGTGCTCGCCTGGTGGGTCGGCCACCTGCGGCGGACACCCGCAGGGGACCTCGAGGACCCGCGGGCCGACGAGCTGGCGGCGCTGGTGCAGGCCCACCGGGCCGGCGCCGACGTCGCCGGTGCTCTGATGGCGCTGGAGGGCTTCGCGTCGCCGCGCGTGCAGCACGACCTCGGGTGGCGGGCCACACTCGCCGCGGCGATCGACGCGGAGGGCACACCGTGATCGCCCCGCTGCCCGGGGCGGTGCTGGCGGCGCGACTGCTCCCGCTCGTCGACCACCCCGATCCCGAGGTCGTCGTCGCAGCCACGCGGGCGGCCGTCGCCGCCGGTGCGCCGACCGTCGAGGTCGGTCTGCGCCACGCAGACAGCATCGAGGCCCTCCGACGCGCGTCCGCGGCGGTCGCCGTCCCCGTGGGCGCCGGCACCGTGGTCGATCCGGCGCAGGCCGCCGCGGCCCGCGACGCCGGCGCCGCCTACCTCGTGAGCCCCGGGTCGTCGCCGGCCCTGGCCGATGCCGTGACCGCGACCGGGCTGCCCTGGCTCCCGGGCGCCGCGACCCCGACCGAGGTGCTGGCCCTGCGGGCTGCCGGCGCGGTGATGGTCAAGGTGTTCCCCGCCGCAACGCTCGGCGGCCCGGCCCACCTACGGGCCCTGGCGTCGGTCGCGGCCGGCGTGCGCTTCGTGCCCACCGGCGGCATCACCGAGGCCGACGTGGCCGACTACCTCGCGGTGGGCGCGGTCGTCGCGGTGGGAGGCAGCTGGATGTTCCCCCGCCACGCCACGGCCGACACCGACTGGACCGGCGTCGAGGCCGCGGTGCGCACGGCGCTCGCGCGCACCCGACCCACGTGAGCGCGCCGCCGACCGTGCTGGTCGTCGGCGAGCCCCTCGCCGAGCTGCGGGCCCGCGCCGACGGTGCCCTCGACGTGGGGTACTCGGGCGACGCGCTCAACCTCGCGGTGCGGTGTGCCCGGGGCGGCGCCACAGTCGAGCTGGCCACCGGAGTGGGCGACGACCGCTTCAGCCGGGCCCTGCTCGACCTCCTCGGCGCCGAGGGGGTGTCGCGTCGGCTCGTGCACTGCGAACCCCACGGCGCGCTCGGGTGCTACCTCGTCGAGGTCGACGGCACCGGGGAGCGTCACTTCACGTACTGGCGGTCGGCGAGCCCGGCCCGGCGGCTGGTCGACGCGCTCGGCCCCGCCGCGCTGGCCGAGGCGGCCGCCACCGCCGATGTCGTGATGGTGAGCGGGGTCACCCTGGCCGTGCTCGACGACCCGCAGCGCACCGCGCTGATCGAGGTGCTGACCCACGCCGCGAGGCAGGGCACGCGCGTGGTGCTCGATCCCAACGTCCGGCCGCGCCTGTGGGGTTCGACGGAGGAAGCCGCGCGCTGGGTCGACGCCGCGGTGAGCGCCGCGACGGTGGTGCTGGCCTCGACACAGGATCTCGCGTTGCTGGACGCTGTCGCCGCCGAGTGGGCGACGCAGGTCGCAGAGCTGGTGGTGACCGACGGCGCCGCGCCGTCGCGGTGGTGGGCCGGGTCGGCCGCGGGAACGGTGCCGGTCGAGCCCGTCGGCGCGGTCGACACCACGGGTGCGGGCGACGCGTTCGACGCCGCCTACGTGCTCGCGCGCGTCGAAGGCGCCACGGTGCCCGAGGCCGTCACGGCCGGGCACGCCGCGGCGCGCGACGCGGTCGGCCACCCCGGCGGTCTGCGGTGGCCCGACCGGCCCTGACGCCGAACCCCGGTCCTCGGTGCACACCTAGGCTCCCGACGTGCGCGCGATCCAGTTCGACCTGGCCGACCCCGAGCACCCCGCGTCCCTGGTGGAGGTCGACGAGCCTGCCCTCCCCCGCGGCGACTGGGCCCGGGTCGCGGTGACCGGCTGCGGCATCTGCGGCAGCGATCTCCACCTGTTCTCCGACAACATGGGCCACGCCCCCGCCCTCGGCGCGTCGATGGCCTCCCACGCGTTCCCGTTCGTGCTCGGCCACGAGCTGGCCGGCGTCGTCGTGGAAGCCGGGCCCGACTGTCGGGTTGCCGTCGGCACGCGGGTGGCGGTGCTGCCCGACATCAACTGCGAGGCGCGCGGGATCGACCCGCCCTGTCGGCCCTGCGCGAACGGCTGGGCGTCGGGGTGTCACAACGCGGGCAGTGGCGTGCTCACCCCCGGCAGCGCGCTCGGCTTCACGAGCGGGCTCGGCGGCGGCTGGGCCGAGCAGGCCGTGGCCCACGAGTCAATGCTGTTCCCACTGCCCGACTCGGTGGGCGACGATGCCGCACCCCTCCACGAGCCGGTGTCGATCGCCGTGCACGGGCTCCTGCGCGCGCCACCCGCCGACGGGGACCCTGTCCTCGTGATCGGGGCCGCGGCGATCGGCCTGGCCACGGTCGCCGCCCTCAAGGCGCTGGTCCCGGCCTCGCCGGTCACCGTGCTCGCCCGCCACGACGCACAGGCCGCGGCCGCGAGCGCGGTCGGGGCCGATCGGGTGGTCCGCGCGTGCGACGACCGGACCCACTTCGAGGAGCTCGCCGCGGACACCGGCGCGCGCCTCACCGGCACCGGCGAGGCGGCCATGCTCACCGGCGGCTACCCGTACGTCGTCGACGCCGTGGGCTACCCCGGCACCGTCACCGACGCGCTCCGGGTGGTCGACACCCGGGGCACCGTGCTCCTGCTCGGCGCGGCCGCCATCGGCGAGTACGACCTCTCACCGCTGTGGTGGAAGGAATGCGCGGTCGTGGGCGCGGTCCGCCACTCGACCGACCCCGGGCTCGGAGGAGGCCCGGTCCGCAGCTCGGTCGCCCGCGCCGTCGAGATCCTCGCCGCCGGCCTGCTCCCCGCCGAGGCCGTCGTCACCCACGAGTTCGCGCTCGAGAACCACCGCGAGGCGATCCGCACCGCGCTCGACCGCAGGTCGGGCGCGCTCAAGGTGGTCTTCCGACCCGGCCTCGCTTGAGCGCAGCGTCGCGTCACCCGGCGGCGGGGAGCACGACGAAGGCGATCGTCAGCGGCTCGAGGACCACGGTGGGTCCGGTGACGGGGGTTCCCGACAGGTCGGGGAGCGCGCCGTCGGTGCCGAGGCGCAGCGGGGTGCCGTCGAGCCGGAGCTCCTGCGACGAGAGATCGTCGGCGTCGAGACGCCAGCACCGGCCGCCGGACGGGTCGGTGTCCCCGAAGCCGACGACGAAGGGGTGCTCGGAGCGGTTCGCCGCGACCACGGTGATGCCGGTGCCGGGTGCGGGAGCGCGGTGCGCGAACACGTCGAGGAGCGCCGGGCTCCCGCCGTCGGCGCGGGAGACGTTGACGTCGAGGACCTCGGATCCGACGAGGCGCCGCCACAGGACGTCGATCCACCAGTCGGGGTTGGGCTCGAGGTCGGGCTCTCGGAGGAGCGCGTAGTCGGCACCCGAGAGGTTCCAGCGCACCACGGCCTCGCTGCCGAGACGAGCCACCCGTCCCAGCTCGTGCACCCACCAGAACGACGCGCGGACGGTGTCGGACAGGCCGGGCTGTCCGCCGCACTGCGCGTTGCCCGTCTCCTGCAGCCAGATCGCAGCCTGCGGCGCGTGGCGGTCGCGCAGCGTCCGGACGGTGGCCTGGTGGGTCTCGACCTCGTCGAGGAACTCGTCGGTGAGGGCCTGCGCCGCAGTGGCGGGCCGCACGGTGACCGGGCAGCGTTCCGACTGTTGCGGGTAGTAGTGCCAGGTCACGACGTCGAGCACGTCGCCGGCCCCGGCGAGAACCGCCTCCATCACGGGCACCATCTCGCCGACCGTGGGCCAGTAGGCGGCGGCCGGTCCCAGCACGAGCGCGCCCGGATGGAGCTCCCGCACGAGGTCGGCGAACACGCGGTAGTCGGCGGCGAGCTGCTCGGGGGCCGGACCGCCGTAGTTGAAGGCGAAGTAGTTGGGCTCGTTGCCGAGCGACCAGCCCGCGATCGGGTCGCCGTTGGCGACGGCGCGCGTGATGAGCGCGCGTGTCGGCTCCGGGTCCCACGAACCGTCGGACCGGCGGTGGGTGGCGTTCGCCGTGAACAGCACCCGATAGCCCGTGTCGCGTGCAAGGCGCATGGCCGCGTCCCACTGGGCGTCGGTGAGCACCGCGCGGCCTCCCGCGGGATCGGCCCCCGCGGCCTCGTACGCGAGCTGGTCGGACTCGGTGCCGCCGAGACGCAGGTACCCGGGTCCGAACCCCTGCAGCATCCGGACCAGCGCCGGCCGACCGAAGTCGTAGGGCTCCATGCGCGCGCTTCCCCCGGTGGCGGCGCCGTCGTCGGGCCCGCCGCCCTCGGGGTCCCAGAACTTGGTGCCTGCGACCTGGCCCAGGTCGAGACCAACCGAGAGGAACCGGTCGTCGAGCCGCGCGACGACGGTGGATCCGATGTGCAGTTCGACGCGGACGGGCCCCGTCCGGTCGGACGCCCCCGATCCCGAGTCCTCGGACCGACTCACGATGCGCCGCGCTCGAGGATGTGGACGACGCACACGGAGCCGAGGCCGATGACGTGGGTGAGCCCCACCCGGGCGCCCTCGATCTGGCGGTCGCCGGCCTCGCCCCGCAGGTGGGTGGCCACCTCGTAGAGGTTGGCCACGCCGGTCGCGCCGATCGGGTGGCCCTTCGAGATGAGGCCGCCGCTCACGTTGACCGGGAGCTCACCGTCGCGCCACGGGGCGCGGCGGTCGATCCACTCCCCGGCGCCACCCGGCGCGCACAGACGGAGGTTGTCGTAGTGGACCAGCTCCGCAGTGGCGAAGCAGTCGTGCAGCTCGACGAGGTCGAGGTCCTCGGGCCCGATGCCGGCCCGCTCATAGGCCTGGTCGGCGGCGTTGCGGGTGAGCGTGTTGACGTCCGGATGGGCGAAGCCGCTGGGGTCGTAGGGGTCGGTGGTCATCACCGCGGCCGAGAGCTTCACCGCGCGCCGCCGCACGTCGGGATCGAGCGTGCGCAGCTTCGCGTCGGACACCAGCACCACTGCGGCCGCGCCGTCACCGGTCGGACAGCACATCGGGAGCGTGTTCGGGTACGCGAGCATCTCCGCGCTCATGATCTCCTCGAGGCTGTAGGGCCGCTGGTACTGCGCGAGCGGGTTCAGCGTCGAGTGGGCGTGGTTCTTCTCGGCAACCTTGGCGAACTGCTCGAAACCGACCCCGTCGTGACGGCGCGCGTAGTCGGTCCCGGTCTGCGCGAACACGCCGAACATCTGCCCCGTGCCGAGCACGCCCTCGGTGGCGATCACATGACCGTCGCGGCCCTCGGGCTCGAAGACCTTCCCGGCCTTGGGAGGGGCCATGCGGTAGGGCGGTGAGCTGCCCGTCATCTTCTCGACGCCGAGCGCCAGCCCCATGTCGGCCTCGCCGGCCCGGATCTCCATGAGCACCGACCGCACCGCAGTGGCGCCGGTCGCGCACGCGTTGTGCACGTTGTAGAGCGGGATGCCCGTCTGACCGATCTGCTTCTGCACGTCCTGGCCGAAGGTGTACGGCTCGAACTGGCTCCCGACCGCCATGACCTGCATGTCGCGCATGGTCACGCCGGCGTCGTCGAGCGCGCCGAGGCTTGCTTCGGTGGCGAGGTCGAGGACGTCGCGGTCGAGGTGCCGCCGGATCGGCGTCATCGCCGTGCCGATGATCCAGATGTCGTCACTCATCGCGTGCTCCTACCCCTGTGCCGGCGCGGTCGTCTCGTCGTACGCGAAGCCGAACGCGATCACCTCGGTGCCGTCGTCGTCGGTGCCCGCCGCGTAGGTCACCAAACGCACCGACACGTCGACCTCGACGGCGTCGGCGGCGGGTGGCACCCCCACCAGGTTCGCCTTCACGTACGTGCCGTCGTCGAGCCGCACGAGCACCGAGACGAAGGGCCCGATGTGCTTCGGCGCCCCCCGGTGGACGATCGTGAACGACTCGATCCGGCCGGTGGCGGGCAGCGGCGTCGGCGAGAACGTACGCGCCCCGCAGGCGGCGCACGCGTTTCGCCGTTCGAGATAGACCGCCCCGCACTCGTCGCAACGGTGGCCCACGAGATGTGGTGGACCGTCATCGATCACGAGGTAGTCGACGACCGGTACCTGTCGAGTCATGGCCGGATCGTAGATCGCGTCCATCAGCCCGCAGACTCCGCCGGTGCGGGGATCCGGTACAGCGTGCGCGCGTTGGTGTGCACCAGCTTGCGCACGTCGTCGAGCGGCAGCCCGCGGAACTGGCGGTCCATGGTGATCCGCGAGTTGGGCCAGTCGGTGCCCGAGTGGGGGTTGTCGGTCGACCACATCACGTGGTCGAGGTTGAGATGGTGGCGCAGCTCGAGCCCGGCCGTGTCGATCATGAAGGTGGCCCAGAAGTTCCGGGCGAAGACCTCGCTCGGCATCATCGTCATCTTCTCGACCGCGTCGTCGACCCCGGTCGTGGGGATGATGGCCTGTGCGAAGAGCCGCTCCTGCCCGGCGGCGCAGAAGTCGGTGATCCACTCGTTGTACGAGCGCACGCAGAAGCGCTGGAGCTCGCGGTCGTCGCCGTAGGTCTTGGCGCCGGCGAGCGTGACGCTCGGGTAGAGGACCTGGGCCCACACGCCGTCGGCGTCGAGGTCGGCGAGGCGCGCGGCGGGCTCGAACATCCCCGGGCGCATCTCGTCGTAGCGGGCACCCGCCCGCACGTGCTCGACCACGGACCGGCCCGCGCGGGCCGTGAGGCCGATCGGGGCGACGACCTTGCCGTCGGCGATGATCGTGGGGCCGGCATGGCTCACGCCGACGAACAGCGAGTTCACGTGCGAGATGCCCGCCCGGGCGGTCTCCTCGTACCAGATCATCTGCTGGGTCAGGCTCAGACCGCGACCGCCGTACTCGCGGGGCCACGCGATCCCCGCGTAGCCAGCGGCGTACAGCGAACGCTGCCAGGCGAGGTCGCGGTCGCGCAGCGCCGGTCCGACCTCGGTCGGTGGAGGCGGCGGGGGGTGCCCGGCCAGCCAGGCGCGCAGCTCCGCCCGGAAGGCGTCGTCGTCGTGTGTGTGCGCGAGCTCCATCAGGACCGGTCGGTGTGGTCGGCGCCCGAGCCCGTGGCGACGTAGTCGCGCACCACGCGCTCGCTGCGGTGACCGGTCTGGCCCATGATCATCCGGCGGCTGGATCCGGCTTCGACAGCCGCGGTCACCATCCCGCGACGCAGCGAGAGCCCGGTGAAACGCTCCGGCGGGAGGCCCGCGCCGACGGCGGCCCGGCGCACGATGCGGCCGATCGCCTTCTCGCCCAGGGCCGTGGTCCCGACCCGGCCGCACCGGTCGACGGCGCGCAGCACCGGTCCCTCGAGGATCCCGGCGGCGCGGGTCCACTCCTCGAACGCGGTGACCGAGCACAGAACTCGCTCGGATCCGAACGGGACGCGGACCGCGCCGCGCGCCGTGGCGACTCGGAGCCCGGTGGACCCGACCGTGATGTCGGGTACCTGCAGCCCGACGATCTCCCCCGGGCGCAGGGCGGCACCGTACCCGACCAGGATCGCGGCACGGTCGCGGAGCCCGCCCATCGTGCGTGGCAGTGCGCTCGACATGGCTCGCAGCTCGGCGACGGTGATGGGGGCGGTGCGGTCGGCGTCGTCGCGCTGGCGCCATCGGGCCCGGGCCATGGCCGCGGTCACGGCGGGCGTGCCGGTGGGGCTCGGAAGCCCAGCGTGGAGGTGCGAGGCCCGGATCGCGGCGAGACGCCGCTTCAGCGTCGCGACGCGTCGCCTCGCCGCGAGGTCGTCGACGTAGGCGACCACCGTGGGCGGGTCGGCCGGGAGCGCGTGGTACCCGTGCGTCGTGCACCACCGCACGAAGCAGGTCCAGTCGGACCGGTACGCCTCCCGGGTTCGTGGGGCGAGGGCCACGGCGGTGCACCGTACTCCGGCGGACCGCCAGTCGGCACGGGGTCAAGGGTCCGATAACCAGCACACCCTTGCGTGGCGGCCTGGCCCACCGCATCATTCGCCGCATGACCGACACGACCAAGGATCTGATCGTCGACGCCGACGGGCACGTGATCGAGCCCGCCGACCTCTGGGAGCGCGGGCTGCCGTCCCACCTCGCCGACCGGGGCATCCGGATGCGCTGGAACGAGGACACCGGCTACGACGTGGCCTACGTCGAGGACAAGGTGGTCACCGACCGCGGCCTCGTCGGGCTCGGCAACGCGGGCGAGAGCTACGTGGACTTCGGCAAGGGCCGCCACTACGAGGACCTGAACCCGGCGGGGTTCGACCCCCACGAGCGGGTCAAGGTGCTCGACTCCGAGGGCATCGACATCTCGGTGATGTACCCCGGGATGGGCCTCAAGCTCGGCGGCATCGAGGATCCCGAGCTCGCCGTGTGGTCGTGTCGGGTCTACAACGACTGGATCGCCGAGTGGTGCGCAGCGGCGCCCGACCGGCTCAAGGGCGTGGGCGCGCTGCCGATGCAGGACCCGGCCGAGGCGGCCAAGGAGGCCCGCCGCATCGCGGATCTCGGGCTGGTCGGGACCTTCGTGCGGCCCAACGCCTACAACGGCGTGCCCTTCCACCACCCGTCCTACACGCCGGTGTGGGAGGCGCTCGAGGAGACGGGCCAGCCCCTCGGCATGCACATCGCCGGGCTCGCCGACATGCCGGGCGCGTCGCGGGCGATGGGTGCGCTGATGGCGTCGGGCACCCACCACGCGCTGATCCCCGTCATCGACCAGATGATCACGCTGTCGAACCTCACCTACGGCGGGGTCCTCGAGCGACACCCGGCCCTCAAGGTGATCGTGCTCGAGTGCGGCGGCGGGTGGATCGCCCACTGGATGGACCGGCTCAACGAGTTCGAGGAGAGCTACTCGTGGGCGGCGGCACCGATGTCGCTCACCCCCGAGGAGTACTTCAAGCGGCAGTGCTGGATCAGCTTCGATCCCGGCGAGCGCACACCCGGGGCTCTCGCTCCCTTCGTGGGTGCCGACCGCTTCATCTGGGCGTCGGACTTCCCCCACAACGACGCGAAGTACCCAGGCGTCGTCGACGAGCTGCGCGAGCACAACGACCACCTCCCCGACGCCGAGCGCAAGGGGCTCTACGGACTCAACGCGTGCGCGCTCTACGGCATCGATGTCTGACCTGCTGATCCGCGGCGGGACCGTCGTCGATGGGACGGGGGCGCCGGCCCACACCGCCGACGTGCTGGTCCGTGACGGCCTCATCGCGGCGGTGGGCCGCGTCGACGACGCGGCGGCGCGGGTGATCGACGCCGACGGTCTGCTCGTGACCCCGGGCTTCGTCGACGTCCACACCCACTACGACGCGCAGCTCCACTGGGACCCGACCGCGTCGCCCGCGTCGTGGCACGGGGTCACCACGCTGCTCACCGGCAACTGCGGGTTCACGCTCGCGCCGGCCCGGCCCCAGGACCTCCCGTGGCTGTGCGAGATGCTGAGCCGGGTCGAAGGCATGTCGGCCGCCGCGCTGGCGGAGGGGGTGACGTACCGCGGTGGGAGCTTCGGCGACTTCCTCGCCGGGCTCGACGGCCGCGTGGGCGTCAACGTGGCGGCCAACGTGGGCCACTGCGCGGTGCGGCGCCATGTGATGGGCGACGACGCGTCCGAGCGCACCGCGACCACCGACGAGATCGCGGCGATGCAGGCGCTGGTCCGCCAGGCCCTGGCCGAAGGCGCGATCGGCTTCACGTCGTCACAGCTCGAGCTCCACGTCGCCCACGACGGGCGCGGAGTGCCGTCGAATCACGCCGCGCCCGACGAGCTCATCGCCCTCGCGTCGGTGCTCGCCGAGTTCGGCCGCGGATCGATCGAGTTCATCCCCCGCACGTTCCTCACCGGCTACGACGACGACGACCGCGCGCTGATCCTCGCCATGGCTCGGGCGTCGGGCCGCCCGGTGCACGTCAACACGCTCACGAGCATGCCCCACGCCCCCGACGGCTGGTCCCGGAGTCTCGAGTTCGCCGAGACAGCCGCGGCCGAAGGGCTCGAGATCCACCCGATGTTCGCCACCAACCGCCAAGGTGCCCACTTCGCGCTCGGCTCCACCTTCCTGTTCGACGAGATGCCGTCGTTCCGCGACACGCTCACGTTGCCCCCCGCCGAGCGCGACGCGCGACTGCGTGACCCGGCGGTACGGGCGCAGATGCGGGCGGAGATCGCCGATCCGACGGGTCGGTCGTTCGTGTTCGCCTGGCAGGTCATCCGGGTGGAACGGGTGCTGCGACCCGAGCACGAGCGCTTCCTCGACCGCTCGGTCACCGAGGTGGCCGAGGCCATGGGCTGCGATCCGCTCGACGCCTTCCTCGACCTCTCGCTCGCCGAAGACCTCGAGACCCAGTTCGTGCTGGCCGGCCCGCCGTCTCCTGAGCGGCGGGCGGCGGTCGAGACCATGATCCGCTCGCCCTACGTGATGGCCGGATCGTCCGATGGCGGTGCCCACCTCCTCTCGTTCTGCGGCGCCGACTACCCGACCCGGCTCCTCACCGAGTGGGTCCCCGACACGCTGACCCTCGAGCAAGCGGTGGCCCGCCTCACGTCGATCCCCGCCGCGGCCAGCGGCGTCACCGGACGGGGTCGGATCGCCGAGGGCCTTGCCGCCGACGTGCTCTGCATCGACGCCGAACGTCTCGGTGCCGGTGACGCTCCCCGCTACGTCCGGGACTTCCCGGCCGACGCGGGCCGCTTCGTCGTCGACGCGACCGGCTACCGCGCGGTCATCGTCAACGGCGAGGTCCTCCACGAGGACGGCGCCTGGACCGGTGCCACTCCGGGTCAGGTGCTGCGGGGCTGACCCGGAGTCGGTGATCAGGCCGGATCGCCGGCCGGAGCACCGTCGATCAGGCGTCGGGATCCCAGCGGAGCTCGACCGCACCCTGACGCTCGGCGGCGAGCACGAGGTCGCTCCAGTCTGCGTCACCCAGCCCGGCGGCCACTGCGCCCACGAGCACCTGGAGCACGGCCGACCCGGCCGGCGTGGGAACGCCGAGGGCCCGGCCGGTGTCGACGATGAGGCCGGCGTCCTTGGCCGCGAGCTCGAGGGCGAACATCGTGGGCCGGCCCCGCTGGTCGATCTGCTCGACCATCCGGTCCAGGTAGAAGTTGCCGGCCCCACCCGTGCGCAGCACCTCCACGGCCTGCTGGACGCCGATGCCGGACTTCGCGGCCAGGGAGAGCCCCTCGAGACTGACCCACGTCGCCGTGTAGGCCACGAGGCTGTTGACGAGCTTCATCGTGTTGCCGGCCCCGAGGGGTCCGAGGTGGAACCACGCTCGTCCGAGCGGCTCGAGGACCGGGCGGACCCGGGCCACGGCGTCGTCGGCACCCCCCACCATGAACATGAGCATCCGCGACTGGGCTCCGATCGAGCCGCCGGTGAGCGGCGCCTCCACGAGGTGGTGGCCCGTCGCGGCCAGCTGGGCGCCGAGGTCACGCACCATCTCGGGGTTGTTGGTCGAGAGGTCGACGAGCACCCGGTCCTCGGGCGCCGCCGCCGACCAGGCCGCGGTGACACGCCGGACCACTGCCGGGGTGGGCAGCGACAGGATCGTCACGTCGGCAGCCGCGGCCAGCTCCTCGACGGTGCCGGTCGCGGTGGCGCCGGCGATCGCGGCGGCGCGCGCCGGGTCGACGTCGTGGACCAGCACCGCGTGGCCGTCGCTGACGAGGTTGGCGGCCACGTGGCCACCGATGTTGCCGAGTCCGATCACCCCGATGGACATGTTGGCTCCTCCTCGTTCGTGGCGGTTCGTGCGCAGCAGTCGTGGCGCGGGTCTAGTAGTAGAGCGACGTCATGAAGCCGAGGCGGACGAGCTCGCCGCGCTGGTTGGTCCAGCGCTGCTCGGTGGTGAAGACCGACGTGGGGCCGAGCTTCATGTCTTTCTCCACGACGTCGACGAGGCGGCAGATGCCGGTGATCACGTCGCCGGGGCGGATGGGGGCGAAGTAGGCGCTGCGTTGGCCGCCGTTGAGGATGCGCTTCCCGGGCTCGGCGCCCATGCCCCGCAGCCACGGGCCGCCCCACGGGCGGCGCGGGTTCCAGGCGAAGGGGTCGAGGTCGCGGGGCGCGACGAGCCCGCCCCAGGGGCCGGCGGTCGCGACAGCCTCGTCGACGAAGCGGGCGGGGGGCGGCTCGGGCCAGTGGGTGGCGATGGCCCAGTGGCGGATGTCGTTGGCGTCGACGGGCCAGGCGGTGATCGGCTCGCTGGTGGTGCCGATCTGGTCGATCTCGGCCTGGGTCAGGTGCACGCCGGGTGTCGCCGTTCCGGAGGGCTCGGCCGCCGCGGGCTCGGGGAGCGCGCTCGGCGGGCCGTCCCAGAGGCGGACGGTCGCGGTCCCCGGGGTCGTGTCGACGCCGTCCTGGTTGACGACCGAGAGCGCGAGGTGGACGAGCCGTGCGCCGTCGCGGGTCTCCGTGCCGGTGACGGTGGCCGACGCGGTGAGGGTGTCGCCCTTGAAGTTCATGCCGCGGAACTGGCACGCGAACTCCACGATGTCGCCGGCGTCGCCGAGCCACGCCGACAGTGCGTTGTGGAGGTAGGCGATCCGGAGGTTGCCCATGCCGAACGCGGCGGGCTGGCCCACCTTCTGCGCGTCGGCGTCGTCCATGTGGATCGGGATGAACTCGTCGTTGACCGCGGCGTAGCGGTTCCAATGCGCGAGGTCGGTGGTGCGTACGAGCGGAGGGACGGTGTCGCCGACCGCGATCGATTCGAAGATGGGCTCGGGCATGGGGGCTCCAGGGTGGGGAGGTCAGTCGACGGCGTCGAGCAGGTTGACGGTGCAGACGCTGCCGCCGCCCACGAGGTGCGCGAGCGCGACCCGCGCGCCCTCCACCTGGCGACCGGTCGCGTCGCCGCGGAGCTGCTGCACGCACTCGTGGATCTGGGCGAGGCCGGTGGGCCCGCCGGGGTGACCGCGGGCGATGAGCCCGCCGTCGGTGTTGAACGGGATGCGGCCGCCGGGACCGGTCTCGCCGTCGGCGACGAGCCGGTCGCCCTCACCCTCGGCGCAGAAGCCGAGCAGCTCGTAGTACTCGAGCTCCTCGTTGACGAACGCGTCGTGGCAGTACGCGACGTGCACGTCCTCGGGCCCGATCCCGGCGGCCTCGTAGCACTCGCGTGCGGTGTCACTCGTCATCGTCGACGGGCCCACGACGGGACCGACGAAGGTGTGGCCCCGCGAGTACGACTCCGACTGCAACGCCGACGCCAACGGCCGCACGATGCGACGGCCCGGCTGGCGCGAGCGCACGAGGTCCTCACGGGCGAGGATCACGCACGCTGCGCCGTCGTCGGGCGGGCAGCACATCATCGTCGTGAGCGGATCCGCGACCGGTCGCGACGCCAGCACCTCCTCGGCGGTGACCACGTGATCGGTCTGACGGTGCGCGGTCGGGCACGCGGCGCCGTAGTTCCAGTTCTTCGCGGCGATCTTCGCGAACGTCTCCACGCTCGTCCCGCGCTCGTGCATGCGCCGCTGGGCCCACAGCGCGAAGTACGCCGCGGGCAGGATCGGCGCGTCGATCCGGTCACGCGCCGAACCGCCCCCACCGCCCCCGACCATGTCGGTGAACTTGTCGAAGCCGATCGCCATCGCCACGTCGGCCCGACCCGACGCCACCGCCCACGCCGCGTCGCGGAACGCGACCAGCCCGGTGGCCGACGCGTTCTCGGTGTGGTTCACCGGCAGACCGGTGAGGCCGAGCTCCTTCATCGCCTTCACCCCGAGCATCGACCCGGGTGTGATGTAGGCGACGAACGCCTCGTCGATGTCGGCCAGCGTCATGCCGGCATCGTGCAGCGCGAGCAGACCGGCATCGCGCGCCAGGTGCACCGCAGGGCGGTCCTTCATCATCCCGAACCGGATCATCCCGATCCCGGCGACCGCCACACCCTCGAACCTCAGGCCCCGACGCATCATGCGCTCCCTTCGGCGCCGGCGACCGGCCGGAACCGGTAGATCACGACCTCGTCGCCGTCGGTGTTCTCGCGCAGCACCTCGAGGTCGATCTCCATCTCCATCCCGATCTCGAAGTCGTCCGGCCCGCCGAGCAGGATCGACTGCACCCGCGGCCCCTCCGGCAGGTCGATCTGACCCACGCCGTAGCCCGGCACGCTGGCGTCCACCTTCCCGAACATCGGCACGTGGCTGTACGTCCACGTCCACAAGCGTCCGCGAGTGGAGAGCTCGACATCGTCGGTGCCCTCGTGCAGGCACTGCGCACACACGAACCGGCGCGGGAAGAACACCTCACCGCACGTCGGGCAGCGGCTGCCGAGCAGCCGCGGCGGCTCGCCGGGGTCGTCGGGGATCCGGAAGAACCCCTCCTCGATCGGGACTCGGGCCATGCGCGTCGCTTCCCCTGGTCGAATCTGACGGATGCGTCATATTCCACGGTCGTCACCCTCGCCGCAACTCCGTCCGGGTCCGGGCGGACAGGGCTGGCGCAGCGTCGGCGCTGGCATCGAGCGAACCGCGGTCCCGTTCGGGGTTGGCGGCGCCTGCTCAGTCGTGAGCCCCGGGCAGGCGACGACGATCTCCTCGGTGGGGCTGCGGCCCTCGACGGTGACGGCGGTGGTGACCGGACGGGCTCGGGACACTCTCCGCCGCGTTCGGGGTCCTGGGTCCCACCGTCCGGAACGACGCGCGACATGGATCCGGGACGTCCCGAGACACGACACCGTCACCCGCTCCACGCTCGGAAGCACAGCCTGACCCGGGCGGCCATCATGGGCGGCCCGTGGCCACCTCGACGCCGTCCCCGCCCGCCGACCCCGTCGTCGCTCCGCCCCGACCGGCGCGTGCGGGCCGTTGGCTGGCGACCGGCGCGGCGTGCGTCGCCGCCGGGGGGTGCATCGCCCTGTCCGTGCCGCCGGTCGGGTTCTGGCCGCTGGCCGTCGTGGGCGTCGCGATCTGGGACCGGTCGCTCGCCGGTGTCGGATGGGCCCGACGGGCCCGACGGTCGTGGCTGGTGGCCGCGGCGTGGCTCGCGCCGATGACCCTCTGGATGTGGGATCTCACCGCCCCCGGGTACGTGATCGCGACGGCCCTGTTCGCCGGGTACTTCGCCGTTGCGGGTGCGGCGGTGCCACCGCACGCCCCCGGTCGGTGGATCGCCATGCCCGGCGCCATCGTCCTCGCCGAGGCCGCGCGCTGGTCGTTCCCGTGGGACGGCGTCCCCCTGGCGACGCTGGCCATGGGCCAGGCCGACGCACCGCTCGCCCAGCCCGCCCGCCTCGGGGGCGCGCTCCTGGTCTCGGGGCTCGTGGTGGTGTGCGGCGTGGCGGTCGCCGCAGGGTGGGCCCGCCGGTGGTGGTGGAGCGTCGGTGCCGGCGGCGTGGTGGTGGTCACCCTGGCCCTCGCTGCGGTCGCCCCCTCGGGAACGCCGATCGGCACCCTCGAGGTCGCCGCGGTGCAGGGCGGCGGGCCGCAGAACACCCGCGCGGCCGCGACCGACCCGGCGACCGTGTTCGCCCGGCACCTCCGGGCGTCCGCGGCGGTCCGCACGCCGGTGGACCTCGTGCTGTGGCCCGAGAACGTGGTCACCCTGGACCGCCGGCTCCCCGGCAGCCCCGAGGACGACGCCCTCGCCGCCCTGGCCCGGCGCCTCGACGCTCCGCTGGTGGTGGGGGTGACCGAGGTCGTGAGCGACACGGAGTTCCGCAACGCCTCGGTGGTGTACCGGCCCGACGGCAGCCGCGGGCCGCGCTACGACAAGGTCCTGCGGGTGCCGTTCGGCGAGTGGGTGCCGTTCCGGTCGTGGATCGAGCGGCTGGCGCCGGCGACGGGTCTTCCCCCGCGGGACGCGCGACCCGGCACGGCCCCCGCGGTGCTCGTCACCCCGGCCGGGCGGCTCGGGGTGGCCATCTCCTGGGAGGTGTTCTTCACCGGCCGGGCCCGTGACGGCATCGCCAACGGTGGTGAGGTGCTGGTGAACCCGACCAACGGCTCGTCCTTCTGGCTGACGCAGGTGCAGACCCAGCAGATCGCCTCGTCGCGCCTGCGGGCGATCGAGACCGGCCGCTGGGTCGTCCAGGCGGCACCCACCGGATTCTCGGCGGTGGTGACACCGACCGGCCAGGTTGTGGAACGCACCGCCATCGGTGAGCCCCGGGTGCTCCAGCACACCGTCGAGCGCCGACGAGGCGACACGATCGCCACGAGACTCGGCGAGGGGCCGGTGCTCGCCGTCTCGGTCCTGCTCGTCGGGGTGGGGTGGTGGCGGGCCGACGGGCCCGGCCGCTCGATCCGGCGCGCCCGCACGCGACGCGCGCGCCGGGCCCGCACCCCCTCCGGCCCGGTCCCGGCGCCGCGGTTCACCGGCTGATCACGGCGAACACCGCGACCGAGCTCGGACCGATCGCCGGGGCCCGTTCCCTCTGCCCGGGGGCGGGCCCCGGCTCGCGCCTGCGATGCTGACCGACCACGAGCGCGCCGACCGGCGGCCGAACTCGGGACGGGAGCACGACCGTGGCGAATCGATACTGGAGGAGGGTCGCACACGAGGCCCGACGCGCCGGGGAGCGGGTCCGGTACGGGCGGGCGGGGCTCGACGGCCCCCAGCTCGACGTGACCCGGGCCCGGCTGCGGATGCGCCCCGATCCCGTGATCCTCGAGTGCGGCGCGAACACGGGCTCCGACACCCTCCGGTTCCTCGACCGCTGGCCGACCGCCCGGGTGTGGTGCTTCGAGCCCGAGCCGCGCGCAGCAGAACGGTGGCGGAGCACCGTCACGTCCGACCGGGCCCGCCTGTTCGAGCTGGCCGTCGCCGACCGCGACGGCACGACCACGTTCCACCGGTCATCGGGACAGAACCCCTACGACCCCACCGACACCGACCCCTGGGACAAGTCGGGGTCGATCCGGCGCCCGACCGGCCATCGCGAGACCTGGCCCTGGGTGCAGTTCGACGAGGAGCTCACCGTGGTGACCCGATCGCTCGACTCGTGGTCCGCCGAGCACGGGGTCGGCCCGGTGGACCTGATCTGGGCCGACGTCCAGGGTGCCGAGGGCGACCTCGTCCGCGGGGGCCGGGAGACGCTCGCCCGCACCCGCTACCTCTACACCGAGTTCGGCTCCAGCGAGTACTACGAGGGCCAGGTCTCCCTCGACGCGCTCCTGGCCCTGCTCCCCGGGTGGGACGTCGTCCGTCGGTTCCCCGGCGACGTCCTCCTCGTGAACCCGGCCGCCGACTGACCGGCCGTCGACCGATCGCGTCCCGGGGTTGACAGATTCTTCGAACTGGTGTTCGATCTCCCTCCCGACAGCGAACACTCGTTTGGAGGCACCCGTGGGCGTGATGCGCATCCTCGACCGCACCGGCGACACCGTCGTCGCCTGGGACGTCGCCGACCCGGCCAGCCTCGCCGAGGCCGAGGCCCTGTTCGCGCGCCTGACCCGCGAGTGCAAGATCCCCTTCGCCCGCCCGACCGCCGGCGCCGCCGGCGACGCCGAGCGCATCCGGCACTTCGACCCCGCCCTCGACGAGATCGTGTGGGTCCGCCCGGTCGCGGGCGGCTGAGCCCCCGGGCCTGCGGTGGCCGACCGCCACATCGTCGACGTCGACGAGCTCCCCGACGGCCGACGGATGGTCGTGTTCGACGACGGGTCGTGCGTGGTGGTCGGGACGGCTCAGCGACACGCGCACCCGGTTGCCGGCTGGGAGTGGCTGGGTGCCCACCGCCGCGGCGCGCCGGCCTCCCGGCGGCGGACGCCCCGCCGAACGGCGTCACCCGCTCCCCCCGGCTCGTGGTCGGCGGCGGTCCGGGCCGCAGGCGCCGCCGATCTCGCGGCGACCGGGCGGCCCGGGCCCGGGAGCACCCCCCATCAGCGGGCCGACGAGCTGCTGCGGTCGCTGCTCGACCCGGTCCAGTCCCGCGACTACCGCACGACCCAGGGGTTCTGGGTCCACACCCCCCGGGGCCCGGTCCGCCTCGGCCGCCTGTACCACCTGGTCCACCGACCGATCGACCAGCCCCACCTCGAGCGGATCCTCTGCGTCGTGCCCCGTCAGCACCACGACCTTCCGCTCCCCGACATCTGGGTCAACCTGCTGCTCACCCTCGCGGTGGAGCCCGACGAGTTCTTCGCCGTCGCCAACCTGGTGGGCACCCGGCCCCGCTGAGGCGCCCGTGCGTTGGCGACGTCGCCACGCCCCGTGCGAGGCTCGGCCCATGGCCGACGACGACGTCCTGCTCGAGGCCGGGCCCGGGCGGTTGCGCATCGTGCTGAACCGCCCTGCGGTCCACAACGCGCTGACCGGGTCGATGACCCAGCGCATCGCCGACGCCCTGTGGGACGCCGACCGGGACGACGCCGTCCACGCCACCGTCATCAAGGGGAACGGGGAGAGCTTCTGCTCGGGGGCCGACCTGCGGGGCACCGACCCGCACCCCGGCGTGGACGGTCGGACCGGCCCGGACATCGACGACGACATCTGGCGGCTCGGGCACGACCAGCGGGCCGCGCTGGCCGCGTTCGACGTGCACAAGCCGGTCATCGCCCAGGTGCACGGGCACTGCCTCGCCCTCGGCACCGCGCTCGCGCTCTTCTGCGACATGGTGGTCGTCGCCGACGACGCGCGCATCGGCTTCCCCCCGTCGCGCACCCTCGGCAGCACGCCGTCGATGATGTGGCTCTACCACTGCGGGCCACAGTGGGCCAAGCGCCTCCTGCTCACCGGCGACACGATCAGCGGCCGCGAGGCGGCCCACATCGGCCTCGCGCTGAAGTCGGTGCCCGCCGACGCGCTCGACGACGAGGTCGAGGGGCTCCTCGACCGGCTCGCCCGGATCGATCCTCATCTGCTCGCCGCGAACAAGCGGCTGGTGAACGCCGGCCTCGAGCTGATGGGCGCGCGCACGCTGCAGCGCTTCGCGACCGAGATCGACGCCCGGGCCCATCTCGCCCCGGGCACCCGGGCGTTCTCGGCGGACATGCGCACGAAGGGGGTCGGCCCGGCGGTGCAGCAGTGGAACGCGCCGTTCGGCGACGGTCGGGCCCGGGTGGTCGGACCGGAGCGACGCGACGAGCACGGGTTCCTGACCGAGCCCGACTGACCGGGACCGGAGGCGACGCGACCGATGGGTGCCCCCGGCCCCGTCCTGCTGCTCCCGCCCTCCGAGGGCAAGACCGAGGGCGGGCGGGCCCCGACCCGCGGGGGGCGGTTCGAGGATCGGCTGGGCGCCGCACGCCGCGAGGTGATCGCGGGGTTCGCCACTGCGGTCGACGACCCGGTGGTGGCCGCGAAGGTCCTCGGCGTCCGGGGCGACCTGCTCGACCGGGCCCGGGCCGCCATGCGCGCGCTCGCCGACGGCACCGCGCCGGTCCGGCCCGCGGCCGAGCGGTACTCGGGTGTGGTCTGGGAGCACCTCGGCCCCGTCGCAACGCCGGAGCGGCACCGGATCCTGGTGCCGTCGGCGGTGTACGGCATCACCACGGCGGCCGACCCCGTGGCCGACCACCGGGGCAAGCTCTCGAGCTCGCTCCCGGGACTCGGGCGCCTCGACCGCTACTGGCGCGACCTCGTCACCGGCACGATCGCCCACCACGCCCGGGGCCGCACCGTCGTGGACCTGCTGCCCCGGGAGCACGCCGCCGCGGTCGACTGGGACCGGCTGGTGGCCGGGGCCCCCGTGGTACGGGTGACCTTCGCGCTCGCCGACGGCACCGGGGCCGTGGGGCACGGGGCCAAGGCGGTGAAGGGCCGGTTCGCGCGCGTGCTCCTCGAGCACGGCCCGACACGCGCGGCCCGGTTCACGTGGGAGGGCTGGCGCGCGTCGCGCGACGGCGGGGACATCGTCGTGCGGGCACCGGCCTGACCTGATGCTCGTCGTGGACGGGGCCAACGTGGTCGGGGCGCGGCCCGACGGCTGGTGGCGCGACCGGGCCGGCGCCGCCCGGCGCCTGGTGGACGCCATCGCCGGTGCGGTCGCGAGCGGTGCGCTCGACCCCCCGGTGGCGGTGGTGCTCGAGGGCGCAGCCCGGGCCGGGGTCGCCGCGGGAACGGTCGCCGCCGGCGTCACCGTGGTCCACGCACCCGCCGTGGGGGACGACGTGATCGTGGCCCTGGTCGAGCGCGCGATGGCCCCGGGCTCGGGGTCGCCGGCGCCACCCTCCGTCCGGGTCGTGACCGCCGACCGCGCGCTCCGGGCCCGCGTCACCACCCTCGGCGCCGGGTGCGTGGGCCCGGGGTGGCTCCGCGATCGCTGCTGAACCCGCCGCCGGCGCGTCCCCCCTCGCGCCGTACGCTGCCGTCATGGCGATCGCCGCCGTCCGCGCCCCCGCGCCCCACCCCGTCTGACCCCGGCCGTGCAGCGCAGCGCCGCCACCGTGGTCGTGCTCGTCGGCGCGGTACCCGAGGGTCTCCGGGCCGTGCTCGGCACCCACACGACCTACGTGCTCGACGACGGTGATCCGCTCGGTGCGGTCGCCGACGCGTGGGTCCGGCGCTTCGACGAGGACGGCCCCGTCGGCGAGCTCGAGGTCGCCGTCACCGGGACGGTCCAACGGTGGCGGGCGGGCACGATCGAGCTCCCCGACTACTACCTCGTCACCGGGGTCGAGGATCTCGGCCCGACCCGGCGGCACTGGTACTTCGGGGTGCTGCACGACGCCGCGCCGCGGCGGATCGTGCCGGTGGGCCCGGACCCCCGGCGGGTGCTCGAGACCCTCGAGGCACTGCCCCCCGGGCCCTGGTGGCCTCCGCTCGACCGCCTGCTCGACGGGATCGACCAGCGGGTCCCCGACGTGGCGGTGCCGAACGCGACGAGCGCGGCGGCGGTCGCGCCCCGCCTGCTGACGCCGGGCGGATGACCCGCGCTCAGCCGGTCGTCGGGTCGGCCCGGTGCGGCGCGTCCGCCGCGTCCGGCGGGCGCGGCGAGTCCGACGACCCGCCGTCGGCCGCCCGGTAGCCCGCCAGCAGCGTCCGCTCGCGGTCGCGGCCCGGGAAGACCGTCGCCACCAGCGCCATGCCGAGGAGCACGGCGACGGTCCCGGCGAGGTAGGCCCAGCGCTGGCCGGCGACGAACGACGACCGCGCCGCCGCCACGATCTCGTCGGCGTACTTCGGGTAGCGCGCGGCGACCTCGGCGGCCGACGCGAAGGACCGGGTGAGCTGCCCTTCGACCTGGGTGGTCACCGACCCGGCGTCCGGCGCGTCGGCGACACGCCGGGCGAACGCCTGGGCGTAGCCGGCGGTGAGGAGGGCCCCGAGCAGCGACTGCATGATCGCCCCACCCAGGTCGCGCTGGAGATCGGCCGTCCCCGACGCCATGCCGGCCCGACGCACGGGCACCGACCCGGTGAGCGAGTGCGACGCCGGGGTCCCGGCCAGGCCGACACCGGCACCGACGAGCGCGTAGGCGAGGCCGACGGCCCAGTACCCGACGCCCGGGTCCCAGGCCACGAGCATCACGACGAAGGCGAGCAGGACCGGCACGTAGCCGACCAGCAGCGCGACCCGCGCGCCGCGGGCTTCCACGATGCGGGCCGACACCGGGGCCAGGGTGAGCATGAAGACCGCCATCGGCAGGACCGCCAGCCCGGCCTGGGCCGCCGAGTAGCCGAGCACGTTCTGCACGAACTGCTGCCCGACGAACACCGTGCCCATCAGGGTGCCGAAGACGATGACCCCGGCGATCGCGGCGACCCAGAACGTGGGTCGGCCGGCCACGCCGAGGTCGTAGAGCGGATTGGCCGCTCGGCGCTGGCGGAGCACGAACGCCACGGCCGCGAGGACGGCGACACCGAGGCCGACCAGCGCGGTCGACCGCAGGCCGGGGACGACGGCGAGATTGATCCCGGCGATGAGGCCGCCCACGAGCAGGACCGAGAGCGCGCCCCCGACGTTGTCGACCGGGTCGCGGTCCTCGCCCACGTGCGCAGGGACGCACCCCAGCACCAGCGGGACCGCCAGAGCCACGAGCGGCAGGGTCACGAGGAACGCGGCACCCCACCAGAAGCGGAGGAGGAGCACGCCCCCCACCAGCGGCCCCAGGGCGGTGATCGCGCCGCCGGTCGCCGACCACAGGGCGATCGAGCGGGTCCGGGCCGGCCCGTCGGCCCACAGGGCCGTGATCAGGGCGAGCGTGGTCGGGAAGGCCATGCCCGCGGCCAGGCCGCCGACGAGGCGGGCGACGACGAGCACCTCGATCGAGCCGGCCCAGGCCGACGCCACTGCCGCCGGGACCGACAGCACCAGCCCGGCGCACATGACCGCCCGGCGGCCGTACCGGTCGCCCAGCGCGCCGAGCCACAGCACCGACGCCGCCAGACCGAGTGAGTACCCGACGGCCACGAGGTTGAGCGCGGTCTGCGAGCAGTCGAAGTGCGCGCCGATGCTCGGGAGCGCGACGAACGCCACCGAAAGCGGGAGGTTCGCGATCGCCGCGACCAGGATCAGGGTGGCGAGGACGATGCCGGCGCGCGCCGGGGCGACGCCGCGATCGGGGAACTCCGTCGCGTTGCCCACGGCCACGACGGCAGGCTAGACCGTGCCCGACGGCACCCCCCGAGCCGGAGTTGTCATGTCCGACCCGATCGCCCCCCGGCTCCGCGAGGTCGTCGGCTACTTCCTGCGCCTCGGCTCGACCGCGTTCGGGGGTCCGGCCGCCCACATCGCGCTGATGCGTCACGATCTGGTCGAGCGCAAGGGGTGGCTCGACGACGCCGAGTACGCCGAGATGATCGCCCTGGCCAACCTCGTGCCGGGTCCGAACTCGACCGAGGTCGCGATGCACGTGGGGCGACGCTGCGCCGGGACGGTCGGCATGATCGCCGCCGGTGTCGCGTTCATCGCTCCGGCGTTCGCGTTGATGCTCGCGCTCGGCTGGGCGTACACCGAATACGGGACCCGCCCCGGGTTCCGGTCGGTGCTGGTCGGCATCGCGCCGGTCGTCGTGGTGCTGATCGGGCAGGCGATCCTGCAGCTCGGGCGGACCGCGTTGCGGGGCACGGGCACGATCGCGGTCGGGCTCCTCGCGCTCGCGGGCGCATGGATCGGGATCCACGAGCTGGTGCTGCTCGCGGGCGCCGGGATCGTGACCTGGACCGGGTGGTGGCTCGGCACCCGCACGACACCGGGTCCTGGCCTCGGCGGGTTCGGTGGCTTCACCGGGCTCGGCGGGCTCGGCGTGGTGACCGGGGTGCCGACGATGCGGGTCGCCACCGACCTCGGCCCGGTGTGGGCCACGGCCGGCCCGGTGATGCTCGCCCCGCTGTTCGCCGTGTTCCTCCAGATCGGCGCGGTGCTCTACGGCAGCGGCTACGTGCTGTACGCGCTGCTCGAGGGCGCGCTCGTCCACGACCGCGGGTGGCTCACGGAGCGCCAGCTGCTCGACGCGGTCGCCATGGGGCAGCTCACCCCCGGGCCCCTGTTCACCACCGCCACGTTCATCGGCTACACGCTGCGGGGCTTCCCCGGCGCGGTGGTCGCGACCGTCGGGATCTTCCTCCCGGCGTTCTGCTTCGTCGGGGCCACCGGGTTCGTGCTGCGGCGGCTCCGGGACAGCGCCGGGTTCGCCGCGTTCCTGCGGGGGGTGGTGGCGGCGTCACTGGCCCTGATGGTGGCGGTCGCCGCGGTCCTGGCCCGGGACGCGTTCGTCGACGTCGGGACGGTGGTGGTGGCGGTCGTGGTCGCGGGCCTGCTCTGGTGGCGGCGGCCCAACCCGGTCTGGCTGATCCTGGCGGGGGGGTCGGCGGGGGCCCTGGTGCCCGGACTCGGGTAGCGTGCCGCCCGGCGGTCGGAACTGACGCCCCGTCAGATCGGCCCGTCCGTCTGCTCCCGACCAGGAGGCGCACCGATGTCCGAAGGGCTGCTGTCCGGCATCCGCATCGTGGAGAGCTCCATGCTCGGTCCGGCCGAGATGGGCGGCTTCCTCGCAGACCTCGGCGCCGACGTGATCAAGATCGAGCCACCCGGGGGCGACTACGGCCGGCAGATGACCTGGCCCATCGTCGAGGGCGCGTCGCTGCTGTCGTTGCACGTGAACCGGGCCAAGCGGTCGGTGATCCTCGACCTGCGCACCCCGGAGGCGATCGAGGTGTACCTCGACCTGGTGCGCGACGCCGACGCGGTGATCGAGGCCATGCGCCCCGGCGCGCTCGCCCGGCGGGGCCTGACGTTCGAGCGGATGCAGGCGGTCAACCCGCGGATCGTGTTCTGCTCGATCTCGGGGTACGGCGCGACCGGGCCGTACCGGGACCTGCCCTCGCACGGGATCGCCTACGACACCTGGGCGGGGAACTTCGCGCCCGCCTACGACGACGACGGCTTCTGCTACATCCCCGAGCACGCGTCGATGGGCATCCACGCCGGGCCGCTCATGGGCGCGTTCGGGATCCTCGCCGGCATCCTGCGGGCGCGGGCGACCGGGGTCGGGTGCCAGATGGAGATCGCGCAGTCCGACGCCGCGGCCTACATGGACTGGTACCGCATCGAGTCGTGGAAGGCCTACGAGCGCCCGCAGTCGGAGGTCACCGGGAACGCCACCGACAACTACGAGCGCCGGGACCCGGGCACGGCCGGGATGCGCGGTGGCGTCCGCTACCAGATGTACGAGTCGGCCGACGGTCACGTGCTGTTCATGGCCTCGGAGCGCGAGTTCTGGAAGAACTTCTGCGCGGGCGTCGACCGCATGGATCTGTTCGAGCGGTGGCCGGGGGAGAAGTACGCCGACCACGCGCGCCACAACCGCGAGCTCCAGGCCGTGCTGCGCGACATCTTCAGGACGAGGACGAGCGCCGAGTGGATCGCCTTCGGCAACGAGCACAACACCACGATCGCGCCGGTGAACACCCCGAAGACGATCATGGACGACCCGCAATTCCAGCACCGGTTCCACTGGTACCCGGCGGCGCAGACCGTCGCCGACACCCTCGCCCTCCCGCTGATGGTGACGGGCGAGGATCCGCCCGACCTCACCCGGGCCCCCGACGCGGGCGAGCACACCGACGCCGTGCTCGCCGACGTGCTCGGCTACGACGCCGACCGCATCGCCGCGCTGCGCGCGTCCGGCGCGCTCGGCGACGCCTGACCGGCCCCCAGACGCCCCGACTCGACCCCGACCCCGAGGAGCGCCGCCATGGGCACCGTCTGCATCACCGGTTCGGCCTCGGGCATGGGCCTCGCCACCACGACCCGCCTGCGCGCCGCCGGTCACACCGTGATCGGGGTGGACCGTCACGACGCCGACGTGGTGGCGGACCTCGGGACCCCCGAGGGCCGGGCCGGCGCGGTGGCGGCGGTCGACGCGGCGTGCGGCGGGGTGCTCGACGGCTTCGCCCCCTTCGCCGGGCTGGGTGGGCTCCCGGGCCGTCCGGGGTCGCTCGTGGCGTCGGTGAACTACTTCGGCACCGCCGCGCTGCTGCCGGCGCTGCGCCCGATGCTGGCCCGGGGCACCGCGCCCTCCTGCGTGGTGATCGGATCCAACTCCACGACGTGCCAGCCCAACCTCCCCGAGGACCTGGTCGAGGCCTGCCTGGCCGGTGACGAAGCACGGGCACGGGACCTCGCCGATGCGCACGGCTCGGTGCAGACCTACCCCGCCACCAAGCTCGCGCTCACCCGGTGGGTCCGTCGCCATGCGCCCGGCCCGGACTGGGCCGGGGCCGGGATCCGCTGCAACGTGGTCGCCCCCGGCCTGGTGGAGACGGCGCTCACCGCCGAGCAGCGGGCCGACCCGACCATGGGACCCCTGATCGGCGGGTTCCCGGTGCCGCTCGGCCGGGGCGGTCGACCCGAGGAGCTCGCCGCGCTGGTGGACTTCCTGCTCGGCCCCGAGTCCAGCTTCTTCGTGGGCTCGGTGATCTGCTGCGACGGGGGGACCGAGGCCCAGCTGCGACCCGACGACTGGCCCGCGATCTGGCGCCTCGGCGGCGCCTGAGCGTGGCCGACGCCCCCACCCCCGTCGGCCGGTTCGAGCGACTGCAGGTCTGGCGCGACGGGCCCGTGGGCTGGCTGGTCTTCGACCGGCCCGACGCGCACAACGCGCTCGACGCGGTCATGTTCCGCGAGCTGGAGGTCGCCTGGCGGGCGCTCGACGACGACCCCGAGGTGCGGGTGATCGTCAACACGGGCAACGGGCCCGCCTTCCAGTCCGGGCTCGACGTCGGCCAGCTCGCCCGGGACCCCGAGGCGCTGCGCGCGGTGGCGCGCCAGACCCGTGACTTCGAGCTGCGCTTCACCGCGTGGCAGGTCGGGGTGCGCAAGCCGGTGATCGCCGCGGTCAACGGCGTGTGCGCGGGCGGTGGGCTGCACTTCGTGGCCGACGCCGACATCGTCATCGCGGCGAGCGACGCCGAGTTCACCGATCCCCACGTCTCGGTGGGGCAGGTGAGCGCGTTCGAGACCATCGCCCTCGTCCGTCGTTCGCCGATGGAGCCGGTGCTGCGGATGGCGTTCACCGGGCGCCACGAGCGCATGTCGGCCGGGCGGGCCCACCAGCTCGGCATCTGCAGCCAGGTCGTCGACCCGCCGGGCGACCTGCGGGCCGCGGCGGGCGCGCTGGCCGGGTTGATCGCCCGGAACTCGCCCACCGCGATGGCGATCACCAAGCGGGCCCTGTGGGAGGCCCTCGAGCAGGACCTCACCGACGCGTGCGCGGCGGGCGCCCGCGATCTCGTCTCGATGTGGGGCCACCCCGACCAGACCGAGGGGCCGGCCGCGTTCGCCGAGCGCCGGCCCCCGGCGTGGGCGCCGCTCGGTCCCGGTCCGGCGGTCGGGAGCACCCGACGATGACGTCCGGACGGTACGAGACGCTCGTCGTCGAGCGCCACGGGCCCGTGGGGTGGCTGATCTTCGACCGGCCCGAGCAGCTCAACGCGATGAACAACGCCATGCGCGACGAGCTCGCCGACGCCTGGCTCGAGCTCGACCGCGATCCCGCGGTGCGGGTGATCGTGCACACCGGGAACGGCCGGGCCTTCCAGACCGGGGTCGACGTGATGGAGGTCGCCACCGACGGGCTCGGCTTCGAGCGCTACCGGGACTCCATGGAGCGCTTCGACCTCCACTTCACCGCCTGGCACCAGGGGGTGGGGAAGCCGGTGATCTGCGCGGTCAACGGCCTGTGCGCGGGGGGCGCGTTCCACTGGGTCGCCGACTCCGACATCGTGATCGCGGCGTCCGACGCGCAGTTCTTCGACCCGCACGTGTCGATCGGCCAGGTGGTGGCGATCGAGGCCATCGGGCTCATGCGCCGCATCCCCGCCGAGGCGGTCATGCGCATGGCGTTCGTGGGCCGGCACGAGCGCATGACGGCCCAGCGCGCCTACGAGCTCGGCATGATCAGCCAGGTGGTCGACCCGCCCGAGCGCCTGCGCGAGGAGGCCCAGCGCCTGGGCGAGACGATCGCCCGCAACTCGCCCACCGCGATGCGGCTCACCAAGCGGGCGCTGTGGGGGGCGCTCGAGCACGGGCTCACCGACGCGTGCCGGGCCGGGGCCCGCCACCTCGTGGCCATGTGGGGCCACCCGGACCAGACCGAGGGTCCCGCCGCCTTCGCCGAGCACCGCGACCCGGACTGGCAGCCGCTGGCCCCCGACCCGGACCCCGACCCGGACCCCGACCCCGACCCCGGACCCTGAGCCCCGTTCCGGAGCCGGATCCCCGGCGGCGGCCTCAGCTCCGGGGCACGTCCGCCCAGGCCGCCCCGCGGTGGGGATCGGGCTCCCGGGGCAGGCCCAGCACCCGCTCGCCCAGGATGGTGCGGTTCACCTCCGAGGTCCCGCCCTCGATCCGGTTGGCCCGGCTGCGCAGGAAGCCCCGCACCTCGCGGGGGAGCGGACCGGGACCGGCGGACCAGGCCAGGGCGTCGGCTCCGAGGAGGTCGACCGCGAGCTCCTGGGTGCACACGTTGACGTCGGCGTTCATCACCTTGCCGATCGACGACTCGGGCCCGAGACGCCCGACGCGCGCGTTGTCGCGCACTCGGGCGTTGGTCCAGCGCCGGATCTGCTCGAGCGACCACAGCTCGGCGAGGCGCTGACGCACGCGCGGATCACGGTGGCGTCCCCGGTCCCGGGCGAGCACCAGCAGGGCGTCCACCCCGGCGCCGCCGATGCGGTCGACCCCGCCTGATCCGGGGCCGGCGACCATCTGGCGCTCCCCCGAGAGCGTGGCGTTGGCGACGGTCCAGCCCTCGCCTTCGGCGCCGAGGCGGAACGCGTCGGGCACGCGTGCGCCCGCGAGGAAGACCTCGTTGAAGTCGTGCTCGCCCGTCATCTGGACCAACGGGCGGACCTCCACCCCCGGCTGGCGCATCGGCAGCAGGAAGTAGGTGATCCCGTCCCGCTTGGGCACCGCCGGGTCCGTCCGGGCGATGCACATCCCGTAGTCGGCGAAGTGGGCCCAGGTGCTCCACACCTTCTGGCCGGTGAGCACCCACTCGTCGCCGTCGCGCTCGGCCCGGGTGGCCAGGGACGCCAGGTCCGAGCCGGCGCCCGGCTCCGAGAAGAGCTGACACCAGACCTCGGTGTTGGTGACGATGCCGGGCAGGAACCTCGCCTGCTGGGCCTCGGTGCCGAAGGCCAGGATCGTGGGGCCGGCCAGGTTCAGGCCGAGCACGTTGAGCCGACCGAGGTGGTAGGGCGCGAGCTCGGCCTCGAGCACCCGGGCGAGGCGGGCCGGGACCCCGAGGCCGCCGTAGGCGCGTGGCCACTGGGGCGCGACCAGCCCCGTGGCGGCGAACACCGGGTACCAGGCCTCGTAGTCGGCACGCGACCGGACCGCCCGGACCGCGGCCCGGCCTCCCTGCACCGCCGCCGAGCGCCACGACTCGGGCACGGCGGAGGCGACCCAGTCCCGCACGACCGCCACGGCGGTGGGCGCATCGGTGTCGGCGGTGATGGGCAGCAGCGCGAACGACGTCGTCACGGAGCATCGTCCGCGGGGCTCGGAGGATCCGCGGCCGCGGCCCGCTCGACCAGCACGTGGCGCAGCACCTTGCCCACCTCGTTGCGGGGCAGCTCGGCGACCTCGACCACCCGGGTGGGCACGGCGTACGGCGCGCAGGTCTCCCGGACCCGGGCCGTGAGGGCGACCGGATCGACGGTCGCCCCGGCCGCGGGCACCACCCAGGCCCAGGGCACCTCGCCGAGACGGGCGTCGGGCACCCCCGCCACGCACACGTCGGCCACCGCCGGATCGGCCCGGAGCGCCTCCTCGACGTCGATCGGGTGGACCTTGAGCCCGCCGCGGTTGATCACGTCGGAGCACCGCCCGTCGACCCAGAGGAACCCGTCCGCGTCGAGCCGACCGAGGTCACCGGTGCGCAGGAAGCCGTCCGGGTCGAGTCGGGTGTCGACCTCGAGCCGGTCGCCGGCGTATCCCTGCATCACGAACGGCGACCGGGCCCAGATCTCACCGGTCTCGTCGATCGCCGCGGTCGCGCCGTCGGGGCGGACGATCCGAACCTCGATGCCGTCGTGGGGCCGACCGACCGACCCGAGCTTGGCGTCCCCGAACTCACGGGCGTCGCCCGCGCTCCAGCCGACGATCTCGCCCCCGAGCTCGGTCTGTCCGTACGAGTTCAGGACGGTGACGCCGAAGCGGGCGCGGAAGCGCTGGGCCACGAGGGGCGAGAGCGGCGCGGTGCCGCTGCGGACGTACCGGAGCGGGGCGAGCGACGTGACCCCTGCGTCGTCGAGCAGCATCGCGAGCATCGGCGGGGCGAGGACGGCGGAGGTGCACCCGTGCTCGCGCACGGCGGCGGCGAACTCACAGGTGTCGAACGGGTGGCACAGGACGACGGCGGCGCCCACCCGGGCCGCGAACAGCAGGTTGTAGACCCCCGACCACAGCGCGAGGGGCATCGGCACCAGATTGGGCATCGGGATCCGCTCGGGACGGGGCGGAGCGGCGGTCGGGGTCGGCCCGCCGCGGATCTTGGCCAGGGCCGAGTCGACGGCGCCGACGATCGACGCGTGGGCGAGCAGGACCCGCTTGGGCGGTCCGGTGGTGCCGGAGGTCGTCATCACGAGCGCCACCCCCGGCTCGTACCGACGGGGCGTCCCGGGCCACACGGATGCCTGCGGCACCAGCGACGCCTCGTCGAGCGACGGTCGCACGACCACCGCGGGTCGGGTCTCGGCGACGAGGCGGTCGATCGCCGCCGCCGGGAGGCGGGGGTTCAGCGGCGCCGCCACCGCGCCGACGCGCCAGATCGCGAACAGCATCACGACGCCGAGCGGGGTCGAGGGCACCAACGCGGCGACCGCGCTGTCGGAGGCGACGCCCATGCGCACCAACGTGCCCGCGAGGCGATCGGCGGCGTCGAGGATCTCGCCCCGGGTCCAGGTGGCGCCCCGCCAGTGCACCAGCGGCGCGTCGCGCGACGCTCCGTCCGCGTCGACGAGATCGGCGAGCCGGGTCACGGGGTCGATCAGGAGAAGATCGAGCCGAGGCCCCAGACCGCGACGACCAGGCCGAGCACCATGAAGCCCACCGAACGCAGGATCGGCGCCTGGTCGAGGCGGCCGGTGCTGGTGCGGACCTGGCTGCGGACCGGGCTCCCCGGGCGCCCGCGGGTCACTGCGGCCCGGGCCGCGGCCCGCCGGTCGGCCCGCCGGCGGAGGAGCGCGTACGCGTTGGCCACGAAGAGCGCCGCGCCGAGGGCGGTCACCAGCTGCAGGAGGACGTCGCTGTAGAAGTCCATCGGGCGATCGTAGGGCCCGGCGAGGAGGTCAGGCGCCGGGCTTCCAGACCATGAGCACGATCAGCACCACGGTCAGGGCGTTCAGGAACCCACCGCCGATCGCCATGCGGCGCTCGATCGCGGCGAAGTCGGCCGGGGCCGCACCACCGGTGGGGGCCTCGCGCATCAGCGCCAGCATCCGCCGGGCCGACGGGATCATCAGCCCGTGGGAGACCCCGAGTCCGACCACGTAGAGCACCAACGACAGCCAGATCCAGGTCTGGCCGAATCCGTACACGTCGTCGCTCATCAGCACCATGAGGACGCCGGTGACGAGGATCCCGTAGATGAACCACTCGGCGACCTTCGAGACCCGGAAGTTCGTCTCGGCGACCGCCAGCCCCTCGGCCCCGGCCCGGGCCCGGGCCTGGGTGGCGTAGAGGCCGTTGAGGAACACCGCGCCGAGACCCACCACCGCGGTGAGGATGTGGAGCACGAGCACGGCCTTGTAGAGGTCGGTGTCGACGGCACCCAGGACCACGGGGCCTCCTCGGGGTCGGGCCCTCGACGTCGCGGAGGACGTCGCGGGGATCGGGGATCAGGCGGGATCGTCACCCGGGTCGCCGGGAACCACCGGATCGCCGGGAACCACCGGATCGTACGTCGGGTGGGGCGGCCGCCGCACGACCTCCCGGATCGCGCGCCGATCGTGCTACAACGCCGGGCGTGCGGTTGCTGGTGGCACAGTGCTCGGTGGCCTACGAGGGCCGGCTCGGCGCCCGGCTCGCGCCCGCCGTGCGCCTGGTCGTGTTCAAGGCCGACGGGTCGGTGGCCATCCACTCCGACGCCAAGGCGTACAAGCCCCTGAACTGGATGAACCCCCCGTGCACGGTGACCGAGGCCGACGGGGTGATCACCGTCGCGACCCCGAAGGGGGAGCGACTCGTGATCGAGGTGCACGAGGTCGTGTCCGACCAGCGCTTCGACCTCGGCGACGACCCCGGACTCGAGAAGGACGGGGTCGAGGCCGAGCTGCAGCAGCTGATCGCGGCACGGGTGGACGCGCTGGGGTCCGGCTTGCGCCTCGTGCGGCGCGAGTACCCCACCGACCTCGGACCGGTGGACCTCCTGTGCCGGGACGCCGACGGCAACGCCGTCGTGGTGGAGATCAAGCGGGTCGGCGAGATCGCCGGGGTGGAGCAGCTGCTGCGCTACCAGGAGCGCCTCGACCGCGACGGCACGCTGGCCCCGACCCGGGGACTGTTCGTGGCGACCCGGATCAAGCCCCAGGCCCGCGTGTTCGCCGAGAGCCGCGGCGTCGCCTGCCTCGAGGTGGACCTCGAGGAGCTCCGCGGCTCGGCCCCGCCCGATCTGCGGCTGTTCTGAGCCCCGACCGGCGCGTCCGAGCCCGGTACGCCAGACTGGGGCGGTCCGGAGGCCACCGCGGCCTCCACCGCAGCCGGGGGCACACGAGCCGGGATGACGCGCAACCAGATCTGGGCCACCGTGGGGGGCGGCGGGGCGGCGATCGCGATCGTGGTCGCGCTCGTCCTCGCGCTGACCGGAGGCGGGTCGCCCGACACGATCTCGACCGTGACCACCCGGCCCACGACCACGAGCACCACGATCCGCCCGCCGATCACCACCGCCGCGGTGACCACCACGACCGCGGCGCCCGCACCGACCGTGCCGCCCACTGCCCCGCCCCCGCCGCCGACCACGATCGTGATCCCGCCGACCACCGTTGTCCCTGCGCCCACCGCGCCACCGACCGTTCCCCCGACCGTTCCCCCGACCGTGGCGCCCACCACCGCGCCGACGACGGTGCCCCCGACGACGCTGCCCGCCGACTTCCCCACGGTCGCGTCGTTCACCCCGCGCCGCGGCCCGGCCGGGACCACGGTCGTCCTGACCGGCACGAACTTCGTGGGCGTGCAGTCGGTCACCTACGGGAGCGCGCCCACCCCGTTCACCGTGAACAGCCCGACCCAGATCACCCTCACCATCCCGGTGGGCACCCCGACGGGCCGCGGCCTGTTCACCGTGACCACCCCGGTGGGGGCGGCCCGCAGCGCCACCGCCTTCAAGGTCGTGGCCGGCCCGACGCCCACCACCACCACCGTGCCCTGCCCGCCCCCGACCACCGGGCCCCCGGGCACGACCACGCCGACCTCCACCCCGACCACGAGCCTCCCCACCACCACGACGACCGACCCCTGCGCGCCGCCCACCCCGACCACGACCACGACGACCCGCCCCGGGTGAGCGGGTCCCGACGGGCGCCGGTTCAGGCGCCGGGCAGCGCCACGGTGGCGGTGTGCACGCCGGAGCGCAGGACCGCACCCGGGCGCGCACCGGTGTCGGCGCCGGCGGCGGCGATCTCCTGCCCACCCACGAACACGTGCGCGACGCCGAGCGGATCGGCCACCAGGCGGCGACCGCCCCCGGGGAGGTCGGTGACCGACCGGGCGGGACCGGCCGCCACCGTGGCCGGGTCGAACACGACGAGGTCGGCGACGGCACCGCCGACGATCCGGCCCCGGTCGACGAGCCCGAACTGCTCGGCGGGCACTGCGGTCATGAGGCGGATCGCGGTCTCCATCGTCACGAGTCGGCGACCACGGATGCAGTCGGCGAGGAACGCCGTGGGGTACGGGGCGGCGCACATGCGGTCGAGGTGGGCGCCGGCGTCGGAGCCGCCGATCAGGACCCGGGGGTCCTCCCACAGCGACGCCCGGAGCCGCCAGCTGTCGTCGTCGTCGTCGGTGGGTCGGGGCCAGAGGACGGTCCGGAGCCCGTCGGCGATCACGACGTCGCAGAGGGTGTCGAACGGGCTGGTGCCGCGCTCGGCCGCGATCTCGGCCACGGTCCGTCCGGTGCAACCGGCGTTCGCGTCGGAGAACGTCTCGCCGACCGTGTAGCCCTCCCATCCGGCCAGCCGACCGATCACGCCGGCGGCCTCCGACCGGGCCCCGGCGGCGAGCGCCCGTCGGGTCGCCGGATCGCGGAGGCGCTCGATCCGGTCCGGGACGGCCAGCGCGTAGACCTCGCCCCAGCCGGGCAGGAGCCACAGCGCGCAGAACGTGGCGAAGCTCATGTTCATCTCGCCGATGGTCGGCATGGTGAGCGCGAGGACCCGGCCGCCGAGCTCGGCGGCGCGGTCGGAGGGCCGGAGCTGACCGGCCACCCGCTCCGGCGTGCGGGCGTCGACGCTGAGCACGTTCCAGTTGAGCGGCCGCCGGGCCGCGACCGACATGCGGGCCATCCGTTCGACCTCGTCGTCGGAGAAGCCGTCGAGGCAGCCGCCGGTGATGTACTCGAGCACCGTCCCGGGATGGTCCCGCACCGTGGCGCACAGCGCGAGCAGCTCGTCGGTGTCGGCCGCACGTGACGGGACCGGCTGCCCGTCGCCGTCGGAATGCGTGTGCGACTGCGACGACGAGAAGCCGAGGCCCCCGGCCCGCAGCGACTCGGCGAGGAGCCGCCGCATCGCCCCGACCTCGTCGTCGGTCGCGGGGCGGCTCGACGCCTCCGGCCCCAGCACCGCGCGGCGGAGGGCACAGTGCCCGACCAGGAAGCCCGCGTTGACCGCGATCCCGCCCTCGAGGCGGTCGAGGTACTCGCCGAACGTGCGCCACGACCAGTCGACCCCGGTCTCGAGCGCCGCCAACGACATCCCCTCGACCCGAGCCATCATGCGCCGCAGGTAGTCGCCGTCGGCCGGCTCGAGCGGCGCGAGGGAGAACCCGCAGTTCCCCCCGATCACCGTGGTCACGCCGTGGCCGCTCGACGGTGACGCAAAGGGGTCCCAGCACAGCTGCGCGTCGTAGTGCGTGTGGGGGTCGATGATCCCCGGCGCGACCACGAGATCGGTGGCGTCGACGGTCCGGTGGGCCGGCTCGTCCACCGAGCCGACGGCCACGACCCGGCCCGCGCGCACGCCCACGTCGGCGACCACCCCGGGGCGGCCCGATCCGTCCACCACCACGCCACCGCGGAGCACCAGGTCGAGCATCACCGCACCCCCTCCCGCCGGACGCCGCCGGAGCGTAGCCAGCCCCGGCCGGGGCGGGCACCGGCACAGCGTGCTACGACATCCCGGTGGACTCCGCCGACACCCTCGCCGCCCTCGAGGCCGACGCGGTCGCCGCCACCGGACTCGACGACTTCGGGGACCCGACGTACCGGGAGGGACTCGCGGTGCTCGTGGGGTCGCTCGGAGAGGCGCAGCTCACCGAGCTCGGGCACGCGGCGATCCAGCAGCAGATCGGCGCCGCCCTGCGCAACCGGCTGCGGATCGTCGACTGGCACACCACCCACCCTGCGGCCGGTGACGAGTCCGTCGTGGCACCTCTGTTCGTGGTCGGCCTGCCCCGCACCGGCACCACGCTCCTGAGCGGGCTGCTGGCCGCCGATCCCCGCCGGCGGGCGTTGCACCGGTGGGAGGCCGTCGACCCGGTGCCGCCCCCCGAGGCGTCGGCCCTGATGACCGACCCGCGCATCGCCACGGCCGAGGCCGCGTCGGGTCTGCTCGACGCGCTGAACCCCGGGTTCAAGGCCATCCACCACGAGCCCGCGGACGGGCCCACCGAGTGCGTGACGCTGCTGGCCCAGCACTTCACGTCGTTGCTGTGGGAGACCCTCGCCAACCTGCCCACCTACGGCGGCTGGCTCCTCGCCGCCGATCAGCACGCCGCCTACGCCCACCACCGGATGGTGCTGCAGGTGCTCCAGTCGCGTGCCCCCGGACACTGGTCGTTGAAGAGCCCGCACCACGGACTCGCCCTCGACGCACTGCTCGCTCAGTACCCCGACGCGCGTGTCGTCGTCACCCACCGGGACCCGGTCCCCGTGATCGGCTCGCTGTGCAGTCTCGTCCGGTCGCTCTCGGGGACGTTCAGCGCGGCGGACCACACGGCCTACATCCGGACGCACTGGCTCGACGTCGCTGCGGCGATCGTCGAGCGCACCGCCGCCGCCCGGGCCCGACACCCGACGGTCGCGTTCCTCGACGTGGAGTACGACCGGCTCGTCGCCGACCCGATCGGGGTCGTCCGCGAGATCGGGGCCTTCGACGGGACGGCCCTCACCGCGGCGGTCGAGGAGCGGATGCGCGCCTACCTCGCCACCCACGCGGCCGATCGGTTCGGGCGGCACGAGTACTCGCTCGCGGAGTTCGCCCTGCACCCCGACGAAGTGCGCGAACGGCTCGCCGGCGCGTGACCCGGGCCCGGACGACGAGCCGGGACGACGGCCTCCCGTTCGCTACGGTGCACCGACCGCCCCCGACAGGACCCCACGTGCTCCGGAACCCACTCGTCGCCCTGATCCGCCGCTCGGGGCACTACCGACTCCTCATCTCGGGGTTCGTGCTCCGCATGACCGGGGCCTACGCCGCCACCCTGGCCGGGGTCTGGGGCGCCTGGCGCTACGGGAGCCCGACGCGTGCCGCCTGGTTCGTCGCCTGCCTGAGCGTCGCCAGCGCCCTCGGAGCCCTGTGGGTCGGGCACCGCCACGACCGCGGCTCCGCCGGGGTGGTCGTCCGCGCCTCCGGGGTGGTCGAGGCGGTCGCAGTGACGGTGCTGGCGCTGGCGGGCACCCGGGCCGTCCCCGAGGTGGTCCTGCTCGGGGCCGGCGCCGCGGCCGGCATCACCCGGGCCGTCTGGTCGGCCGCGGTGACCCCGGCCCTCGCCGACGCCGCCGGCGACGACCGCGCCGTGGGTGCGTTCGGGGTGGGCTGGGCCTTCGACATCGGCAAGCTGGTGGGCGCGGTCCTGGTCGCGGTGATCCTGCTCGCCCCCGCGACCTTCGCGCTCGTGCCCGCGACGGTGCTGATGGGCACGGTGATGTTCACCCGACGGGGTCTGCGTCCGGTGGAGATCGTCGACACCCCCGACCGACCCGTGGTGGCCGAGTCCGCGGTCTGGCGCAGCATCGGCATGATGTCCGTCGCGTCCCTGTGCCTCTACCAGCAGGACCTCCTGTTCCGCGTCGCGATCGACCGTCCGGTGATGTACGCGGTCGCCGCCGGCTCGTTCGCGGTCGGCGCCATCGTGGCGACCGGTCAGCTGGCCTGGAACGCGCTGCGGCACCTGCCCACCCGCACCGGGATGATCCTGTCGCTGGTCGCCTGCGCCGCCGGGACGACCGGGCTCCTCGTGGGCCACGACCTCCTCGTCACCGTGAGCGCCTTCGTCACCGGGTGGGGCTGCGCGTTCGGGATCCAGGGGTGCCGCCCACTCTTCGCCTGGGCGCCGCGCCCGGGAGTGGCGTCGGGCATGTCGATCGCCCTCATGACCGTGGCCACCGCCATCGGCGCGCCCGTCGTGGTCGAGGTGCTCCCCCACGCCGTGCCCGCCGCCGTGCTCATCGGCGCAACCCTCGTGGGCTCGTCGCTGCTCGCGCCCGACGTGGGTGCGGCGGTGTCGGCCGGGGCGAACCGGCGCCGGACCGGCACCGGGACCTGACCCGGCCGCCGGGACTAGTCCCGGGCCATGTCGGCGAACTTGGTGAGGTGCTCGAGGAAGGCCAGCCGGGTCATGCCGGTGGGCCCGTTCCGGTGCTTGGCCACGATGATCTCCGCGGTGCCGCGCTGGTCCGACTCGGGGTTGTAGATCTCGTCGCGGTACAGGAAGACCACGACGTCGGCGTCCTGCTCGAGCGACCCCGACTCCCGCAGGTCGGCGAGCATCGGCCGCTTGTCGGCGCGGTACTCGAGCTGACGGTTCAGCTGCGACAGCGCGACGACCGGGCACTCGAGCTCACGGGCGAGGATCTTGAGTCCCCGCGAGATCTCGGCCACCTCGACCTGGCGGTTCTCGCCCCGCTTGCCCGACGGCTGCATGAGCTGGAGGTAGTCGACGACGATCAGGCCGAGGTCGCCGTTGCGCGCCTTCATGCGCCGGGCCTTGGCCCGCATCTCCATCACGGTGCAGTGCGGGTTGTCGTCGATGAACAGCGGTGCCTCGGCCAGGCGCCCGACCCCGTGGGACAGGCGGGTCCACTCCGCCTCGTTGATCTGGCCGGTCTGGAGCTTGCGGGCGTCGACCCGGGCCTCGGCGGCCAGGAGCCGCTTCGTGAGCTCGAGCGTGCCCATCTCCATCGAGAAGAAGATCACCGGGCGGTTGGCCACCATCGCGACGTTGGCCGCGGCGCCCAGCGCGAAGGCGGTCTTGCCCGCCGCGGGCCGGGCCGCGACGACGTTGAGGGTGGACGGCTGGAGACCCAGGAGGAGGTCGTCGAGGTCGGAGTAGCCCGTGGGGACTCCGGTGATGCGCTCGGTCTGGCCGTAGATGCGCTCGAGCTGGTCGAGGGTCTGCTGCAACGCGGCGGAGACGTCGACCATCGACTCGGAGACCCGCCGTTCGGCAACCTCGAACACCATCGACTCGGCCCGGTCGAGCGTCTCGGCGACCTCGGTCGAGTCGTCATAGCCCATCTCGGCGATGTCGGACGCGACGCCGATCAGCCGCCGGAGCAGCGCGAGCTCGTTGACGATCTTCGCGTAGTGGCCGGCGTTGGCCGACGCCGGGGTCTCGGCCTGGAGGCGCAGGAGGGTCGCACGCCCGCCCACGAGGTCGAGCAGGTCGGACCGCCGCAGCTCGTCGGCGACGGTGACCGGGTCGACCGGCTCCCCGACGCTGTAGAGGGCGATGACCGCGTCGTAGATGTGCGCGTGGGCCGGCTTGTAGAAGTCGGACGTCTCGACCCGGGCCTCGGTCGCCGCGCTGATGGCGTCGCGCGAGAGCAGCATCGCCCCGAGGAGGGACTCCTCGGCCTCGAGGTTGTGCGGGGGCACCCGACCGCGCTGACCGCGCCGGACCTCGTCGATCGACTGCACCACCGGTCTGCTCGCCCCCTCGGCCCCGCGGGCCGTGTCCGTCGCCGGCGGCGGCCCGGTGGCCGCCGCTCCGCTCACGGTCCGGACCCCCGGTCCGGTGTGGCCGCAGTTGTACGACGGACGGCCTGTGGAACGGAAGGGGAACACCCCGGAACTTGTCCACAGATTGTGGACCCAGCCTCGGGAAAACCGGGGCTTCGCTTGTGCACGGCGGGGTTCCGCCGTCCACAGGGCCGGGGCCAGGGTGTGGACAGGGTGGGCACCCGCCCACCCTCTCATCGGGGTGGGACAGGCACGATCGCGGCCCCCGAACCCCTGACCAGGCCCGACGCGCCGCCGCCCCGGTCCGGGACCGGGGCGGGTGCGACGGGTCGGCCGGGCGGAGCCGGCGCCCCGGGCGGGACGGGCCGCCCGGGCGGGACGGTCGGGGGTCAGCCGGCGACGACGGCGACGGTGACGGTCGCCGTGACCTCCGGGTGGAGCTGCACCGGGACCTCCACGTCGCCGAGCTCCTTGAGGGGCTCGGCGAGGGCGATCCGGCGGCGGTCGACCGTGAGGCCGTGGCGGGCCAGGAGGGCCTCGGCGATGTCGGCCGAGGTGACCGAGCCGAAGAGCTTGCCGCCCTCCCCGGCCCGGGCCGTGATCTCGAGCCGGGCGCCGGCGAGGGTCGCGGCCGCGCGCTGGGCCCCCTCGCGCTCACGTGCGTCGCGGGCGGCGCGGTTGCGGCGCATCGCCTCCGCCTGGGCGACGACGCCCTTGGTCGCCTTCATCGCGAGCCCGCGGGGCACCAGGTAGTTGCGGGCGTAGCCGTCGGCCACGTCCACCACGTCGCCCTTGCGCCCGAGGTTCTCCACGTCGTCTCGCAGCACGATCTTCATCACGCGTCCTCCGCCTCGGTCGCCGTGTCGACGCCGACCTCGAGCGCCTCGGTCGGGATCTCCACCTCGGCGCCCTCGCTGCCCTCGGCCCGGGTCGGCGCCGCGGCCTCGGGCGCGCCCTCGCGCTCGGGCCGGTCGGTCCGCCGCTTGCTGCGGTGGGTCACCTGCCGGACGCTGTAGGGGAGCAGCGCCATCTCGCGGGCCACCCGGATCGCCCGGGCGATCTCGCGCTGCTGCTGGGTGTCGTTGCCCGTGACCCGACGGGCCCGGATCTTGGCCCGCTCCGACATGAAGCGGCGCAGGAGGTTGACGTCCTTGTAGTCGACGTAGGTGATCTGCTCGCTGTCGAGGATCGACACGCGCTTCTTGGGCTTGCGCTCGACGCGGTCGTCGCGGCGGCGCGGGCGGGGTCGGGCCATGGTGGGGATCTCCTCATCGCCAGTCGGGGCCGGCAGTGCGTGGGGCCGAGCAGGACGGCGTCGCCGTCCGGGGGACAGGACTCAGAACGGCTCTTCGCCGAAGTCGTCGTAGCTGGGGGGCGGGGGCCCACCGGACGAGCCACCGGACGAGCCGCCCGCCGGGCGCCCGCCACCGGAGCCGCCCTGGCCGCCGCCACCGCCACCGCCGAAGCCGTCGCGGCGCTCGTTGCGGGTGATGGCGGCGGTGGCCCAGCGCAGGCTGGGGCCGACCTCGTCGGCGGCGATCTCGACGACCGTGCGCTTCTCGCCGTTCTCGGTCTCCCAGCTGCGCTGCTCGAGGCGACCGGTCACGACGACCCGGGTGCCCTTCGACACCGACTCGGCGACGTTCTCGGCCATCTCCCGCCAGCACACGACGTTGAAGAAGCTCACGCGCTCCTCCCACTCGTTGGTCTGGCGGTTCATCCAGCGCCGGTTCACGGCGACGCCGAACGTGGCGTTCGGCTGTCCGCCGGCGGTGTAGCGGATCTCGGGATCGCGAGTGACGTTGCCCACGATCGTGACGGTGTTGTCGGCCATCTGCAGTCTCCTGTTCGCTGCCCGGGCGGGACCCGGGGTCAGGCCTCCGCCGGAGCCGGGGAACCCGCGGTCTTCGGCGGCCCGTAGGCCACCTCGGGGATCCGCAGCACCTTGTGGCGCAGGACCTCGTCGGCGAGGGCGAGCGTCCGGTTCAGTTCGTCCATCGCGGCCGGCTCGGCCCGGGCCTGGAAGACCACGTAGTAGCCCTCCCAGCGGTGCTTGAGCCGGTACGCGAACCGACGCTTCCCCCAGAAGTCGACGTAGCCGAGCTCGGCACCCTTGGACTTGATCAGCCCGGTGGCTCGCTCGACCGCGGCGCGGACGTCGCTGTCCTCGAGTTCCGCGTCGAAGATGACCATCACTTCGTACGGCCGCATCGGCCGGTACCTCCTTCGGACCACGGGCGCCGAACGGGCCCGGGGCTCCCTCCGGACCACCGGGGACCGGGGCCGCAGGGAGCAGGACTTCACTTGTGGACCGGTGAGGCTATCAGCATCCCCCCGGGAGGTCCCGGGGCGGGCCGGTCGACCCACCGGCGGTCGGACGACGCGGACGACCGGGACCGGTGGGCCCTGGCCCCGTGACGTCAGCGGGCGACGAGGCGCAGGTCGCCCGGCGGCATCGCCCCGGCCGCGGTCTCCAGCGCGAACCGGTACGGGCGGGGCGGGAGGTAGCCGGGACAGGTGGCGTCGTCGCCGGCGCAGGGCGCCATCGCGAGGTCGCCGATCCGACGACCCGCGCCGTCGAAGAGGGCGAGGTCGAGGGGTGCGGGCACCCCGGCCATCGTGAACCCGGTCGTCGCGTCGGCAGGGAAGACGAAGAGCATGCCGTCGTACGGAGCGGCGTCGACCCGACCCCGCAGGCCCTCGACCCGCTCGTCGAGGTCGTCGGCGACCACCACCCGCAGGGTCCGGTCGCCCACGACGACCTCGGCCTCGGTGAGACCGGTGAAGGGCGCCTGCGCCGGACCCGACCCGATCGCGGCCACCGGGGCGGGACCGTTCGCACGCGGCGCGCCGACGAGCGCCCACCCGACCAGTGCGACGCCGGCGAGCAGGAGCACCGCGCCGCCCACGGTGAGGGCGCGGACGGGGTTCACGCCGAGTGGCCGGCTCCGACGGAGCGGGGCTCGTCGCCGCCGCCCGGACGGGAGGGGTCCGCGGCCGGGTCGCCCGGAGCCGCGGTCTTCCCGTAGAGGGCGATCTCGTCGGCGACGGTGTCGGCGGCGTGGTAGGTCTCGTCGCTCGACGGGAAGCGACCCTGACGGACGTCGGCGGCGAACGCGGTCAGCGCGGTGCGGGCATCGGCACCGAGCTCGGCGTAGCGGCGCACGAACTTCGGCGTGGTGCGGTCCTCGAGGCCGAGGACGTCGTGGAAGACCAGGACCTGCCCGTCGCAGTGCCGACCGGCCCCGATCCCGATCGTGGGGACGGCGATGCTGTCGGTGACGAGTCGGGCCACCGCGTCGGGGACGCACTCGAGCACGATCGCGAAGCACCCGGCGTCGGCCAGCGCGACGGCGTCGTCGACGATGGCGCGCGCCGCCTCGAGGTCGCGGCCCTGGACCTTGAAGCCACCCAGCGCGTGCACCGACTGGGGGGTGAGGCCGAGGTGGCCCATGACCGGGATCTCGGCGTCGATGATCGCCCGCACGTGGTCGAGGCGCTTGCGCCCCCCCTCGAGCTTCACCGCCCCGGCTCCGGCGCGCACGAGCCGGGCCGCGTTCTGGACGGTGTCGGGAACCGACACGTGGTAGCTGAGCCAGGGCAGGTCGCCCACCACCAGTGGCCGGGGCCGGGTCCGGGCCACGGCGGCCACGTGGTGGACCATGTCGTCGACGGTGACCTGGAGGGTGTCGTCGTACCCGAGCACGACGTTGGCCACGGAGTCACCGACCAGGATGACGTCGGCCCCGGCGTCGGCGACGACGCGCGCCGTGGGGGCGTCGTACGCCGTGATCATCACGATCGGGGTGCCCGAGCCCTTGCGTGCCGCGATCTCGGGCGCGGTCACGGGACGGACGCTCGTCACCGCGTGGGTGGCGGTGTCGGCCATGGCGGTGCCTCCGCCGTCCAGGGCACGGTCGGCTCCCGGCGGCCCAATCAGGCTATCGAACGGCCGGGGAGACGTCCATCCCCCCGGGCCCCCGCGCCCCCCCGGGCCCCCCGGGCCCCCCGGCACCTCCCGGCCTCTCGCCTCCCGCGGTGCGGGCCGGCGGCGCTACCCGGCGTCGCGACGTCCGTGGAGCTCCCGGCGCTGGAGGTGGTTCCACCGGCAGTCGGGGCAGACCTCCACGACGTAGCGGGCGAACTCCGAGTGGGTGGCGTCGAGCGTGGCCAGCTCGGCGGCGTCGACGCACCGGCCGTTGGCGCGCCGGAGCGCCTCGCCGTAGACGTAGGACACCAGCACGAGACCGGCCGACCCACAGACCGGGCAGTCGGCCCCGGCCGGCTCGCCCACGTTGCGGGCGGCCCGGACCAGCTCGACCTGGGCGTCGCAGACCTCGTGGCGGCCGAGGCGACCCTTGCGCAGCTCCCGCAGCACGGCCCGGCGGGCCAGGGCGTAGTCGACGTGACGGCGCACGGCCGGAGTGTAGGCCCGGGACCACGGGCCACCGGCCGCGCGATCACCGCTCGGTGGCGCACCTCGGAGCGGACTCGCCGATGTATCGACGCGATACATCGGCGTGTGCTAACATCCACTTCTTCACCCGCCGTCCACCATTCGGACACCTGACCGTGCGGACACCCGTCCCGGAGCCCCCATGCTCGAGATCGCCGTCCTCGGCCTGCTCAAGGAGCAGCCCCTCCACGGCTACGAGTTGAAGAAGCGCCTCAGCGACACGCTGGGGTTCCTCTGGGGCGTCTCCTACGGGTCGCTCTACCCGGCGCTGCGCCGGCTCGAGCGGGAGGGGGCCATCGCGGTGGTGGTCCCGGCCGCCGAATCCCCCGGCTTCGCCGCCACCGGCTCGCTCAAGGGCGACCTGGCGGCCGCCCGCCGGGCCGGGCCCCGCCCGGCCAAGCCCTCGCGCCGGGCCCGCAAGGCCTACCGGATCACCGAGGTCGGCGAGGCCCGGTTCGCCGAGCTGCTCCTGGCCGACGAGCGCTACCCCGACGAGGAGAAGGCGTTCGCCCTCAAGCTCGCGTTCTGCGCCGAGCTGCCCCCGGCGGCCCGCCTCGCGCTGCTCGAGCGCCGCCGCACGGCGCTGGTCGCCCGGCTCGACCAGTCCCGACGCACCCCGGGCACCCGCACCGATCGCTACAACCTCTCGCTCGCCGAGCACCGCACCCGGTCCACCCAGCGCGACCTCGAGTGGGTGGAGGGCCTGATCGCGGCCGAGGTCGCCGAGACCCCCGTCACCGGCACCCCCGCCTCCGGCACCCCCGCCTCCGGCACCCCCGCCTCCGGCACCCCGGTGTCCGAAGCCCCCGTCTCCGAAGTCCCCGGGGCCGCTGCGCCCGACGCAGCCGACCCCGGATCCCCGAAGGTTCAGGAAGGAGCCACCCGATGAGCAAGTCCGTTCGCGTCGCGATCGCCGGCGTCGGAAACTGCGCGAGCAGCCTCGTGCAGGGCGTCGAGTACTACCGCGACGCCGCCCCCGACGAGCAGGTCCCCGGTCTCATGCACGTGGTGCTCGGTGGGTACCACGTGGGCGACGTCGAGTTCGTCGCCGCCTTCGACGTCGACGCCACCAAGGTCGGCCTCGACCTCGGCAAGGCGATCTTCTCCGGACCGAACAACACCGTGAAGTTCGCCGACGTCCCCGACCTCGGCGTCACCGTGCTGCGCGCCCCCACGCTCGACGGGCTCGGCGAGTTCTACCGCGAGGTGGTCGAGGAGTCGCCGGCCGAGCCGGTCGACGTCGCCCAGGCGCTGCGGGACTCGGGCGCCGACGTGCTCGTGAGCTACCTGCCGGTCGGCTCCGAGGAGGCCCAGCGGTACTACGCGCAGGCCTGCCTCGACGCCGGTGTCGGGTTCGTGAACGCGATCCCGGTGTTCATCGCCTCCGACCCCGAGTGGGCGGCGAAGTTCGCGGCCGCGGGCGTGCCCATCGTCGGCGACGACATCAAGAGCCAGGTCGGCGCCACGATCGTCCACCGGATCCTGGCCCGGCTGTTCGAGGACCGGGGCATGGCCCTCGACCACACGTACCAGCTCAACTTCGGCGGGAACATGGACTTCAAGAACATGCTGGAGCGCAAGCGCCTCCAGTCGAAGAAGATCTCGAAGACCCAGTCCGTCACCAGCCAGATCACCCAGGGCATCGACCCTTCCGACGTCCACATCGGGCCGTCGGACCACGTGCCCTGGCTCGACGACCGCAAGTGGGCCTACATCCGGCTCGAGGGCCGGAACTTCGGCGACGTGCCCCTCAACGTGGAGCTCAAGCTCGAGGTCTGGGACTCCCCCAACTCGGCCGGCGTCATCATCGACGCGGTCCGCTGCGCCAAGGTCGCTCAGGACCGCGGCATCGGCGGACCCCTCCTCGGCCCGTCGGCCTACTTCATGAAGTCGCCGCCGGTGCAGTACCGCGACGAGGAGGCCCGCGTGATGGTCGAGGAGTTCGCCGCCGGCGCCTGACCGGGGCGGTCCCCGGCCGTCACCGGCCGAGGCCGCGCGCCTCCGCCCACTCGTCGAGGCGGGCACGGGCGTCCTCGGGCGTCATCGGCCCCTCGTCGAGCCGGAGGTCGAGCAGGAACGCCAGCGCCTCGCCGATCTCGGGCCCGGGCGCGAGCCCGAGGTGCTCCATCACCTCGCGCCCGTCGAGGGGCGGACGGATCGCGTCGATCTCCTCCTGGGCCCGGAGCTCCTCGATGCGACGCTCGAGGTCGTCCATCCGACGGCTCAGCGCGGCCGCACGCTTCGGGTTGCGGGTGGTGCAGTCGCAACGCTGCAGGTGGTTCAGCTCGTCGAGCAGGTCGCCCGCGTCGCGCACGTAGCGGCGCACCGCCTTGTCGGTCCACCCCATCGCGTAGGTGTGGATGCGCAGGTGGAGGAACACGAGGCGGGTCACCGCGGCGATGACGGCGGTGGGGTACCGGAGCGCCTTGAGCCGCTCCTCGGTCATCCGGGCTCCGACCACCTCGTGATGGTGGAAGCTGACCCCGCCCTTGCCCCGCTCGAACGAGCGGGTCTTGGGCTTGCCCACGTCGTGGAACAGCGCAGCCAGGCGCACGATCAGCTCCGGACGGGTGTTGCGCACCACCGCGATGGTGTGGGCGAGGACGTCCTTGTGGGTGTGGATGGGGTCCTGCTCGAGTCGCATGGCGTTGAGCTCGGGCAGGAACTCGTCGCTGAGCCCGGTCTCGCAGAGGAGCCACAGGGCCGCGCTGGGATCGTCGGTGCACAGCAGCCGGTCGAGCTCGCCCCGGATGCGCTCGGCGCTGACGATCTCCATGCGCCCGCGCAACGCGGCGATCGCGTCGACGAGCTCGGGGACCGGGGTCACCCCGAGCTGGGCCACGAAGCGGGCCGCGCGCAGCATGCGCAGCGGGTCGTCCTCGAACGAGATCTCGGGAGCGAGCGGGGTGCGCAGGACGCGGGCGACCAGGTCGGCGGCACCGCCGTGGGGGTCGACGAACGCCGGCTCCGGGATCGCGAGGGCCATCGCGTTGACGGTGAAGTCGCGCCGGGACAGGTCGGTGGCGATGTCGTCGGAGAAGCGCACCTCGGGCTTGCGGCTCTCGGGGCGGTAGACCTCGGCCCGGTAGGTGGTGATCTCGTAGATCACCGACCCCTTGCGGGCACCCACGGTGCCGTAGTCCCGCCCGGCCGCCCAGGTCTGGTCGGCCCAGTCCGCCACGATCCGCTCGACCACGTCGGGACGGGCGCTCGTGGCGATGTCGACGTCGCGTCCCGTGAGGTCGAGATCGAGGAACGCGTCGCGGACGGTCCCGCCGACCAGGTGGCTCTCGGCGCCCTCGGCGGCCAGGCGGGTGGCGAGGTCGCGCACGGGCGCATCGGCGGCGTAGAAGGGGCGGAGGCGGTCGGGGACGTGCACCGGCCCATTGTCGCGGGTCGGGCCCCGCCCGGCCCGGTCCCGCCAGGGCGGCGGTCGCCGTGGGAGCCCGCTCGGTAGCCTGGGTCGATGGCCCGAACCCGGCGCGCGGCCGCCGTCGCGGCAGCGGTGGCCGCGGTCACGGTCGGCGTCCTCGGTCCCGCGGCGACCGGCGCCCCGGTCGGCGCCTCGACCGGCGCCTCGACCGGCGCGCCGGCCCTCAGCCTGGTCCGCCAGGACGCCTGGACCCCCGTCGGGGGCACGGCGCGGCTGGCGCTGACCGCCGCGGGCGCCCCGCCCGAGGCCCGCCTGAGCGCGACCGTGGGCCAGGCCGTCGCGACCCGGTCCCGCTTCGACGAGGTCGCCGGCGACGGACCGCTCGGCTCGGTGCTGAACCAGGTGAGCGTGCCCCTGGCGGAGGTGCCCCGGGACTCCGACGGGCTGCTCCTGCTCGACCTCGGTCTCCCCGCCCCCGCGGCCACCCGCGGGCCGTTGGAGCTGAACGTGCGCCGACCGGGCGTGTATCCGCTCGACCTCGAACTGCGCAACGCCGACGACGCGCCCGTGACCGCCGTGCGCACGATGCTGGTCGTGGCCGAGGCGGACCGGCCCACGGTCGCCCAGCGGCTCGGGGTCGCGCTCGTCGTGCCGATCACCGCCCCGCCCTCCTTCCTCCCCGACGGCGCGCCCGACCGGGCGGTGCTCGGCGCGTTCCGCCCCGGGGGTCGCCTGGGCCGGACCGCCCTGGCGCTGCGGGCGGTACCGGAGGTCCCGGCCACGCTCGCGCCCACTGCGGAGACGCTGGAGGCGTGGGCCGCCGAGGCCCGGACCGACGCGACCGTCGCCGCGACGTTCGACGCGCTGCGCACCGCCACCAGCGGACGGGCCGTGCTCGAGGGCCCCTACCTGCCCGTCGACCTCCCGTCGCTGCTCGCCGACGGGCCGTCGGCCGCCGCCGACGACGTCCTGGCCCGGGGCACCGGCCGGGTCGGAGCCCTGCTCGGCACGGCCACCGACCCCCGGACCCGGGTCCTGCGCCCGGCGTCGCCCGCCGCGCTGGCCCGCCTGCGCGCTGCCGGGGCCGAGCGCTTCGTGGTCGAGGCCGGCGCCCTCGAGCCCACCCCCGAGACCCGCCTCACCCCGGCCCAGCCGGTGATCCTCACGGTCCCGGGCGGGGGCGCCGAGCCGGCTCCGGCGCTGGTGACCGACCCCGGGATCCAGAAGCTGCTGGTCGCCCCGGGCAGCGCCGCCCGGACCGCGCAGCTCGTCCTCGCCGGGCTCGCGCTCGTGGCCCTCGAGGCCCCGAACCAGCCCCGCGTCGCCACCGTGCTCCTCCCCGACGGCGACGGCACATCCGCCGGGCTCACCGAGGATCTGCTCCTGGGCCTCCGCGACAACCCGTTCCTGCGTCCGATCACGGTGCCCGACGCCTTCGCCGGCGTCCCCACCGAACCACCCCCGGTCCGGGCCAACGGGACGCCGGGGTCGTCGCTCCGGGTGGTCGCGCCGGGAGCCACGCCCCGGACGGTGGTCGGCGACGCGACCTACCGGGCGCTCCGGGGGCGCTGGAGCGCCTTCGCGGCCACGACCCGTCCCGGTGATCCGGCCGTGGCGGCAGCCGACCGCTCGCTGCTCGCCGCGGTCAGCAGCGCCTGGAGCGTCGACGACGCCCCCGCCCTCGTCGCGGGCCACCTCGCAGTGGTCGACCGGTCGATCGGCGACCTGCTCGCGCGGATCGACATCCCCGACCCGCGCACCATCACGCTGACGTCGCGGTCGGGGTCGATCCCCCTGACGTTCGTGAACGACACCGGGTTCCCGGTCCGGCTTCGTGCGGCACTGTCGAGCGACAAGCTCTTCTTCCCCGAGGGCTCCGTCCTCGACCTCGAGCTCCCACCCCGCAGCACCACGGTGCGCGTGGCGGTGGAGGCCCGCACGTCGGGCACGTTCCCCGTCGACCTGGCGGTCACCTCGACCGACGGCGTGCTGCCCGTCTCGCAACGCCAGCTCCAGGTCCGCTCGACCTACGTGAGCACGGTCGGCTGGGTCCTGATGGCGTCGGCCACCGGCGTCCTGGCGGTGTGGTGGGGCCTCGACGTCCGGCGGCGCCGACGTCGGCGGGCCCCCTCGTGACGGATCCGGCGGAGTCCGCCCGGGACGGGTCCGCCGGGGACGGACCGGCACCGGCGGCGCCGCCGGGTGGCGGACTCCTCCGATCCAGCGCGGTCGTCGGTCTCGGCACGGCCCTGTCCCGCGTCACCGGGTTCGGCCGGGTGGCCGCGGTCGCCTACGCCCTGGGAGCCACCGAGGTCTCGGGGGTCTACGCGTACGCCAACGAGACGCCGAACATCCTCTACGAGCTCCTCCTCGGCGGGATCCTCACCGCCATGGCCCTCCCCCTGTTCGTCCGGCACTTCCAGGAGCGCGACGAGGAGGCGACCAACGCAGTCGTGACGATCGCCACGGTCGCGCTCGTCGGGGCCACGTTGGTCGGGATCCTCCTCGCGCCGTGGGTCGTGCGCCTCTACACGCTGCAGGTCGACGGACCGACCGCGGCCGCCCAGCGCGATCTCGCCACCTCCTGGCTGCGGCTGTTCATGCCGCAGATCCTCTTCTACGGGCTCACCGCGCTCGCGGCCGGGCTGCTCAACGCCCGACGCCGGTTCGCCGCCGCGGCGTTCGCCCCGATCGGCAACAACCTGGTCGTGATCGCGATCTTCCTCGCGCTCCCCCGGCTCGTGTCGGGTCCCGTGACGGTCGAGCGGGTGCTCGACGACCCCACCCTGCTCGTCTGGATCGGCCTCGGGACGACCGCCGGGATCGCGACGATGGCCCTCGCGCTCTGGCCGGCGATCGCGCGCGCCGGCATCCGGCTCCGTCCCGTGTTCGCCTGGCGCCACCCGGCGGTGCGCACGATGACGCGCCTGTCCGGATGGACGGTCGGGTACGTGGTGGCGAACCAGATCGCGCTCTGGGTGGTGCTCGTGCTCGCCAACGGGACCACGAGCGGAGCGTTCGTGTACCTCAGCGCGTACGCGTTCTTCCAGCTGCCCCACGGCCTGTTCGCGGTCTCGATCACCACCGCGCTCCAGCCCGAGCTCGCCGCCGCCTTCGTCGACCGCGACCTCACGGCGTTGCGCGCCCGGTTCGGGCGGGGGCTGCGGCTCATCCTGACCCTGATGATCCCGGCCGCCGCTTTGTACGCCGGGCTCACCCAGCCCATCGTCACCGCGCTGCTCCAGCGCGGCGCGTTCGACGCGGCGGCCACGGTCCGGGTCGCCGACACCCTCCTCGCCTTCGCGGTCGGCCTGCCCTTCTTCTCGTCGTACCTGTACGTGCAGCGCGCCTTCTACGCGATGCAGGACACCCGGACCCCGTTCCTCCTCAACTGCTTCGAGAACGCCGTGAACATCGTGCTCGCGCTCGTGCTCTTCGGGGCGCTCGGGATCCCCGGCCTCGCGCTGTCGTTCTCCCTCGCCTACGCGGCGGCCGCCGGGGTCAGCCTGGTGGCGTTGCACCGCCGACTCGGCGGCGGGGTGGGCGGGCTCGGATCGGCGGTCGCCCGACTGCTCCTGGTGGGGGCGGCGGTGTCCGGGGCGACCTGGGTCGTCGCCCGGGCGGTCGGAAGCGGCACGGCGGCCACCGCCGTCCTCGCCTGCGCCGCCGCCGGGACCACCGGGGCCCTGGTGGCCGTGGCCGGGATCCGGGTGCTGGGCCTCGACGAGGGACTTCGCCTCGACCGCCTCCGGCGCCGACGGGCGGGGCGGTCGGGCCCCGTGTCACCATGAGCGCAGGCCGTCGCCCGACCGGGCGCACCGGGTGGAGGTGAGGGGACGATGACCGTTCGGGTAGTGACCGACAGCGCGTGCGACCTGTCCGACCGGGTGGCCGAGACCATGCGGATCGAGATCGTCCCGCTCTCCATCCGGTTCGGCGACGAGGAGCTCGTCGACCGCGAGCAGCTGAGCCCCGAGGACTTCTGGAGCCGCCTCCGGTCGAGCCCGGTGCTCCCCGAGACGTCGGCGCCGTCAGCCGGGCAGTTCGAGGCCCGCTTCCGCCACGTGATCGAGCGCGGCGCCACCGGCATCATCTGCATCAACCTCTCGTCCCGGTTGTCGGCCACCATGCAGGCGGCCCAGCTCGCGGCCACGGCCGTGCGCGACGAGTGCCCGATCGTGGTCATCGACTCGCGCACGGTGTCGATGGGCCTCGGCGCGCTCTGCCTCACCGCCGCGCGACGGGCCGCCGACGGCGCCCGGCTCGAGGAGATCGTGGAGGACGTGCTCTCCCGACGGGACCGCACCCGGCTGTTCGGCGCGCTCGACACGCTGGAGTACCTGAAGAAGGGTGGGCGGATCGGCAACGCGCGCGCCCTGCTCGGCTCCGTGCTGTCGATCAAGCCGATCGTCGAGGTCCGGGACGGGGCGGTCGAGGAGGCGGGCAAGGTGCGCACGCGGTCCAAGGCCCTCGCGCTGCTCGCCGACCGGGCCCGGGCGCAGAAGATCGACTCGCTGGCGGTGCTGCACGGGCAGGCCGACGACGTCGACGACCTGCTCGACCGCCTGAGCGAGTTCTTCCCCCGCGACGAGATCGTCACCGGCCTGGTCGGCCCGGTGATCGGGACCCACGCCGGCCCCGGGGTCATCGGGGTCAGCTTCCAGGTCGCGCGCTAGGCCCGCGACCTGCGCCCTAGCGTGGGCGGGGTGGAAGCACCCGCCCCCGGACGCCGCCTGGGCGGCCGCTACCGGATCGACGCGCCGCTCGCCCGCGGCGGGATGGCCACCGTGTGGCGGGCCCACGACGAGCTGCTGGGCCGCGCCGTGGCGTGCAAGACCTTGCTCCCCGAGCTGACCCACGACGAGGCCCTCCGGAGCCGGTTCCGCCAGGAGGCCGTCGCCGCCGCCGGGATCGAGCACCCCAACGTCGTGTCCATCTACGACACCGGCGAGGACGACGGCACCGCCTTCATCGTGATGGAGCTGGTCGAGGGCGAGAGCCTGCGCGAGCGGCTCGACCGGGTCGGCGCCCTCGATCCGGCCACGGCCGGCGCGATCGCGGGCCAGGTCGCGATCGCCCTCGCGCACGCCCACGCCCAGGGCGTCGTCCACCGCGACGTCAAGCCCGCCAACGTGCTGCTCGGCCGCGACGGGGCGGTCAAGGTCACCGACTTCGGCATCGCCAAGGCGACCGGGGGTGCCGACCTCACCCGGACCGGCACGGTGGTGGGCACGGCGCGCTACCTGTCCCCCGAGCAGGTCCAGGGGCTGCCCACGGACGCGCGCACCGACGTCTACGCCCTCGGCCTCGTCCTCTACGAGATGCTGGCCGGGCGACCGGCCTACGCGGGCGACACCGAGTTCGCCACCGCGGTGGCCCGCCTCGCCGCCCCACCGGCCGACCTCACCCGGGTGCGGCCCGAGGTGCCGGCGCCCCTCGCCGCGGTCGTCGCCGCCGCCCTGCAGCCGGACGCCGCCCACCGGATCCCCGACGCCGCCTCCTTCGCCGAGCTCCTGCGCCGGGCCGCCGCCGGGGTGGCTCCGCCACCCGCCCCCCCGGCCCCGGGTCCCGTCGGCCCGCCCCCTGGATCGCCGCCCGGATCGCCGCCCGCTTCGCCGGCGCAGGAGGCGGCGGGCCGGCGCCCGGCGGCGCCCGTTCGGCGTCGACGGGGTCCCGGTCGGGTGGTGCGGGTCGTCGCCTTCCTCGTGTTCCTCGCCGTCCTCGGCGTCGCCGCCGGCTTGGTGACGGCCCGCATCGTGGGCGACGACGGTCCCGGCCCGGTCGACGGCGCCGCGGGCGCCCCGGCGATCGTCGAGGTCCGCGACTACGACCCGGACGGCGACGGGGCGGAGAATCCCGCGGCCGTGGCCCGGGCCGTCGACGGCGATCCGGCCACGGCGTGGAGCAGCGAGACCTACGCGACGCGCGACCTCGGGGGCATCAAGGCCGGGGTCGGGCTCGTCGTCACGCTGCGCGACCCGACGCCGGTGTCGGAGGTGGCGCTCGACGGGGCAGCCGGGGCCGACGTCGAGATCCGCGTCGCCGACACCGCACCCGCGACCCTCTCCGGATGGGGACCGGTGCGGGGCCGGGGCACCGACCTCGCCGCCGACGCGCGGATCGACGTCGATCCGGCGGTGACCGGGCGGGTCGTCCTGGTGTGGTTCACCCGGACCCCTCCGTCGGGTCGGATCGACGTACGCGAGGTGCGCGTCGGCTGATCGGCCCGGGCCGCGCGGCGGACGGGGGCGCTACGCTGCCGACGGCGTCGAACCGGGAGCACACCGTGCGTGAAGACTGGGCCTCACAGGCCGCCGACACGATCGAGCACGTCGTCGGACTGGTCCGCGACCGGACGGTGGTCCCCGCCCGGGCCGCGGCGAAGGCGGTGGTCTACGGGCTGCTCGCCGGCGCGTTCGTGGCGGTGGCCACGGTGCTGGTCGTGATCGCCTTCTTCCGGGGCGCGTTCCTGGTCACGGGCCGGGTGTGGGGCGCCTACCTGTGGACGGGCGCGATCCTCGTGATCGCGGGCATCGTCTGCTGGACGCGGCGGGCGCCCCGCAACCGGGAGACCTCGTCGTGAGCACGGTGCACGAGCTCGTCATCGTCGGGTCGGGACCCTCGGGTCTGACCGCGGCGGTCTACGCCGGGCGGGCCAACCTGGCGCCGGTGCTGTTCGAGGGCATCGCCGCCGGTGGCCAGCTGATGTTGACGACCGAGGTCGAGAACTTCCCCGGCTTCCCCGACGGGATCCTCGGGCCCGAGCTCATGATGAAGTTCCGCGAGCAGGCGGGCCGGTTCGGCACCGAGTTCGTGACCGCCGACGTGGACCGCGTCGACTTCTCGACCCGGCCCTTCGGCGTGTGGGTCGGTGACACCGAGTACCGGGCCCGCTCGGTGATCGTGTCCACCGGCGCGAGCGCCCGCATGCTCGGGCTCGAGTCGGAGGCCCGCCTCCTCGGGCACGGGGTGTCCACCTGCGCCACCTGCGACGGGTTCTTCTTCCGCGACAAGCCGCTCGGCATCGTGGGCGGCGGCGACTCCGCGATCGAGGAGGCGCTCTTCCTCACCAAGTTCGCCACCAAGGTGGTCGTCATCCACCGGCGCGACGAGCTGCGCGCCTCCAAGATCATGCAGGACCGGGCCTTCGCCAACGACAAGATCGAGTTCCGCTGGAACTCGGAGGTCGCGGAGATCGTCGGGGACCACGCCGTGGAGCACGTGGTGCTGCGCGACACCGCGACCGGCGACACCAGCACGCTCGACGTACAGGGGCTGTTCGTGGCCATCGGGCACGACCCGAACACGTCGCTGTTCGCCGGTCAGCTCGACCTCGACCCCGACGGCTACATCGTCACCGTCCCCGGGTCCACCCGCACGTCGGTCGAGGGGGTGTTCGCCGCCGGCGACGTCCAGGACCACGTCTACCGGCAGGCCATCACCGCAGCCGGGAGCGGCTGCATGGCCGCGATCGAGGCCGAGCGCTGGCTGGCCCATGCCGACCATCACGCCCGCACCGACGCCTGAGGCCGGCCGCTCCACCCGTCGCTCCCTCCCGACCTCGTCCGGCCGACGCGGGCGGGCGGAATGGCGGGCCGTCTGGCCCGGTTCCACCGCCGGTACACTCCCGGCCACGCAGAAAGGACCTCCCGTGGCGAAGAACATCCTCGACCTGTCCGACGCGACCTTCGACGAGACGATCGGCAGCGCCGACACCCCGGTGCTCGTCGACTTCTGGGCCGAGTGGTGCGGACCGTGCCACATGATCGCTCCGGTGCTCGAGGAGATCGCCACCGAGCAGGCGGGCAAGATCCGGATCGCCAAGGTCAACGTCGACGACAATCCGACCACCGCGCAGCGGTTCAACGTGATGAGCATCCCCACGCTGCTCGTGTTCACCCCGGGCGACTCGTCGGCCGAGGTGAAGCGGCTGGTGGGCGCCAAGGGCAAGGGCCAGCTGCTCCAGGAGCTCGCCGAGTACGTCGGCTGAGGACGGCCCCCGGGCCGTCGGAGCATCGATCGCCGTGGCCGACCCGCTCACCCGGGGAAGCCGGGGCGAAGGCGTCCGCGACCTGCAGTCCCGGCTCGGCGTCCTCGGGTACCGCTGCGACGCCGATCCGGCCGGGGTGTTCGGCGGGGCGACCGAGGCGTCGGTCAATGCGTTCCAGCGGGACCGGGGGCTGCGGGTCGACGGCGTCGTCGGGCGACACACCTGGTCCTCGTTGGTCGAGAGCGGGTTCGCCCTGGGCGACCGGCTGCTCTACTTCCGTCAGCCGCTCGTGCGGGGCGACGACGTCGCCGACCTCCAGCGGCGGCTGAACACCCTCGGGTTCGACGCCCGACGGGTCGACGGCCTCTTCGGGCCGGAGACCCACCGGGCGCTGGTCGAGTTCCAGCGCAGCGCCGGGCTGGTCCCCGACGGCATCTGCGGACCCGACGCGGTCGCGGCCCTCGACCGGGTCGGCGGGATGGCCGCCGGATCGGTCGCCACCGTCCGGGAACGCGACGAGATGCGGCGGGGCCCCCACCGCATCGAGGGGCGACGGATCTTCGTGGCCGCGGCGCCGGGTCTGGCCGTGGTCGGCGACAACGTCGCCCGCGGGCTCACGCTGGCCCGGGCGAGGGTCGTGCTCGACACGAGCGGCGACGACGAGTCGATGCTCGCCCGTGCCGCCAACGGGTTCGACGCCGATCTCTACCTCGGCCTGGCCTTCGGGACCGGTCCGCCGCGCTGCGTGCACTTCGCGACGACCGGCTTCCGGTCGGAGACCGGGGTCGTGGTCGCCGACGCCGTGGCCCGCCAGTTCGCCGACGAGCTCGCCGGCTCCGCCTCGGTCGCCGGTGCGGCGTACCCCGTGCTGCGGGAGACGCGCATGGCCGCGGTCGTGTGCGAGCTGGTCCCGTCCGGGGATGCGCCGGCGCTCGCCGCGGTGGTGCACCGGTCCGGCGCGGTGGCCCGGGCCGTGGTGCGGGGCGTGCGCCAGGCCTGGGAGCGACCGGCCCGCGACGGCTCCCCCGGAGCCGGCGCCCCACCGGACGAGTGATTGCTGCCGCAATCATTGTTCCCAGGGTGCTCCAGTTGCGCCCGCGAGACGGCGCGGCCGCACAAGGTCGTTGCCGAAGCAACGACCTCGGGAGGGGTCAGGCGTCGGGAACCGCCACCCGGTCCTCGGTGAGGCGCCGGTAGATCCGCTCGAGGTCCTCGAGTCCGGCGAAGTCCACGGTGATGCGGCCCTTGCCCCCTGCGTTCATCGCGATCTTGACCCGGGTCTCGAGGTGATCGGCCAGCATCTCCTCCAGCTCGGCGATGCCGGCCGGGCGGGTCCGGCGCCGCGTGGGGTCCTTGCCGGGCCCAGGATCGTCGGGCCCGTCGGGACCGTCGTTGTGCGCCCGCACCAGCTGCTCCACGGTCCGGACCGACAGGTCCTCCTTGGGGATGCGCCTGGCCAGCTGCTCCTGGAACGCCCGGTCGGGCGTGCCGAGGAGCGCGCGGGCGTGGCCCATCGACAGCTGCCGGTCCCGAACCAGCCGCTGGATCGACGGGGGCAGGCTCAGGAGCCGCAGCGTGTTGGTCACGGAGGCCCGGCTGCATCCGGCCTTCTGGGCCACCTGCTCGTGGGTGAGCCCGAAATCGTCGATCAGCTGCTGGTAGGCGCCGGCCTCCTCGAGCGGGTTGAGCTCCTGGCGCTGGATGTTCTCGACCAGGGCCTGCTCCAGCGCTGCGCCGTCGTCGGTCTCGCGCACCAGCGCCGGGATCCGGGCCAGGCCGACCCGGCGGGCCGCCCGCCACCGGCGCTCGCCGGCGATGAGCTCGTAGCCCCCGTCGGCCGGGCGCACGAGCACGGGCTGGAGCACCCCCACGGCCCGGATGCTGTCGGCGAGCGCGCTGAGTGCGGCCTCGTCGAACTGGTCCCGCGGCTGGTACGGGTTGGGTCGGATCGCCGTGACCTCGAGCTCGAGGAGGGCGGGGCCACCCCGGGCCGACCGGGGGGCCGCCGATCCCCCGGGGATGAGCGCATCGAGTCCCCTACCCAGGCTGTCGGGTCGCGCCACGGCTGACCTCCTTGGCGAGGTCGCGGTAGGCCTGCGCCCCCCGCGACGTGGAATCGAACGTGATGATGGACTGCCCGTGGCTCGGGGCCTCGCTGAGGCGCACGGTGCGCGGGATCACGGTCTCGTAGACCTTCTCGCCGAAGTAGTCGCGCACCTCGGCGATCACCCGGTCGGCGAGCTTGGTCCGGGCGTCGTACATGGTGAGGACGATGCCCCGGAGGTCGAGTCCCGGATTGAGATTGGTCTGGATCAGGCCGATGTTCCGCCAGAGGGCCGCCACGCCCTCCAGGGCGTAGTACTCGCACTGCACCGGGACGATCACGTCGTCGGCGGCCGCCAGCCCGTTGACGGTGAGCAGCCCGAGCGACGGCGGGCAGTCGATGATCACGAGGTCGTAGTCGGGCCGGACGGCGTCGATCGCCCGGCGCAGGCGCATCTCGCGGCTCATCGCCGGCACCAGCTCGATCTCGGCGCCGGCCAGGTCGATGGTCGCCGGGGCCACGAAGAGGTTCTTCAGGCTGGTCGACTCGACCACGTCCTCGAGCGGCACGTCGGCGAGCAGGACGTCGTAGACCGAGCGCTCGACGTCCCGGGAGATGATCCCGAGGCCGCTCGAGGCGTTGCCCTGGGGGTCGAGGTCCACGATGAGCACCCGGAACCCGAGCTCCGCCAGCGCGGCGCCGAGGTTGACCGTCGTCGTGGTCTTGCCCACCCCGCCCTTCTGGTTGGCGATCGCCACCACCCGGGGCAGGACCATCGGGGGAGCCGGACCCTCCGGAGCATCGGGGAGCTTGGCGGTCTCGAGCACCGGACCGACCGGCTCGTCCGGCTCCGGGTCGACCGTCGGGGGCGCCGCCTCCTCGGTCGGCGCCTCGGTCGGCGCCTCGGTCGATGCCTCGGTCGATGCCTCGACCTCTACCGGGTCGGCCGCTTCGACCGGCGCCTCCGGTGACGCCGCGGCCTCGGATCGCGTCGGGGCGGGGGCCGGGACCGGAGCGGCCGTCACCGGGGTCGGGGGCGGGCCGACCGGCTCCTCGGGATCGGCTGCGGCGGCGGGCTGCGGCGGCGCCGGTGCGGGCGCCGGGCCCGGGCGCTGCGCACGCCGCGAGCCACGACCTTTCTTCAGCAACGTTCCTCCCCGGGCGGCCGTGATGACGTGGTCAGGATACGTCGTGGATGCCGAGGGCGGGCGGACACCCCCCCACGCCGCCCCGGAGCGGGTCGCCGTCGGCCTCACGGAGGGGTCCAGCCTCCGCCCGACACGCCCAGCGGATCACGGCCCCCGGGAGCGGGGCCCAGGGAGCGGGCCGGGGAGGCCGTGGGTCCGGCCGGTGGGCGCCACGAGGTTCCACGTGGAACCCTCGCCGTCACCCGTCCCAGGCGTTCCACGTGGAACACCGCAGGAGGCTCGGGATCAGCGCCAGCGGGGCCGCTTCTCGGGCACACCGGTGCGGCGGGGGATCCCCGCACCCACGGGGCCGGTCCGGCGCAGCACCACGAAGCGGGCGCCCGCCGAGGCGGTCCGCTCGACCGCGAGACCGAGTCCGGCCAGTGGCCCGGCCGGCCAGCGGTCGCCGACGTCCTCGGGCGGCTCGCTCACCACCAGCTCGCCGTCGGGCCGGAGGAACCCGACGGCACACTCCGCGGTTGCGGCCGGGGGCCCGAACGAGCGGGCCGTGACCAGGTCGAAGCGCTCGCGGAGCGTCGGGTCGTGGGCCGCCACCTCGGCCCGCTCGCACACGACCGAGACCCGATCGGCCACGCCCAGGCGCCCGCAGGCCTGCTCCAGGAACTCGGCCCGGCGACGCATCGCCTCGAGGAGGACTCCGGTCGCGTCGGGCCAAGTCACAGCGAGCACGAGGCCGGGGAGGCCTCCCCCCGAGCCCAGGTCCAGGAACGACTCGGGGGTCCGCGTCGGCATCGACGCGAACCCCCGGGCGTGATCGATCTGGGGTGGGACTGGCCCCGGTCCGAGGAACCCGAGCGACCGCGCCTCGGTGAGGACGCGCTCGAGGTCGTCGGCCGGGACCGGGGCCGGACTCACTCGGGGCGCAGCACCACGCGCCGCCTCGGCTCCTCGCCCTCCGAGGTGGTCGCGACCCCGGGGATCCCGGCGACGGTGTCGTGCACGACCTTGCGGTCGGCGGCCGACATCGGCTCGAGCGAGAGCTCCTCGCCGCTGTCGCGGACCCGGCCGGCGAGGTCCTCCGCGAACCGGGCCAGCGCGGCCCGGCGCTTGGCCTGGTACCCGGCGACGTCGAGGTGGATCCGGGCCCCCTGACCGTCGGTCCGGCGCTGCACGACGGTCCGCAGGAGGTCCTCGATCGCCCGCAGGGTCGCGCCCTTCGGACCGACCAGGATGCCGAGGTCGGGCCCGTCGACGTCCACGAAGACCGTGTCCTCCTCGATGCGGACGGCCACGTCACCCGGCAGGGCGAACGCACCGACCAGCCCCCGCATGAACTCGTCCGCGGCGTCGGCCTGCTCCCCGATCGGGATCTCGGTGGTCTCGGTCATCGCTGTCTCCTCCTGCTGCGGGCGCGGCCCTCGGCCACCCCGGCTCCGTCGCCGGCGGTTTCCGGCCCCACCTTCCGATGATCCGGCGGCGCCGTTCCCCGGTGCCTCCGCCACCCCTGCGGCACCCGACCCGGGCGCCGAGTCGTCCGCTGCGCGGTCCCGGTCGCTGCCGCCCGGGCGGCCGGCTTCCTTGGGTCGCGCGCCGCCACCCTTGCGGTCGCCACCGGCCTTGCGGTCGCCACCGGCCTTGCGGTCTCCGCCACCCTTGCGGGCGCCGCCGTCCGGCCGCGAGCCCCGGCCGCCGCGACCACCCGAGCCCCGGCGGGGGCCCCGGTCGCCGGGCTTCTCCCGGGAGATCGGTCGGATCCGCGCCCGGATCCGCGCCGGATGGGCGCCGATCCGACCGAACAGCCCGCTGCGGGGCTCCTCGATCACGCTGTACTCGACTTCGTCCTCATCGACCCCGAGCTCGTCGAGCGCGGCGTCGAGGGCCGCGGCCACGGTCGGACCGGTCGTCTCCACCCATTCCATGTGTCTGCCTCAGCGCTTCTTCTTCTTCTTCGAGACCCGGCGTCCCGCCTGCCCCGGCCGTTCGGCCGGGGTCGGCGTCGTGGTCCGCGTGGACCGCGTCGACCGGGTGCTCTGCTTGCGCGCCGGCGGGGTCGCCGGGCGCACCGTTGCGCCCGCCCCCGGAGGGGGCGGGGGTCGGAACAACCCGCGCAGGCCGCCGCCGCCCGTGGGAGCGATCATCGGCTTGCCGGGCGGGGCGGGCCGCGCGGCCCGGGGGGCGGGGGCCTTCCTCGGCTTCGCCGGGACCGGGGTGTCGTCGCCCGGACCGGCGTCGGACCGCTCGCGGCTGTCGGCGTCCACCACTGCGGCCGCCTTCGGTCCGGTCAGCGACTTGTGCTTCGGGTTCGCCGCCGTCCCGATGCTCCGGAAGATGACCTCCTGCTGACCCAGTCGCCAGAGGTTGCTGACGAAGAAGTAGAGCACGAGCCCCGACGGGAAGTTCAGCGAGATGAAGCCGAAGAACACCGGCAGGATCTTGGTGACGAGGGCCATCTGCTTGTTGATGGCCGGCGTGCGCTTCTGGGCCTGGCGTGACTGCAGGTAGCCGGAGAGCATGACCAGGGCGACGAGGCCGAACCCGAGGACGCTCGCCCAGGTGGTGAGCTGGTCGGGGGCGGAGAGGGACAGGTTCATCCCGAGGAACTGCTTGGGGACGGGCAGCTGCGACCCGTACGCGCCGCCCTTCGAGCACTGGTCCACCGTGGCCAGCACGCCTGCGTCGGGTCCCCTCGGCACGGTGCACAGGGCCTTGAACAGCGAGGACGACTCGGGCACGTACTTGTACGGGTTCTGCAGCACGCGGAACAGCGCGAAGAAGATCGGCATCTGCACCAGGAGCGGCAGACAACCCGCCAGCGGGTTGATCTTGTTCTCCTGGTAGAACTTCATCATCTCTTCGTTGAGGGCCGCCCGGTCGTTCTTGTACTTGGCCTGGATGCGCTTGATCTCGGGCTGCACCATCTGCATCCGGATCATCGACCGGGCCTGCTTGGCGGTCAGGGGGTACAGCAGTCCCATGATCGTGAAGGTCAACAGGATGATCGAGACGCCGAGGTTCGGGATCACCCCGTAGAAGATCGACAGCAACCAGCCGATCGCGTCGAGGATCGGGTTGAAGATGGCCATCAGACGCCTTCACTCGGACGGGCCCCGACCGGGGCGGGATGCGAACGTGTGTTCGGTTCCGGGACGGGGTCGATCCCGCCCGGATGCCACGGGTGGCAGCGGCCGACCCGCCGGACGGTCAGCCACGAGCCCCGCACCGCCCCGTGCCGCTCGAGGGCCTCGAGCGCGTAGGCGGAGCAGGACGGGTGGAACCGGCAGTGGGGAGGCAGGTACCGGCTCACCAGACGCCAGGCCCGCACCGGCAGGGCCAGGAGCCAGGCCGCCGGGCTCGGTCGGCTCGCGTTCACCGGTCGGACCCGGAGCCGGCGAGGAGCCGGGCCACCGCCTCGGCGAGCTGGGTGCTGGTCATGGCCGCAGCCCGGGGTCCCGCCGACAGCAGGTAGGCCGTGTCGGGCCGGAGATCCTCGGCCCGGGCCGCGACCGCCGCCCGGAGCCGGCGCCGGAGCCGGTTGCGGGCCACGGCGTTGCCGACCGGGCGGCCCACGGCGTACGCCACGCGGGGCGGCCCGGGCGCGACCGCCACGGTTCGCAGCCGGACCGGGCCGGCCGTCCGGGCCGGTGCCCGGCCCAGGGCCTCGAAGGTCCCACGGTCTCGGATTCGCCAGATCAGGCCGACAGCCGCTTCCGGCCCCGGCTCCGGCGGGACTTCAGCACCGCCTGGCCGGCCCGGGTCCGCATGCGGTGCCGGAACCCGTGCTTCTTCTTGCGCTTGCGATTGTTGGGCTGGAACGTGCGCTTCACGGAAACGGCCTCCTGGGCTGCCTCGGCGGACCTTCCCCGAAGGGTGGAGGAAGCGGCGCCGAACCGGCGGAGTCTACGAGTCGGCCGACGCGACGCGCAACGCGGGTCCGTTTGTGACGACCCTGGTCCGGTGCTACGTTCCCCGTCCCCGGGGGACGGTCGGACCGGGGTTCGCGGACCCGGAGACCGGGGGCGCGGAGCGACCATCGGGAGCCCCGGCACCCGAGGGGCGACGACCACGCCGCTCGAGATCCCACCGGGACGGGAGCCCCCGCCCCGAGGTTCTCCACATCTGTGGAACTGCCTGTGGACAACTCCGCTTCGGCCACCGGCTCGGCCCCCGAGCCCCGAGGACCGGTCCCGGCCACGTCGCCCGACGCGCTCTGGGAGGCCGGCGCCGCACAGCTGCGGACCCAGCTCGCCGAGGCGACCTGGCACGCGTGGTTCCAGGGCGTGCGAGCCCTGCGCTTCGACGGCGACGTCCTCGTGCTCGGCGTGCCCAGCACCGTCGCCTGCGAGCGGATCCGGTCCAGCTACCGCGGTCTGCTCGACGACTCGCTGCGCGACGCGACCGGGCGCGACATCCACGTGGAGCTCCTCGTCGACACCGAGGCCCGCCCCGTGGACCTCCCCGCCGACGAGCCGCCGCCCGCACGCGCCGACGCGCCGGCCACCGCGTCGAACCGTTCGAGCGAGTCCACCTGGGCCTCGGGCACGCTGAACGAGCGCTACACGTTCGACCAGTTCGTCATCGGCGCCTCGAACCGCTTCGCCCACGCGGCCGCGCTCTCGGTCGCGGAGGCCCCGGCCCAGGCCTACAACCCCCTGTTCATCTACGGCCCCGCCGGGCTCGGCAAGACCCACCTCCTGCACGCGATCGGGCACCACGTCCGCGCGATGTTCCCGCGCAAGCGCGTGCGCTACGTCTCCACCGAGTCGTTCATGAACGACTTCGTCGAGGCCATCCGCGACCGGACCCGCATGCCGGTGTTCAAGCGCCGCTACCGCGAGCTCGACGTGCTGCTCATCGACGACATCCAGTTCCTCGAGCGCACGCAGGAGTTGCAGGAGGAGTTCTTCCACACCTTCAACCAGATCCACAACGAGGGCGGCCAGATCGTCATCTCGTCGGACCGGTCGCCCAAGTCGATCGCGACCCTCGAGGACCGCCTGCGGAGTCGGTTCGAGTGGGGCCTCATCACCGACGTCCAGCCGCCCGAGTTCGAGACCCGGCTCGCCATCCTGCGCAAGAAGGCGGAGGCGGAGCACCTCGGTGGCATCCCCAACGAGGTCCTCGGCTTCATCGCCGCACACATCCGCGACAACATCCGCGAGCTCGAGGGCGCCCTGATCCGGGTCGCCGCGTACTCGAGCCTCAACCGGGCCCCCCTCTCCGAGGAGATCGCCCGGAAGGTCCTCGCCGACCTCCTCCCGGCCAGCCAGCCCCGCGAGATCACCTCCGACCTCATCATGGAGGAGACCGCCAAGATGTTCGGCTGGACCATCGACGACCTGTGCGGCAAGAGCCGCCGCCGGCCGCTGGTCACCGCCCGCCAGATCGGGATGTACGTCATGCGGGAGCTCACCGACCTGAGCTACCCCCGGATCGCCGAGGCGTTCGGCGGCCGGGACCACACCACCGTCATGTACGCGGTCGACAAGATCAAGCAGCAGATGACGGAGCGACACATCATCTTCGAGCAGGTCAACGAGCTGATCACCCGGATCCGGCTCGGCACGAGCGTGTGACGGAGCCGGTGGACAGCGCTGTGGATCGCTGGGGACGGCGGCCCCCCGTTCCGGGGACGACGCCGGCGCCCGCGACCGTGACCTACCCCGCCTGTGGACGTCGGTGGATGGCTGTGGATTCCGGAAACGCTCTGACCTGGGAAGACACCCGTTCATCCACAATCCACAGCCCCTACGACAGCAACGAAATGAAATACAGGTCTTCCGGGAGAACCGGAATCCCCCGAGAGGAGCACCGGTGAAGTTCCGTGCTGAGCGCGAAGCCCTCGCCGACGCGGTCGGGACCGCGCAACGGGCCGTGGCCTCCCGGACCGGCGCGCTGCCGGTCCTGTCGGGGCTCCGGGTCACCCTCGGACCCGGCTCGGTCGAGCTCGTCGGCTCCGACCTCGAGATGACCATCCGGGTCACGACCCCGGTGCAGGGCGAGGGGGAGGGGAGCGCCGTCCTCCCGGCCCGGCTCTTCGCCGACATCCTCGCCCGCCTCGACGGCGACACCGTCACGGTGGAGCTCGTCGGGGAGGACGCCCGGATCGAGGCCGGCCGGTTCGCCACGACGTTGCGCACGCTCTCGGTCGGGGAGTTCCCGCGGCTGCCCGAGGTCCCCGAGAACGGGGTCCGGGTCGACGGCGCCGCGTTGGCCGAGTCGCTCCGCCAGGTCGTGCCGGCCGCGTCGCGCGACGACGCCCGGCCGATCCTGACCGGCGTCCTCCTCGCCGCCCACGAGGGTGGGCTCCGTCTGGTCGCGACCGACTCGTACCGCTTGGCGATGCGGGACCTCCCCGGCGTGAGCATGCTCGCCGGCGACCAGCGCGTCCTGGTCGGGGCCAAGGGGCTCGCCGAGGTGCAGCGGCTCCTGCGCGACGGGGACATCGAGGTGTTCCTCGCCGAACGCGACGTCACCTTCCGGGTGGGCAGCGCCGACATCACCACGCGTCTGATCGAGGGCGAGTTCCCCAACTACCAGCAGCTCATCCCCTCGGACTACCCGAACCGCCTGAAGGTGAGCCGCGACCTGCTCGGCGCCGCGGTCAACCGCGTCCGGCTCGTCAGTCAGAGCCGCGACACCGCGCCGATCCGCATCCGCATGAACCCCGACGGCATCGAGCTCTCGGCGGTGGCCCAGGACATCGGCGAGGCCCACGAGTCGGTCGAGGCGACCTTCGACGGAGGGGAGCTCACCGTCGCGTTCAACGCGCAGTTCCTGCTCGACGGCATCGAGTCCGTCGGCGGGAGCGTGATCGAGCTCGAGACCCAGGACCCGCTCCGCCCGGCGGTGATGCGGAACCCGGAGGCCCCCGACTTCCTGTACCTGCTCATGCCGGTCCGGATCGCCTAGACCTCGCCCGACCGTCGGCCGTGCACCTGGCGTCCCTGGAGCTGCGCGACTTCCGTCGGTACGTGCACGCCGACCTCGAGCTCGGTCCGGGGGTGACGGTGCTCGAGGGGGCCAACGGCGCCGGCAAGACCACGATCCTGGAGGCCGCCGCCTGGGTCGCGCTGGGGCGGTCGTTCCGAGGGGTACCCGACGCCACGCTGGTCCGGGACGGGGCCGAGACCGCCGTGGTCCGGGCCGCGGTCCGGTCCGGGAGCGACGGCGTCGGCCGGCACCAGACCCTCGACGCCGAGCTCCGGCGGGCCGGGCGCAACCGTGTCCTGGTCAACGGCCACGCCCTGGCCCGGGCCCGCGACCGGCTGGACCTGCTCCGGGTGACGATCTTCACCCCCGACGACCTCGCGCTGGTCAAGGGTGGACCGGCGGGGCGACGGGAGTACCTCGACGACCTGCTCGGGTTCCTCGCCGCCCGCTACGACGCGGCCCGGGCCGACTACGAGAAGGTGCTCCGCCACCGCAACGCCCTGCTCAAGGGTGGGCTCCGGGGCGCCGACGCCCAGCACACCCTCGAGGTGTTCGACGAGCAGCTCGCCCGCGCCGGTGCCGAGCTGGTACGGGGCCGGCTCCGGCTGGTGGGTCGGCTCGAGGCCCACCTCGGAGCGGCGTACGCCGCCCTGGCCGGGCGGCCGGCCGAGGTCGCGGGTCGCTACGAGGCGGACTGGGCGCCCGACGGCATCGACCCCGACGACGCCGAGGCCGTCCTGCGCGACGCGCTGGTCGCGCTGCACCGGCGCGAGGTCGAACGGGGGGTCACGCTCGCCGGTCCCCACCGCGACGAGTGGCGGATCCTCCTCGACGGCATGGACGCGCGGACGCACGCGTCACAGGGCGAGCAACGCTGCCTGGCGCTGGCGCTGCGACTCGGCGGCCACGCGGTCGGTCGCGAGACGATCGGCGCGGCGCCGGTGCTCCTGCTCGACGACGTCTTCTCCGAGCTCGACCCCACCCGCGCCGACGCCCTCGCCGCGGCGCTCCCGGCGGGCCAGACGCTGATCACGACGGCGACGACCATCCCGACCGCGGTCCGCCCGGAGCGGCATCTCCGGGTCGAGGCCGGTCGGGTGCTCGCGGGTGCGGCGTGACCCGCCCCGAGCGGGATCCCCGCCGACGCCTGTCGCGGCCGCGGCTCCCGGGTGACCTCGGCGACGCGGTGTCGGTGGGGGACGCGGCGGCGATGATCGGTGCCGAGCTGGGCCTGGCCGATCCGCAGGTGTTCGGCCGGGTCGTGGCCGCGTGGCCCGAGCTCGTGGGCGAGGCCGTCGCCGCGCACAGCGAGGTCCGCTCCGTCCGGGACGGCGTCGTCGACGTCGTGGTCGACTCGCCGGCGTGGGCGACGGAGTTCCGCTACCTCGAAGCCGACCTCGTGGCCCGGGTGTCGCGCCTCGTCGGCGACGGTGTCGTGCGGGCGGTCCGGGCCAGCGTCCGGACGCCCGGCGGGGACGGACCCGAGCGCCGACCCCCGCCGCGCCGACGGCCCGGGCGACCCGGATAGCCCCGGGTCGGGAGGTGTCGCCTGGTACCATCGGGTGTCGGGCAAAAGCCCTCTGACCTGCGGTTTCGTTCGGATTCGCGGCTCGAGCGGGCCCGTTCGACCACCACGACCCCCCAACCGACCCACCAGTCTGCGGGGCCGCTCCCGCACCCCGGCGATCCGGATGACGGGGCCGGCCCACGACGTCCGAGAGGTGACCCCGCGTGGCGTACAGCGCCAAGGACATCACGGTCCTCAAGGGCCTCGAGCCCGTTCGCGAACGCCCCGGGATGTACATCGGAAGCACCGGCCTGTCGGGCCTGCACCACCTGGTCTACGAGGTCGTCGACAACGCCGTCGACGAGGCCATGGCGGGCTACGCCACCCGGATCGACGTCACCCTCCTGCCCGACGGCGCCTGCCGGGTGACCGACAACGGCCGGGGCATCCCGGTCGACAACCATCCCGACTACAAGGGCAAGTCGGCGGCCGAGGTCGTCATGACCGTGCTGCACGCGGGCGGGAAGTTCGGGGGCGAGGGCTACAAGATCTCCGGAGGCCTCCACGGCGTCGGCGTGTCGGTGGTCAACGCGCTGTCGACCCGGCTCGAGCTCGAGATCCACCGCGACGGTGGGAAGTGGACCCAGACGTACGCGAAGGGCGGCGTGCCCCAGGGGAAGATCCAGAAGGCCGGCACCTCGAAGAAGACCGGGACCACCGTCACCTTCTGGCCCGACCCGACGATCTTCGAGGAGGTCGAGTTCCGGGCCCAGACCCTGATCGAGCGCCTCCGCGAGATGGCGTTCCTGAACCAGGGGCTCGAGATCCGGTTCCGCG
>CAIUKV010000009.1 GCA_903899845.1 uncultured Actinomycetes bacterium
GGTCCGCAGCCCGACCGAGTCGGCGATCCGTCCCTGCACGACCGCGCCGATCGGGTAGAGGGTGCCGAGGATCAGCATGTTGACGCTCATCACCCGGCCCCGCATCTCGGTCGGGGCCCGCAGCTGCGCGACGGTGTTGAAGCCCGACAGGCAGGCCAGGTACGCCGCGCCCACGCCGAAGATCGCCGCCGCGGCGAGCCCGATGGTCGGGGCCAGCGCGTAGGCCACGAGCAGCGCCGGCAGCACGCTCAGCCCCACGAGCACGACCCGGCGGATCCCGAACCGGTGGCTCAGCCCGCCGAGCGTCAGGGCCATGACCACCGCGCCGACCCCCTGCGCGGTGACCAGCAGCGACGTGCCGAAGTCCTCGTCGCCGAACACCTTCAGCGCGACCGCGGGGACGAGCGCGATGAAGGGCGCGGCGAGCAGCGAGTTGAGGGAGAGGTAGCCGACCACCGCCCGCAGGCCGGGGTCACCGCGCACATAGCGGAAGCCCGACGCGATCGACGCCCGGATCGACTCGCCCGCCTTCGGCGTGGGGGCCGGGAGGGCGAGGGGCGCGATCGCCGCGATCACCGCCAGGAAGCTGAGCGCGTTGATCGCGAACGCCCAGGTGTAGCCCCCGAACGCGATGACCACCCCGGCCAGCGCGGGTCCGACGACCCGCCCCAGGTTCCACTGGGCCGACCCGAGCGCCATGGCCGCCGGGACGTCCTCCCGGGGGACGAGGTCGGGGAGCAGCGCCTGGTAGGTGGGGAAGCCGAGCGCAGCGGCGCACCCGGCGGCGAACACGATGACGGTCACCACCGCCGGGTGGGCGGCGTCCATCGCGGCCAGGGCGGTGAGCAGCCCGGCGAGGAGCATCTGCGCGCTCACGGTCATGAGCAGCAGCCGGCGACGGGGGATCCGGTCGGCCAGGGCGCCCCCGACCAGTCCGGCGGTGGCGGCGGGGAAGAAGGCGGCCGCCGACACCAGCCCGGCCCAGCCCGCCTGTCCGGTCTCGGTGGTGACGAGGATCCCGACCGCCACCGTCTCCATCCACGTGCCGATGTTCGAGACGAACGCCCCGGCCCAGAAGCGCAGGTAGTCGCGCTGGCGGAACGGCGCGAGCGACCGTGGGAGGGGCACGGCCTATTCGTCGACGTCGTGCGGGGGCGGCGGGAACGGATCGCGGGCGAGGTCGTCGGTGCGGGCGGGCCCGTCCCAGTCCCAGACGTCGATCTGGGCGCGGCTGCGTCGACCCGCGAGCGCGCGCATCAGCTCGAACCGGGTGGCGCGCAGCCCGGTGGCGGGCCGACCGGTCCCGAGCGTGACCGGGCCGTCCTCCAGGGTGAGGTGCAGGGCCGGTCGCCCGGTGGCGTCGAGGCGCTCGCCGAGGCGGTCGAGGATCCAGGTGCCGCCCGTGAGGACCGCGTCGGATTCGCGGGCGCCCGGGGCGCCGAGGAGGAGGCGCAGGTCGTGCTCGTGGGTGCAGGCGTCGAACACCCACTGCCCGGCCACGGGCCCGAACGCGGCCGCCACCGCCTCGACCTGCGGACCGGTCTCGTCCCACTCGGCGCAGAGGTCGGCGACCGAGCGGTCGCGCCGGGCGTCGACCTGCACCGCGGTCCAGGCGTCGGTGCCCGCGCCCTCGAGGCGGCCGGCGAGGATGTCGGCGTCGACCCCGACGAGGTGGGCGAGCACGTCGCGGCCCCGCCACTCGGGGGTGGTGGGGCAGATCGCGTCCATCGCCGTGGGGTCGGCGGCGAGTGCGAGCGCGGTCACCCGGGCCCGCAGCGCCGTCCGGGCCACACCGCAGGCGGCGGCGTCGGTGGCCACGTCAGCCGCCCGATCCGACGCCGGTGGGGCAGCGCTGGCCGGTGCCGCCGAGGCCGCAGTAGCCCCCCGGGTTCGCGGCGAGGTACTGCTGGTGGTACGGCTCCGCGTAGTAGAAGGGGCCGGCGGCGGCGATCTCGGTGGTGATCGGGCCGAAGCCCGCGCCGGTGAGCACGGCCTGGAACGCGTCCCGGGTCGCCTCGGCGGCGTGACGCTCGGCGTCGGTCGTCCAGTAGACCGCCGACCGGTACTGCGTGCCGACGTCGTTGCCCTGGCGCATCCCCTGGGTCGGGTCGTGGTTGTCCCAGAACACCCGCAGCATCTCCTCGTAGGAGGTCACCGTCGGGTCGAACACCGCGAGCACGACCTCGGTGTGGCCGGTGCGACCCGAGCACACCTCCTCGTAGGTGGGGTTGGGTGTGTAGCCCCCGGCGTAGCCCACCGCGGTGGTGTGTACGCCCGGGGCCTGCCAGAACTTGCGCTCCGCGCCCCAGAAGCAGCCCATCCCCACGACGATCGTCCCGAACCCCTCGGGGAACGGGGGGACGTAGGGCGTGCCGAGCACGAGGTGCTCCCTCACCACCGGCATGGTCTCGGGGCGGCCCGGGAGCGCCCGCTCCGGGGTCACCATCTCGGTCTTCGTGCCGAACCAGCCCATGGAGCCCTCCGGTGGTGAGTCGGGTGCACCCCGAGCCTAGGTGCCGTGGTCGGGGGCCGGCCCGGGGCACCTGGCGCCGTGCTCACCCCGCCGCGATCAGCACCAGTCCGGTGAGGGAGAGCGCGATCCCGAGGACCTGGGGTCGGGTGACCGGCTCCCGGAGCAGCGTCCAGGCCCAGACC
>CAIUKV010000010.1 GCA_903899845.1 uncultured Actinomycetes bacterium
CCGCGCCCGCACCCGACCCGGGGGTCCCGTCGACCGCGACCGACGATCGCGGGACGCCGTGGTGGCGGTGGGCCGCCGGGGTCCTCGCCGTCGCGGTGGGCCTGCTCGCGGTCCGGCCCGCCACCCGGGGCGCGCGGCGGGCGGCCCGCCGCCGGCGACCCGATCCCGCCGCCCGGGTGGCGGGCGCCTGGGAGGAGGCCGTCGACCGCCTCGTCGCACTCGGCGAGCCGCGACCCGTGCACTGCACCCCGAACGAGCTGGCGGCGCGCGTCGGCGCCCGGGTCGGCCCGGACGCGGCGCGCCCGCTCACCGCCCTCGCCGACGCGCACACCGCTGCGCAGTTCCGGGGCACGCGGGTCGGCGAGCCCGAGGCCACCGCGGCGTGGGAGCGTCTCGCGGAGTTCCGCCGCCACCTCCGGTCCGGTCCGGGTCGGCGGTCCCGGCGCGCCCGGGAGCTCGCCGCGTCGTCAGACGCGGACTAGCGACGTCGGGTCGGGTGCGTCAGGGACCGTCGTCGCGCTGCCAGCGCTCGCGCCAGCGGGAGCGGGTGTCGCCGAACATCCCCTTGAACGAGCCGCCGACCCGGGCGTTCTCCGTGAGGGCCTCGAGGCCCGCCCGGCCGATCTTGCGCACGTTGCGCTCGATCACGAGCAGGCAGCCGAGCATGACGAGGAACCCGAGGACGCCGAGGGCGAGCACGCTCGTGAACGTGGCCACGAGGAGGACGAGCCCGGCCACGAACCCGAGGACCGACCACTTGATCAGGCGCGCCGAATGGCGGTACAGCGTGGTGTCGGAGACCTGCTGCACCAGCTTCGGGTCGGTGACCGAGAGGTTGGCCTCGATCTCCCTGAGGATGCGCTGTTCGTCTTCGGAGAGCGGCATGAGGATCACCATTGTGCCGTACCGGCGGCCCTCCGACAACGCGCGAAGGTCCCGAAGCCTCCGGAGCCCCGGGAGCCGTCGCCGGGGTGGGGACCGGGGTGGGGACCGGGGTGGGGACCGGCCTCAGGCCCCGGTCCCGGCCGGGGGGCCCGGGGGCGCAGCGGCCCGCCGGGCGGTCCGGACGCTGTCGGCCCCGAACCGGTCGCGCACGGCGTCGATCGACTCCTCCAGCGCCGCCCGGCGGCGGCCCCCCGGCCCCGCCCCGGCCCCGTCGAGGTCGAGGGTCAGCGGGCCGTCGTCGGCACCGAGCTGGTGGACCGAGACCCCGAGGAGCCGGACCCCGGGACCGGGATCGACCCCGGCGAGGAGGTCGCGGGCCGTGGCCCCGATCTCGGCGCCGAGGTCGGTCGGACGGGCCAGGGTGCGGGAGCGCGTGACGGTGCGGAAGTCGGCGAAGCGGACCTTGAGCTGCACGGTCCGGCCCCGCTGCCCCGCGGCCCGGAGTCGGGCGGCCACCCGGTCGGCGAGGTGCGCCACCTCGCGGGCCAGGACGGCGGGGTCGCGGTGGTCCACCGCGAACGTCTCCTCGTGCCCCACCGACTTGACCGCCCGCTCGGGCACCACCGCGCGGTCGTCCCGGTTGTGGGCCAGCGCGTGCAGGTGCCGCCCCCGTGCCGCCCCGAGCGCACCGATGAGGGTGGGCTCGCCCAGCGTGGCGAGGTCGCCGACGGTGCGGACCCCGAGCGCGACGAGCCGGCGGTGGGTCGCCGGGCCCACGCCCCAGAGCGCCTCCACCGGGAGCGGGTGCAGGAACGCGGTCTCGGTACCGGGCTCGATCACGAGGAGGCCGTCGGGCTTGCTCCGGTCGGACGCGAGCTTGGCCAGGAACTTCGTCGTCGCCACGCCGACCGAGACCGTCAAGCCGGTCTCGGCGTGGACGCGGTCCCGGATGACCACGGCGATCTCCGGTCCGGTGCCCCACCGGCGGCGCGATCCCCCCACGTCGAGGAACGCCTCGTCGAGCGCGATCGGCTCGACCAACGACGTGAACGATCCCAGGATCGTCATCACCGCGCGGCTCGCGTCGCGGTAGGCGTCGAAGCGCGGGGCGAGGAACACGCCGTCGGGGCAGGCCCGGCGGGCCCGGGCCATGGGCATCGCCGAGTGGATCCCGAACCGGCGGGCCTCGTAGCTCGCGGCCGCCACCACCCCGCGCGCGCCGAGCCCCCCCACGACCACGGGTCGACCCGCGAGCGCCGGGTCGTGGAGCTGCTCGACCGACGCGAAGAACGCGTCGAGGTCGCAGTGGAGGATGGACGGCGGCGCGCCCGCGGCCGTGGTCACGGGCCGGGCGCCCGCCCGTCCGGCCCGGGCCCGTCCGGTTCGGTCCGCGCCACCTCGAGCGCGCCGATCACGGTGCCCCGGACCTCGTACGCGAACCGACGGGGCGCGTCGGGGCCCCACCGGTGCGCGACCCACTCGGCCAGCGGCTCGTGGACCCACCGGGCACCCTCGGCGAGGAGGGCCAGCCCCCGGTCGGGGGGCAGGAACGCCGCCTCGACCACGATGCCGTCGGGATCGTCGATGCGCAGCTCGCCCTCGTAGGCGAGCGCCCGGAACACGTGCGCCCGCATCACCCATCCGAGGTCGGGCGCGACCGCCACGACCTCGTAGAGCGGGCCCTCCCACGCCGTGACCCGCAGGCCGGTCTCCTCCTCCACCTCCCGGGTGAGCCCGGCGACGACGTCGGCGTCGGTCGCGTCGATGACGCCGCCCGGGGTGCTCCAGTCCGAGCGGCCACCACGACGCTCGTTGCGCACGAGCAGGAAGTGGTCGGACCCGTCGAGCGCCTCCAGCAGCGCACCTGCGACCTGCCACGCGCGCGTCACGCCGTCACCGTACCCGTCGCCACCGGCCGGACCGGGCGCCCGTGACGGCCGCGTACGATCCCGGGCGTGGACCGCTCCCCCGACGACCTCGGACCCACCACCCCGGGCCGGACCCCCCAGCCGGTGCCCGACGTGCCCCCGACCCTGCCGTCCCGGACTGCGTTCCTCCTCGCGTTCGTCGGCATCGTTGCCGCCGGACTGTTCGGTGCGGTCATCGGCTACGGGCTCGGCGACCTCGGCGCGGGCGGCGGGATCGCCCCGCTCGTGTGGGCCGTGGTCGGCGCGCTGCTCGGTGCGGGCGGGGTCGGGATCGTCGCGGTGCTCGTGCTCCGGGCCCAGGCCGAGTGGCGCCCGGTGCCCCCGGGGACCGCCCCGCCCCCGGTCGTGCCGGTGGACGCCGACGCGCCCGACGGGCCCGACGCCGCCGCACCACCCACACGACCCACACCACCCGCCGCACCCGACGCACCCGACCCGCGCCGCTGATGCACTGACCCCCGGACCCCCGGACGCTCGGCGCCGTCAGCCGCCGAGGTCCAGCCGGCGGAACGCCTCCGCGAAGCGCACCCCGGCCGCCCGCCCCGCGTCCTCGGCCGAGGCCCGCAGGAACGACCGGAACCACTCCCCCGTCTCGGTGAGTTGGCTCGCGTGGCAGAACAGCGCGTCGATCTTGCGCTCGATCGTCGCCCCGATGTCGATCCAGGTGTCAGGCTCGAGCGTCCCGCTCAGGTACACCTGGCGCACCTGGTGCACGTCCAGGCCCTCGGCCCGGTGCTCGGGGAAGTAGTGGGGGTTGGCCGCGGCGGGCGCGACCGCGTCGAGGGTGGCCCAGCCGGTGACCCGGTGGTCGCGGTGGTTGAAGTAGGTGCCACCGAAGAACACCGCGGTGGGGTCCGGACAGCACACGACCTCGGGCCGCAGGTGCCGGACCAGCCGCACCAGCTCGCCCCGGACCTCGGCCGAGTTCTCGAGGTCGCCGTCGGGGTGGTCGAGGTGGTGGACCTCGGCCACGCCCAGGACCTCGGCCGCGGCCGCCGCCTCCGCACGCCGTCGCGCGGCGAGCGCACCGGGGTCGGCGGCGGGATCGGTGGTGCCCTTGTCGCCCCGGGTGGTGATGCACACCGCGACGTGGCACCCGGCCGCCGCCCAACGGGCGAGGGTGCCGCCGCACGAGATCTCCGGGTCGTCGGGGTGGGCGTAGACGGCCAGCGCGCGGGCCGGCACCTCCGCCACGAGGGCCATCAGCGGCCTCCGGCGAGCGCGTCGAGGGCCGCGAGGGTCCGGGCGATGCCGGCGTCGTCGACGTCCTTGTGGGTCACGAAGCGCACCGTACGCCCGTCGATGGCCCCGGCGCGCACACCGCGCGCGGCCAGCTGCTCCAGGACCGGGTCCGGAGCCCCGCCGGGGAGGGCGTCGGCCCGGGCGCACACGACGTTGGTGCGCACCGTCCCGGGGTCCACGCTGCCCGGGAAGCGCTCGGCCAGGCCCACGGCGAGGCGGTGGGCCCGGTCGTGGTCGTCGGCGAGGCGCTCCACCATCGTCTCGAGCGCGACGATCCCGGCGGCGGCCAGGATCCCGGCCTGGCGCATGCCGCCCCCGAGCCGGTGCCGCAACCCCCGAGCCCGGTCGATGTGGTCGGCCGGACCGACGAGCACCGACCCGACCGGCGCGCCGAGCCCCTTCGACAGGCAGCACATCGCGGTGTCGGCTCCCGCGGTGAGCACCGCCGGTGGGTGCCCCGTCGCCAGGGCCGCGTTCCAGATCCGCGCGCCGTCCACGTGCAGGCCGAGCCGGTGGCGGCGCACCGCGTCGACCAGCGGTGCGAGCTCCTCGGGTGCCCACGGTCGGCCCGACGCCGGCATGTAGGTGTTCTCGATCGTCACCGCGACGAAGGGCGGGAGATGATGACGCCGATCGCTCACCGCGGCATCGACCGCCGCCGCGGTGAGCACGGGGTCGCCGAGCGGCCGGAGCTGGATGCCGAAGTTCGCGGCCGCGCCCCCCGACTCGTAGCGACGCACGTGGGCCCGATCGGCACAGCCGACCTCGTCGCCGGGCCCGGCGAGCACCGCCAGCGCGAGCTGGTTGGCCATCGTGCCCGACGGCACGAACACGCCGGCCTCGAACCCGAGGAGCGCGGCGGTCAACGACTCGAGGCGCCGGACCGTGGGGTCCTCCCCGTAGGCGTCGTCGCCCACCTCCGCCGCCGCCATCGCCGCCCGCATCTCCGGCGTCGGCGTGGTGACGGTGTCGGAGCGAAGGTCGACGAAGGTCACGGGGGTCGACTCACCGCACGGGGCGGATGAGCCCCTCTTGGATCACCGTCACCGCGAGGGCACCGTCACGCCGGAACACGTACCCCTCGGCCAGGCCCCGGGCCCCCGACGCCGATGGGCTCACCTGGTGGTAGAGGAGCCACTCGTCGGCCCGGAAGTCACGGTGGAACCACATCGCGTGGTCGAGGCTGGCGATCATGAAGCTGGTGTCGTACCCGATCGCGTGGGGCAGCGTCGCGGTGTCGATCAGCGACATGTCGGATGCGTACGCGACGACGCAGGCGTGCAGCAGCGGCTCGTCGGGGAGGGTGCCCGCAGCGCGGAACCAGAGGTCCTGGGTGGGCTCCCGCCGCGAGGGCTCGAGCCAGTGCGGGTCCTGGACGGGCCGGGCCTCGAGCGGCGTGGACCGGTCGAGCCACTCCAGCGCGTCGGCCGACGCAGCGCCCCGCTTGGCCTCGACCCGCTCCCGGACCGTCGGCAGCGCGTCGGGCTCGGGCACCGACGGCATCGCCATCGCGTGGTCGGGCCCGGGCTCGTCGGCGTGGAAGGACGCCGACAGGTTGAAGATGGCACGGCCGTGCTGGATCGCGACGACCCGCCGGGTCGTGAAGCTCCGCCCGTCCCGGATGCGGTCGACCTCGAACACGATCGGGATCGTCGGGTCACCGGGGCGCAGGAAGTAGGAGTGCAGCGAGTGCACGCGGTGATCGGCCTCGACCGTCCGACCCGCGGCGACCAGCGCCTGGGCCGCCACCTGCCCGCCGAAGACCCGCTGGTGCGGGGTCTCGGGACTCAGCCCCCGGAACAGGTTGACCTCGAGCGGCTCGAGGTCGAGCAGCTCGAGCAGTGCGGCGAGCGACGACGGCATCATCGGGCCGGACGCTACCCGGGATCCCGGCCGGCCCGCCCCGGTCCGCCCGGGTCAGCCGACGAGCGCCGCCAACGAGGCGAGGAGGGCGGGCGGCACGGTCTTGAGCTCGGCGACCGCCTCGGCCAGCGGCACCCGGACGACGTCGGGGCCCCGCAGCGCCACCATCGCGCCGAACGCGCCGTCGGCCACCGCGTCGGCCGCGGCCACGCCGAAGCGGGTCGCGAGCATGCGGTCGAACGCGGTCGGGGTGCCGCCGCGCAGCACGTGGCCGAGCACGGTGACCCGCGTCTCGAAGCCGGTGCGCCCCTCGATCTCGGGGGCGAGGAGGTTGGCGATGCCCCCGAGGCGCACGTGACCGAACTCGTCGCGCCGGGCCTCCTGGAGCACGAGGCTCCCGGCGGCCGGCGTCACCCCCTCCGAGACGACGACGATCGAGAACCGGCTGCCGCCGGCGTGCCGACGGGTCAGGCGCTCGCAGACGTCGTCGAGGTCGAAGGGACGCTCGGGCACCAGCACCACGTCGGCGCCCCCGGCGACCCCCGACCACAGCGCGATCCAGCCCGCGTGGCGGCCCATCACCTCCACCACCATCACCCGGTCGTGGCTCTCGGCGGTGGTGTGCAGGCGGTCGATCGCGTCGACCGCGACCTGGACCGCGGTGTCGAAGCCGAAGGTGACGTCGGTGGCCGAGAGGTCGTTGTCGATGGTCTTGGGCACCCCGACCACCGCGACGCCGAGTCCACCGAGCCGGTGGGCCACGCCGAGGGTGTCCTCGCCGCCGATCGCCACCAGCGCGTCGATCCCCCGACGCCCGAGCGTCGCCTGGAGCGCACCGACCGCCTCGCCCGACCCGGAGAACGGGTTCGTGCGCGACGTGCCGAGGATCGTCCCGCCCCGGTGGAGGATGCCCCGGGTCGTCGCGACCGACAGCGCGATCGGGTCGTCGTCGACGACCCCGCGCCAGCCGTGGCGGAAGCCCACGAACTCGTGACCGTGGACCCGCTCACCCTGACGCACGAGCGCCCGGATCACCGCGTTGAGCCCGGGGCAGTCGCCCCCGCCGGTCAGCACCCCGATCCGCATCCGGTCGTCCCCTCCTCCGGTCCCCCGGGTCGCCCGGCTCGTCCGGCTCGTCCGGCTCGTCCGGCGGGTCCGGCTCCTCCGGTCCCGCCCCAGGATCGCACGCGTCCACACCCGGTGGGCAGGTCGTTGGCCCCTCCCGTCGCGCCGGCCGCGCCGGTCGCGCCGCCCCGCCTAGCCTGCCGCCGTGGCCCGCATGGACTCCACCGTCGCGCGGGTGCGGCGGGCGCTCGAGCCCGGGGAGCAGATCGTCGCGACCGGCCCGTGCTGGGTGGCCGTGCGCCGACCCCGGGTCCCCCTCCTCGTCCAGGCCCGGCGGCGCAGCGAGGCCGTGGTGACCGACCGGCGCCTGGTCCTCGTCGACCGACCCGGCGGCTCCGGGCGGCCCCGGGACGTCATTCTCGCCCGCCGCTTCGACGCCCTCGGCCTCGACGCCGAGCGCCACCGGGGGACCCTGTTCCAGCAGCACCTGCGGATCCCCACCGGCACCGTCGTGGTGGAGTGGCCGGTCCGCCGCATCGCCCTCGCCGACCACGTCGCCACTGCGGTGCTCGCCGCCCGCGCGAACCCGGCGCCCGTCGGCGGGGCGACCGGGTGAACGGGTGACGGCGTGACGGACTGGGTCCTCGCCCTCGACGCCGGGACGACCGGGGTGCGCACCCTCGCGGTCGACGCCACCGGCCGCCCGGGCCCGATGGCGTACCGCGAGTTCCCCCAGCACTTCCCCCGACCCGGGTGGGTCGAGCACGACGCCGACGACATCCTCGCCGCCGCGCGCGCGACCCTGGCCGAGGTCGCGGCGACGGTCACCGCCGCCGGCGGTCGGGCCGTCGCCATCGGCATCACGAACCAACGCGAGACGGTCGTGGCGTGGGACCGCCGGACCGGCCGCCCCCGCCATCGCGCCGTCGTCTGGCAGGACCGCCGGACCGCCGACCGCTGCGACGCGCTCCGGGCGGCGGGCGCCGAGGCGGAGATCCGGGCCGCGACCGGCCTCGTCCTCGACCCCTACTTCTCCGCGACCAAGCTGGGCTGGCTGCTCGAGGCCGGCGGGGTCACGGCCGACCGTGACCTCGCGGTCGGCACGATCGACACCTGGCTGCTGTGGCACCTGACCGGAGGGCCCGACGGTGGCGTGCACGCGACCGAGCCGTCGAACGCGAGCCGGACCATGCTCTTCGACCTGCGCACCCAGACCTGGTCGGGCGATCTCGCCGACCGGTTCGGGGTCCCCCTCGGGTGCCTCCCCGAGGTCCGCCCGAGCAGCGGGCGGTTCGGGACCACCGTGCCCGGCCACGCGGCCGGCCTCGCCGTGCCGGTGAGCGGCATCGCCGGCGACCAGCAGGCGTCGCTGTTCGGTCAGGCCTGCACGGAGCCGGGCCAGACCAAGAACACCTACGGCACCGGGTCGTTCGTGCTGATGAACGTCGGCACGACCCTGCCCGAGCCGGTCGACGGCCTCCTCACCACCGTGGCCTGGCAGCTCGGCACCACGGTGACCTTCGCGCTCGAGGGCGCGGTGTTCGTCACCGGCGCCGCGATCCAGTGGCTGCGCGACGGCCTCGGCATCATCGACGACGCTGCGGCGGCCGGTCCGCTCGCCGCGAGCGTGCCCGACACCGGCGGCGTGGTCTTCGTCCCTGCGCTCACCGGCCTCGGTGCCCCCTACTGGGACCCGTACGCCCGCGGCACCATCGTCGGGCTGACCCGGGGCACCACCCGCGCCCACCTGGCCCGCGCCGCGGTGGAGGCGATGGCCTGGCAGACCGCCGACGTGATCGACGCGATGACCGCCGCATCCGCTCGGCCGGTCTCGGCCCTGCGGGTCGACGGCGGCGCGAGCGTCATGGACCTGCTCTGCGCGTTCCAGGCCGACGTGCTCGGCGTGGAGGTCCGGCGGTCCGCCGTGCGCGAGACCACCGCCCTCGGCGCCGCCTACCTCGCCGGAATCGCCGAGGGCGTCTGGGCGGGGCCCGCGGAGGTCGCCGACCGGTGGACCGACGACGGTCGCTTCGCCCCGGGCGCGGACCCGGCCGCCGTCGCGCGCGGCCGGACGCGCTGGCACCGGGCGGTCGAGCGATCCCGGGCCTGGGCCGACACCGCGGCCGACTGATCCGCCGAGCCCGCCGCGCGTGTCGCGCGCGCCGACCGGGCGGTGGTGCGGGTCAGACCTCGAGCTTGGGCAGGGCCCGGCGCAGCCCGCGGACGGCCTGGCCGATGCGCTGCTCGTTCTCGATCAGCGCGAAGCGCACGTGGCCCTCGCCCCCGGGACCGAAGCCGACGCCGGGCGAGGCTGCGACCTGGGCTTCGCGCACGAGCATCGACGCGAACTCGAGGCTGCCCATGTCGCGGTAGGGCTCGGGGATCGGGGCCCAGACGAACATGGTCCCCTTGGGCTTCTCGATGTGCCACCCGATGCGGGCCAGTCCGTCCACGAGCGCGTCGCGCCGGGCCTGGTACACGGCGTTGGCCTCACGGGGGTAGTCGGGGGCCTCGTTCATCACCACGGTGGACGCGATCTGGATCGGCTGGAACGTGCCGTAGTCGAGGTACGACTTGATCTTGGCCAACGCGCCGACGACCTCGGCGTTGCCGAGGAGGAAGCCCATCCGCCATCCGGCCATCGAGAACGACTTGGTGAGCGAGTACAGCTCGACCGCGACGTCGGTGGCGCCGGGCACCTGGAGGATCGACGGCGGCTCGTAGCCGTCGAAGCCGAGGTCGGCGTAGGCGAAGTCGTGGACGAGCAGGACCTCGTGCTCCCGGGCGAAGTCCACGATCCGCTGCATGAAGTCGAGGTCGACGCAGGCGGTGGTGGGGTTGTGCGGGAAGGACAGCACGATGACCCGCGGCCGGGGCCACGAAGTCTCCCACGCCTCCTGGAGGTTGGCGAAGAAGTCGTGCTCGCCACCGAGGCGCACGTGACGGACCTCGGCCCCGGCGAGGATGGGGCCCCAGATGTGGATCGGGTACGACGGGCTCGGGACGAGTGCGGCGTCGCCGGGGCCGAGCAGCACCCACATCAGGTGCGAGAAGCCCTCCTTCGCCCCGATGGACGCACAGGCCTGGGTCTCGGGGTCGAGCTCCACCCCGAACTTGCGCCGGTAGAGGTCGCAGATCGCGGCCCGCAGGTTGGGGATCCCCTTGCTCTGGGAGTAGCGGTGGTTGCGCGGGTTGCGGACCGCCTCGACCAGCTTCTCGACCGCGACGTCGGGCGAGGGGAGGTCGGGGTTGCCGAAGCCCAGGTCGATGACGTCGTCGCCGGCGCGGCGGGCGGCGATCTTGAGTGCGTCGATCACCCCGAAGACGTAGGGCGGCAGCCCGTTGATGCGCCGGAACTCCATCCCGGGCAACCTAGCCGTCACCGTGCCACCGGCCGGCAACCGTTCCCGGCCCGACCCCGACCGGCGCCGGGTACGGACCGACCGCCGACCACCCGCCGACCGCCTGCGGAGCCCCCGGGGACTGGGTAGCCTCCGCCGCCGTGTCCGCCCCGTCCGACCGCGCCCCGTCCGACCGCGCCCCGTCGTTGACGCAGTCCGTCGACCCCGACCGCCGCCGGCTCGCCGACGCGACCCGGGCCCTGGTCGACGCAGTGACCCGGGTGCGCGACGACGCCGACCCCGAGGCGCTCGCCCGCGCGGCCGCCGCGGTCGAGGCCGCCACTGCGGGGCTCGCCGGGCCCGGCGTGCTCCGGGAGGGAAACCGGTCCGCGGTGCCGCGCGCCTACCACCACTACCTCCCGTCGAGCCTGCTGGTCGGCCAGGCCCACCCCCTCGCGCCCCTCGGCGCCCCGGAGTTCGCCGACGGCGTGCTCACGGTCCGGGTCCGCTTCGGCGCCACCTACGAGGGGCCGCCCGGGTACGTGCACGGCGGCATCGTCGCCCTCGCCTTCGACGAGCTGTTCGGCATGTGCAACGTGTGTCACGGCCAGGGCGGGCTCACCGGGCGCCTCACCGTGCGCTACCGGGCCCCCACCCCGCTGCACCGTGACCTGACCATGACCGCGTGGCTCGCGTCGCGCGAGGGCCGCCGCACGCACGTCCGGGGTGCGCTCCACGCGGGCGATTCCCTCACCGCCGAGTCCGAGGGGCTGTTCGTGCGCCCGCGTCCCGAGACCCGGGCCGCGTACTTCGGCGACGCCCTGCCCCCGGGCTAGGCGAGGCGGTCGCGCACGGCGGCGAGCGCCGCGGCGTTGGCCGGGTTCCTCGGGTCCACCGGCGCGGCCACCAGCCAGCCCGCCCCGGCGTCGACGTACCCGGCCAGCGCGCCCGCCACCGTCGCCGGACCACCGACCACCGTCCCCGGTCGGGCACCGAGGCGCTCGGCCTTGGCCCCGGCGTCGGCGTCGGAGGTCGCGATCACGACGAGCCCGCCCCACGAGCACGTGAACGGCGCACGGGTCGCAGCCGCCCGGACCGCCGCCGCCTCCGCGGCGAAGCGCGTCGGGTCCGCGCCCCAGCAGTTCCAGCCGTCGGCCTCCGCCGCGGCGAGGGCCCGCACCTCGGCGTGGCGACCACCGACCCAGACCGGGACGCCCGCGTCGCGCGTGGCGCGCACGGCGGCGCCGAGGTCGGCGATCCGTTCGGCGAAGCTCCCGAACCCCACCCCGAACTCCTCGTTCTCACGCGCGCTCTCGGAGTCGCCGGCACCGATGCCCGCGATCACGCGGCCACCCGACACCCGCGCTGCGGTGGCGAAGGTGCACGCGGTCACCGCGGCCGGGCGCAGCGCCGCCCGGGCGACGAGCACGCCCACGGCGACGCGGCGCGTCTCCGCGATCACCGCATGCAGCAGCGCGGTCATCTCGAGCGCAGGACGCCGGGTGCCGTCGGCCGCGACCCGGAAGAGATGGTCGTAGACGAAGACGCCGTCGAGCTCCGCCGCCTCGGCGGCGCGCGCCACCGCGAAGACGTCGTCGGGATCGCGGACGAAGGCCGGGAGGGTGATCCCGACCGCCGGCCGACTCACGGCGTGGGTGCGACCTGGCGGGCGAGCACCGCAGCGCCGATCACCCCGGCCCGGTCGCCGAGCTCGGCGGCCAGGATCGGGATCTCGGGCCGGTGGGCCCGACCCTCGAGGTGGACCGGGAACCGGGTGCGGATGCGGTCGACCAGCAGCGGGCCCATGTTCACGAGGCCGCCGCTGATCACGATGGCCTCGGGGTCGAGCAGGTTGGCCAGCCCGGCGAAGCCGACCGCCACGAGGTCGGCGAACGTGTCGAGCACGGCGAGCGCGTCGGCGGCCCCGCCGAGGGCGGCCTGGCCGACGTGCTCGCCGGTCACCGCCGCGGCGTCGCCCCCGGCAGCCGCGAGCACGCTCGGCGCGTCGCCCCGGGCCACGACCTCGCGGGCGAGCACACCCAGGCCGGTGCCCGACGCCCACGCCTCCCAGTGCCCGGGCTCGCCGCACGCGCACGTCCGGCCCCGGGGGTCGAACTGCCAGTGGCCCACCTCGGCGGCGAACCCGTTCGCACCGCGGTAGACGCGCCCGTCGAGGACGATGCCCCCGCCGATCCCGGTCCCGAGGGTGAGGAGGAGGGCGTTGCGCATGCCCCGCATCGCACCGTGGGCGAGCTCGCCCCACGCGGCCACGTTGGCGTCGTTGTCGACGATCGCAGGGAGCCCGGTCGCTTGCGCGATCTCGTCGCGCAGCGGCGCGTCCACCAGCGCCGGCACGTTGGGCGCGTAGCGGGCCACTCCGTCGGGATCGACGATCGCGGCGACACCGGCGCCCACCGCCCCGACCCCGATCCCGTGGGTCCCGGCCTCGGCGAGCAGGGTCCCGGTGGTCCCGGCGACGGCGTCGACCAGGCCGGCGAGCGTCGCCGACGGACTCGGGGCCTGGTGCTCGAGGCGCACCGTGCCGTCGGCGTCGACGACCGCGACCCGGACGTGGGTGCCACCGAGGTCGATGCCGATGGTGGCGCTCACGCGACCTCGTCCACGGACCGCAGCACGGGGCCGGGGTCACGCATGGCGTCGGGGGCACCCGGTGCCTCCGGCCCGGCTCCCCCGCCGGACGCGGCCTCGGCCTGCTCGCGCTGGCGGCGCTGCTCGGCGAGGCGCCGTTCGGCCGCTGCGGTGATCGCCTGGGCCGCGAGCAGCAGCTCGTTGGCGGCCCGCACCATGTGCTCGGCGACCTCGGGGCCGGCCTCGATCAGCGCGGCGACGAGGGACTCGACCGTCGTGAGCGGGAGCTCGTCCCCCCAGGCCGATCCGGCCGATCCGGCCGATCCGGCCGATCCGGCCGATCCGGCGCGGTCACCGTCGGGTGGCGACGGTTCGGGCATCGGCGGCGTCCTCCCGTCGGGCACCGGACCCCCCGGTGCGTGGGCTCCGGACGCTAGCGGGCGCCGACGTCCCGGCGCGGGGGGAACGTCTGGTGGCGGGCCCCCCACAGGCCGATGCAGCCGATCGGCAGCATCGGGACGAGCACCCCGAACGGATTGGCCGCCGCCGTCACCGCCGCCACGACGATGCACACGCCGAGCGCGCCGTAGAGCGAGCCGCGGATGCGGCGCGGCGCCGGTCCCTCCAGCAGGAACAGGGTCCCGACCGCGAGATCGTCACCCTGGGCGGTGCGCACGGCCGCGGCCGCCAGCGCCCAGAGCCACACCACCATCGCGGCGAAGAAGGACACCAGCGTCACCGTCACCGCGGCGTCGTCGAACGGCTCGGACCCGAGCGCAGCGGGCACCGCGGTCGCGGCGAACGCCACCACCGACGCCCAGGTGCCCACCTCGATCAGGCGCCCCCGACCCCGGCCGGACGGGTCGGGCGGACCGGGCGGGTCGGCGGTTCCGTCCACGGCGCGGAGCGTACCGGCGGACCCCCCGGGTCACACCAGCGGCACCAGCACCGAGAGGTCGCCGGCGGCCAGCGGGGCGAGCCGGGCGGCGAGGCCGTCGTAGGACAGCTCGGTCACGGCCCGGGCCCGGGCCGCCGCACCCAGCCGGGCCCGCAGCGCGTCGTCACGCAGCACGCGGTCGAGCGCGCCGCGCACCGCCAGCGGGTCGCGGGGATCGACCACGAACCCGGTCTCACCGTCGATCACCGCCTCGTGGGCGCCGCCGCTGCGGCCCGCGACCGCGGGCACCCCGCAGGCCCCCGCCTCCACGAACACGATGCCGAAGCCCTCGGCCTCGAGCCCACCCCACCGGTCGCGACAGCACATCGCGAAGACGTCGGCGCTCGCGTAGAGCGCCGGCAGGTCGGCGTCGGGCACCCGCCCGAGCAGGCGCGCCCGGGGGCCGAGGGGCGCGGCCAGGCGGGCCAGGCGGTCGGCGTCGCGTCCACGCCCCGCGATGGCCACCTGCACGTCGGGGTCCAGCCCGGCCACCGCCTCGAGCAGCACGTCGAAGCCCTTGCGGGGGACGAGCCGGCTCACCCCGAGCACGAGCGGCCGGTCGGGGTCGAGGCCGTGGCGGCGCCGGACCGCCCGGCGCACCTCGGGCTCGATCGGCGCGAAGCGGGTGGGGTCCACGCCCGGGGGCACCACGAGGGTCGGGATCGGGCGCCCCGCCACCCGGGCCGCCACCCGGGCCACGTACTCCCCCGCCGCGACCATCCCCGCGGCCCCGGTCAGCACCGACCGGGCCAGCGCAGCCGGACCGGGGACCCGCCCGTAGACGGTCACCTCGGCCCCGTGCCCGACGACCACGTGGGGCGCGGCGGTGAGCCGTCGCCCGATGCGACCGAGGGGGAGCATCGGGTCGAGGAAGACCACGTCGGCGGCGAGCGCCCGGGCGCGCGCGTCCACGTGGCGGGCGAGGGCCGCGGTCGGCCACAGGAGCCGCTCGGGCGACCGCTCCACCGAGAACGCCTGCTCCCGGTCGAACGCGCCGGCACCCGGGTAGGTCGTGGTGCAGACGTGGGTGGATGCGGGCGGCAGGCGCCGCCACAGCTCGTGGAGGTAGGACTGGATCCCGCCGATCTTGGGCGGGAAGTCGTTGGTGACGAGCAGCGACGACATCGGCCGATCCCCTCAGGCGCGGTCGGCGAGGCGGGCCCGGGCCAACCGGGGCACGACCCACCGCCACAGCACGACCACCCCGACCGCGGCGGCGACGGCCCCGGTCGCGAACGCGGCGCGGTAGCCCGCGGCGGCCGCCGCCGCGCCCACGAGGAGCGCCCCGACGCCCTGCGAGAGGTCGAAGCAGCTGCTGATCGTGCCGACGGCCGACCCCCGGTCGGCCTCGGTGGAGCCCTCGAGCGCCATGAGGAGCATGGCCGGGTACATGAACGCCGACCCGATCGCGAACACCACGACCCCGGTCATGAGCCCGACCGCGCTCGCCCACACGGCCATCACGCCCATGCCCGCCGCGGTGGCGACCAGGGCGACCGTCCCCGCCCGCGAGGCACCGAGGACGTCGGGCAGGCGGGCGCCGAAGATCCGCACCCCCAGCACGAGCAGGCCGAACACCGTGAACACCACGGCCACGTCGGTGAACCCGACGTCCTCGCCGTAGAGCGGCACGAACGCGCCGAACGCGGCGGTGGCGACGAGGCCGCTGAACAGCACGGCCCCGGGGCCGAGGGCCCGGCGGTTGATCAGGGGCTGGGGCGGTCCCGCGTGCGCGACGCGATCCACCTCCCGGGTCGCGCACCCGAGCGCGGCGCTGGCGAAGGCGAACCCGGCGGCCACGAACCACAGGGTGGTGTACCCCCAGACGTCCTGCACCCACTCGCCGATGATCGGACCGAACGCGAAGCCGCTGTAGACCGCGATCGACCAGTACGAGATCGCCTCGCCGCGCCGCTGCACCGGCGCGAGGTCGGTGATCATCGTCGCGGCCCCCACGAAGAACGCGGCCTCGCCGAGTCCGGTGCAGAAGCGGGCCACGATGAGTGCCCCCACCGAGTCGGCGAGCGAGTAGCCGAGCAGTGACACCGCGACCACGAGCGCGCCGCTCACGATGAGCACCTTGCGCCCCCGGCGGTCGCCGATGCGTCCGGCGAAGGGCCGGACCAGCACCGCGCCCACGAACAGCACCCCGACCGCGATCCCCACCGCGAGGCTGCCGCCCCCGAGCTCGCCCTTCACGTAGCGGGGCACCTCGGGGAGGACCACGCCGAGGGCGAGGAAGTAGCAGACCCCGGCGGCGACGACGAGGACGAAGCGCGGGGTGACGAGCCGCGGGCGCCCGGTCACGAGGCGGCGAAGGCGCGGGCCTCGGCGAAGGTCGCACCTTCGACCAGCAGGCGCCGGTACTGCATCAGCAGCCGGGGGCGGCTGAACGCGACGGCACCGGTGAGGCGATCGTCCCGGCCGAAGATCGCGACGAAGCGACGGTCCTCGAGCGCGCCGTCGACGATCTCGACCGTGTCGTCGCCCCGCACGTGCCCGACGACCTGGATCTTGACGTCGTACTGGTCGGACCACACGAACGGCACCGACGCGAACGGCTCCCCCGGTCCGTCGCCCGCGAGCACCCGGGCCGCGGCGGCCACGCCCTGCTCGCTGGCGTTGGTCCAGTGCTCGAGGCGCACCCGCTCGCCGCCCGCGAGCGGATTGGGCCAGCGCGCGACGTCGCCCGCGGCCACCACCCCGGGCGCGGCCAGCAACGTCTCGTCGCACACCACCCCCTGGTCGAGGGTGAGCCCGGACCCCTCCAGCCAGTCGGTGGCCGGCACTGCGCCCACGCCCACCACGACGACGTCGGCCTCGATCACGGCGCCGTCGGCGAGGCGGACCCGCTCCACGCGGTCCCCACCCTCGATCCCCGCCACCTCGACCCCGGTCCGCAGGTCGACCCCGTGGTCGCGGTGCAGCGCCGCGAGGGTGTCACCGAGGGCGGGTCCGAGCCCGCGCTGCATCGGCGTGGGCGCGGCCTCGAGCACGGTGACCGGGATCCCGAGCCCCCGGCAGGTCGCGGCGACCTCGGCCCCGACGAAGCCCGCACCCACCACGACCACCGGGCCCGACCGGGCGAGGTCGCCCCGGAGGGCCTCGGCGTCGTCGAGGGTCCGCAGGGTGTGGACCCCGGGGAGGTCGGGCTGGTCGGGCAGCCGGCGCGCCCCCGCGCCGGTGGCGATCACCAGCCCGTCGTAGGGCACCTCGCCCCCGTCGGTGCGCACGACCCGCCGCTCGAGGTCGAGGCCGGTCGCCCGGACCCCGAGCCGGAAGTCGGCCCCGAGCTCCTCGTAGGGCTGGCGTCGCAGGGCCACCGCGTCGCGGTCGGCGGTGCCGGCGAGGAAGGCCTTCGACAGCGGCGGGCGGTCGTAAGGGAGGTGGGCCTCGGCCCCGAGCACGGTCAGCGAGCCGGCGAACCCGAGCCGACGCAGCTCCTCGGCCGCCCGCAGCCCGGCCAGCGACGCGCCGACGACGACGACCCGGTCGACCGGGTCGGGCGCCCGCTCGGGGACGGCGGCGGCTGCGGTCACGCCCGCACCGTACCGCCCGGTGAATGGCCGGAAACCTGACTCCCGTGTCATTGTGTCGACCCGCCGACCCGGAGCCCCGATGCCCGCCCCGAAGCCCGTCCCGAAGCCCGCTGCGGCCCCGACGCTCGACGTCACCGGCCGCCCCCTGCGCCTGCGCGACGTCGACCTCGACACCTTCCTGCGGCCCCGCTCGGTCGCCGTGATCGGCGCGTCCGACCGGCCCGGGCGGCCCAACACCCTGATGACCCAGGCCCTCAAGGAGTTCTCCGACAAGTACGGAGCCTCCTTCCACCCGGTCCACCCGAGCGCCGAGACCGTCTTCGGCGCCCCGGTCGCCCGCACGATCGCCGAGGTCCCCGGCCCGGTCGACCTCGTCGCCATCCTCACCGGGGCCGCGGTCGACACCTTCGAGGAGGTCCAGGCCGCCGGGGCCCGCTTCGCGGTGATCTTCGCCGCCGGCTTCTCCGAGGTCGGCAAGGACGGCGAGCGGCTCGAGGCCCGCCTGCGGGCCCTGGTCGAGTCGGGCGACACCCGCCTCCTCGGACCCAACACCAACCTGAACGCGTTCTCCGAGTTCCGGGCCGATCTCACCGGCCCCGCCCTCGCCCTCATCACCCAGAGCGGGCACCAGGGGCGGCCCATCTTCCAGGGCCAGGAGATCGGCATCCGCCTGTCCCACTGGGCCCCCACCGGCAACGAGGTCGACCTCGAGTTCGCCGACTTCGCCCGCTACTTCGCCGACCAGCCCGAGGTGGGCGTGGTCTGCGCCTACATCGAGGGCTTCAAGGACGGTCGAACCCTCATGCTCGCGGCCGACCACGCGGCGCGCCTGCGCAAGCCGCTCGTGATCGTGAAGGTCGGGCGGACCGAGGCGGGCCGGGCCATGGCCAAGGCCCACACCGGTCACCTCGCCGGGTCCGACGCGGTGACCTCGGCCGCCTTCCGCCAGTTCGGCGTGACCCGGGTCGACGGGCTCGACGACCTGCTCGAGACGTCGATGGCCTTCGCCCGCACGAAGCCCCCGACCGGCGACGGCGTGTGCATCTACTCCCCGTCGGGCGGCACCTCGGCCCACATGGCCGACATGGCCGCGGCGGCCGGGCTGCACCTGCCGACGCTCACGAAGCAGACCCAGCAGGTCCTCCACGACGGCCTGATCCCCTCGTACCTGCAGGTCACGAACCCGGTCGACTGCGGCGGCCCCCCGATCGGCGACGAGCGCGGGCTGAAGATCCTCGAGGCGCTCGTTGCCGACCCGAGGGTGGCGGCGCTGATCGTCCCGGTGGCGGGCGCGGTCGACATGTTCTCGGAGGGGCTGTCGCGCGACTGCGCGATCGTGGCCCGTACCACCGACAAGCCGATCTTCATGGTGTGGGGCGCGCCGCCGGGCACCGACGACCACTACTACTACAAGATGCTCGACGCCGGGCTGCCGGTGTTCCGCACGTTCGGCAACTGCGTCGACGCGGTCAAGGCCTACTTCGACTACTGGGCGTTCGTGCGCCGGTACCGCTCGCCGTTCGCCGACGCGCCCACCACCCCGCTGCCCGCGGCCAGGAAGGCCCGGCGGATCCTCGCCGACGCGCCCCCGGGTGAGGCCCTGTCGGAGCACGCGTCCAAGGAGATCCTGCGCGCCTACGGGATCCGCACCTCGCGCGACGTGCTCTGCCACAGCGCCGCCGAGGCCGTCCGGGCCGCCGCGGCACTCGGCTACCCGGTGGTGATGAAGCCCTCGTCGGCGGCGCTGTCCCACAAGAGCGATCTCGGTCTGGTGAAGGTCGGGGTGGCCACCGCCAAGGACGTCCGCGCCACCTACGCCGACCTCGAGCGACGCGCCCGCCGCGCGGTGGGTCGGACCGGCGAGCTCGACGGCATCCTCGTGTGCGAGATGGTCACCGGCGGCGTCGAGATGGTGGTCGGCGTCAGCCGCGACGAGCTGTTCGGGCCCGTCGTGATGGTCGGCCTCGGCGGCGTCTTCGTCGAGGTGCTGCGCGACGTCACCTTCCGGGTCCCGCCCTTCGACGCCGACGAGGCCCACCGCATGCTGCGCGAGCTGCAGGGCTTCGCCATGCTCGAGGGCGCCCGCGGCGCGAAGCCCGCCGACGTCGACGCCCTCGTCGACGTGATCGTCAAGGTCGGGCGGCTGGCCCAGGACCTCGCCGACGACGTCGCCGAGCTCGACATCAATCCGCTCGTCGTCCGGCCCCGCGGCGCGGTGGCCCTCGACGGCCTCGTCGTCACCCGTCCCCGATCCCCGAGGAGCAACCAGTGAGCGACGCCTCCGGCGCCGACCAGGACCTGTTGGCCACGATCGAGCACCAGGTGCTCTGGCTGACGATCAACCGGCCCGACGCCGGCAACGCGATCACCCCCATGGTCCGCAACCGCATCATCGAGCACCTCGAGGACGCGAGCACCGACTTCGGCGTCCGGTGCGTGGTCCTGACCGCGGCGGGCGAGAAGCACTTCTGCACCGGGGCCGACCTCCGGGCCGGCGGGGTCGTCCTGCCGAAGAAGCCCGAGGGCGCACCCGACCGCATCGTGGGCGACGCCGCCCGCACCATCCGCACCGGCATCCAGCGTCTCACCGGCGCGATCGCCGACTGCGAGAAGCCGGTCATCGCCGCGGTGAACGGCACCGCGGCCGGCGGCGGGTTGTCGATGGTGCTCGCCGCCGACCTCGTGGTGGCCGCCGAGCACGCCCGCCTCATCCAGGTCTTCGTCCGCCGGGGCTTGATCCCCGACGGTGGCGGCACGTACTTCCTGCCCCGCCTCGTCGGGCTCCAGAAGGCCAAGGAGCTCGTCTTCTTCGGTGACGACCTCAGCGCCACCGACGCCGAGCGGATCGGCCTGGTGAACCGGGTCGTGCCCGGGCCCGAGCTCGCCGCCGCGGCCCGCGAGTGGGCCGAGCGCCTCGCCCAGGGCCCGACCAAGACCATCGGGCTGGCCAAGCGCCTGCTCAACCGCTCGCTCGACGCCGACCGGGCCACGCTGTTCGAGGAGGAGGCCATGGTGGTGGAGCTGATCACCGGGAGCGGCGACTCCGCCGAGGGGGTGGCGAGCTTCCGCGAGCGCCGCCCGACCGAGTTCAAGGGATGGTGACCGCATGACGAACCCGGGATCCGACGTGACCCCGCTCAAGGACCGCACCGCGATCGTCGGGATCGGCCAGACCCGCTTCGGCAAGGGCCTCGAGGACTCCGAGCTGTCGCTGGCCTGCCAGGCGATCTCGGCCGCGCTCGACGACTGCGGCATCGCGCCGAGCGAGGTCGACGGCCTCGCCTCGTACACCCTCGAGCCGTTCCGCGAGGTCGAGGTGGCCCGCAGCGTCGGGCTCGGCGACATCACCTGGTTCTCCCAGGTCGGCTACGGCGGCGGCGCCGGCTGCGGCGTGGTCACCCAGGCCGCGATGGCGGTGGCGACCGGGCAGGCCGAGGTCGTGGTGGCCTGGCGGGCCCGCAAGCGGGCGTCCAAGGCCAGCCGCCCGTGGGCCAACGTCGCCCAGCGCATCGAGGACAACGGCCAGTGGAGCCGCCCCTGGGGCCTGCTCCGCCCGGTCGACGAGATCGCGATCCTGACCCGCCGCTACATGCACGAGTACGGTGCGACCCGCGACCACCTCGCCAACGTCGCGCTCGCCTTCCGCAAGCACGCCAACAACAACCCGAACGCCACGATGTACGAGCGCACGCTGTCGCGCGAGGAGTACATGAACGGCCGGTGGATCTCCGAGCCGCTCTGTCTCTTCGACAACTGCCTCGAGACCGACGGCGCCCTCGCCGCGGTCGTCGTGTCGGCCGAGCGGGCCAAGGACCTGCGCCAGGTGCCGGCCTACATCCATGCCGGCGCCCAGGGGATCCCGCCCCAGCACAACACCATGACGAACTACTTCAACGACGATCCGCTGATGGGTCCGTCGTGGGCGGCGGCGAAGGGGCTGTGGCGCTACGCCGACCTCGGCCCGGCCGACGTCAAGGTGGCCCAGCTCTACGACGCCTTCAGCCCGCTCATCCCCCTGTCGCTCGAGGGCTACGGCTTCTGCGCACGGGGCGAGGGCGCGGCGTTCACCGAGGACGGCGCGCTGGAGTGGCCCAACGGGCGGCTCCCCACCAACACGGCCGGGGGCGGGATGTCGGAGGCCTACGTCCACGGCTTCAACCTCGTGCTCGAGGGCGTGCGCCAGATCCGGGGCACGTCGCCCAACCAGGTCGCCGGTGCCGACGTGAGCCTCGTGACCAGCGGCGAGGGCGTGCCCACGAGCGCGCTGCTCCTGCGGAAGTAGAGGAGAGCACATGAGCGAGTTCCTGCTCCCGGTCGACGACGACCCGTTGACCCAGCCGTTCTGGGAGGCCTGCGCGCGCGGCGAGCTGCGGATGCAGCGCTTCACCGCGTCGGGCCGGTACTGCTGGCCGCCCCGGCCCATGGACCCGGTCTCGCGCACGCTCGAGTACGAGTGGGTGCCGGTGTCGGGGCTGGGCACGGTGTGGTCGGTGGCGATCCCCCACCCGCCCCTGCTCCCCGCCTACACCGACTTCGCGCCCTACAACGTCGTGGTCGTGCAGCTCGACGAGGACCCCGCCCTGCGGATGGTCGGCAACGTCGTCGCCGCGGCCGATGCGCCCCTCGACAGCGTCGACCCGCACTCGGTGGAGATCGGTCAGCGGGTCCGGGCCGTGTTCAGCCCGGTGGGCGACATGTTCCTCCCCCGCTGGGTCCCGGTCGACGCCTAGGCCGGACCACCCGACCAGCGGTCGGGGGCGACGAGGAACGAGCGGGGCGCGTCCCCCACGACGGCCTCGACGTGGAGCGCGGTCCCCGTCGTCGGGTCGAGGTAGGTCCGCACGGTGACCGCCGGTCCGGCGTCGCCCCAGCGGTCCTCGGTGAGGACCGGGCACCCGTCGGTCCAGTGGTCGGGCGCGACCGCGAGCGGCGTGCCGCTCGCCTGGGCCACGGCCACGCGCCCGCGCTGCACGACCCCCGGGTACAGCGGCAGCGGGACGGCACCGGCGTCGGGCGCCGGACCCGCGTAGGGCCGGGCCGG
>CAIUKV010000011.1 GCA_903899845.1 uncultured Actinomycetes bacterium
CGCCCTCCACACCGCCCGCTACACGGTGCTCTCACCCTTCGACGAGAGCCGCCACCTCGACTACATGGCCCGGATCTACGAGGACGGCTACGTGGTGAAGCTCGGCGACAAGCTCGCCGACACCGCGATGCGGCTCGAGGCGTGTCGCGGCGTCGACGTCCCGGACTACGTCCCGCCCCCGTGCGCCACCCGCCGGTTCGACCCGGTCGCGTTCCGCGACGAGGGCTACAACAACGCGGTCAACAACCCTCCGCTGTACTACCTCGTCACCGGTGGGGTCGCCTACGCCGCCGAGGGCGTCGGGCTCTCGGAGTCCATCCTCGATCCGGCCCGGCTCATGGGGGGAGCCTGGCTCGCGGCCGGTCTCGCGCTCGTGGTGTTCGCCGGCGACCGTCTCCGGGTCCGGCGGGTCCCCCTCGTCGCCGCGGCGGTGATCTTCGCCCTCGCGCCCGAGCCGCTGTTCATGGCCGCCACGGTCAACGCCGACTCGGCCGCGATCTTCGCCGGGGCCCTCACGCTCGTGGTGGCCCTGGCCTGGGAGCGCCGTCGCCTCCCGATCGGGTGGCTCGCGGTCGTGGGCGTGCTGGTGGCGGCGCTCAAGATGACCAACCTCATCGGGGTGGGCATCGTCGCGCTCTGGTTCGCGACGCAGGCGCTCCGGGTGCGTGGGCGTGACCCCGAGGGTGGTCGCACGGCCCGCGAGTACTGCTGGGCGATCGGGCTGCTCGTGGGGGGCGCGATCGGCATGACGCTGCTGTGGATCGCGATCGCCGGGGCCCGGGCCACGATCGACGCCCTCGCCCTCCCCTCGAACGCCCAGTTCTACGAGCCCGGCTTCCCCTGGCAGGCCTTCGCGCTGCGCCAGAACGTCTTCTCCCTCTTCCCGCCCCTGGGCGGCCTCCGGCCACCGGTGCTCGCGACCCGCATGAACGACACCGTGGCCTACGCGTCCGGGTGGCTGGCCGGGGCGGTGGTGATCACCGCGGCCCTGCGCTTCGACGGGCGGCGCCGGCTGGTGACCCTCGGGGCGTGGACCGGCGCGGTGCTGCTCCTCGCCGGTCCCGGCTTCATCATGTCGACGTGGGTGGTCAACCGGGTGATCTTCCAGCCGGTCGCCCGGTACGGCCTGAGCGCGATCCCGATGCTGATCCTGGCCACGGCCGCGACCGTCCGGGGCCGGGTCGGCACGGCGCTGATCGCCGTGTTCGCGTTGCTCGCGGCCGGGACCGTGCTCGGTACCCTGACGTTCGGATGAGCGCCGGACCACAGGACGACCCGATCGAGCCGCCTGACCTGATCGAGCCGCCTGACCTGATCGAGCCGGCGCTCGCACCCACGGCTCGGGCCGAGTATGCCGACCGCCTGCGCACCCTGCAGGAGCGGCGCTGGAAGCAGTGGGTCGACGTGCAGGCGCCCTACCGGTGGTTCCTGCGCCGCCTCCGGCTCGGCCGGACCCTCGACGTCGGGTGCGGGATCGGCCGGAACCTCGCGAACCTCGGCGGCGACGTGGTGGGGGTCGACCACAACGCCGAGGCCGTGGCCCGGTGCCGGGCCGAGGGCTTCGTCGCCCACACCACGGCCGAATTCGCGGACTCGCCCGACGCGGGGCCCGGGACCTACGACGCGCTGTTGTTCTCGCACGTGCTCGAGCACATGGCCCGGGCCGACGCGGTCGACCTGGTCGCCGCATACCGCCCCTACCTCCGGCCCGGTGGCCGGGTGGTGATGATCACGCCCCAGGAGCGGGGCTACGCGACCGACGCCACCCACGTGGAGTTCCACGACCTCGACGGGCTGCGGGGCATGGCGCGCGACCTCGGCCTCGTCGTGGAGCGGGCCCGCTCGTTCCCGGTCCCCCGCCCGGTCGGTCGGATCTTCCCCTACAACGAGTTCGTGGTGGTCGCCCGCGCGGAGTGATCCGGGCCGCGCGTCAGGCGATGAAGTACTTCGCCTCGGGGTGGGGCACGACGATCGCCGAGGTGCTCTGCTCGGGGTCGAGCTGGAACTCCTCGGTGAGCTGCACGCCGATGCTCGACAGGTCGAGCAGCGCGTCGAGCTTCACCTGCTCCTCGAGGTCCGGGCACGCGGGGTATCCCCACGAGTACCGCGACCCGCGGTACTGCTGGCGGAACAGCCCGGCCAGGGTGGGGCCGTCCTCGTCGGCGTACCCCCACTCCTCGCGGATGCGCCGGTGCCAGTACTCGGCCAGGGCCTCGGTCATCTCGACCGACAGTCCGTGGCACAGGAGGTAGTCCTGGTAGCGGTCGGCCGCGAACAGCTCGCGCTCGCGCTCGGTCGCCCGGGTCCCCATCGTCACGACGTGGAAGCCGGCGTAGTCGGCCTCGCCCGACTCCACCGGGCGGAAGAAGTCGCTGATGCAGAGGAACCGGTCCTTGCGCTGGCGGGGGAAGCGGAAGCGCAGCCGCTCGGTGCGGCGGTCGTCGTCGGCCCACACGACCAGGTCGTCGCCCTCGGCGTTGACCGGGAAGTAGCCCCACACGACCGCCGGGACGAGCAGGCCCTCGGCCTGGGCCCGGGCGAGCTGCTCGCGCAGGATCGGGCGGATCCGGGTCTTGAACTCCTCGTCGGACTCCGGGGCGCCGCCCGAGCGCTCGGGGCGGAACTGCCACTGGTTGCGGAACAGGGCCGTCTCGTTGATGTAGGTGGCGATCTCGTCGAGCGCGATCCCCTTGGCGACCCGGGCGCCGAGGAAGGGCGGACGGAACACCGGCACGTCGGTCGCGACGTCGGAACGGGCCGGGAGCTCGGCATCGTCGCCGCCCACGTCGCGCCCGCGCCGGGCCGGGAGGTCGCGCCCACCCGGTGCCCGACCGAACTCGGGGTCGAGCGATCCGGTGCGCTTGCCCTCCATGAGGACGTCCATCGTGTGGAGGCCCTCGAACGCGTCCTTCCCGTAGAACACGCGTCCCTCGTAGACCTCGCGGAGGTCGCGCTCGACGTAGCTGCGGGTCAGTGCGGCCCCACCGAGGAGCACCGGGGTCTCGGCCAGTCCCAGCGCGTTCATCTCCTCGAGGTATTCGCGCATGATGAGGGTGCTCTTCACGAGCAGGCCGCTCATCCCGATCGCGTCGGCACCGACTTCGCGGGCCATGTCGACGAACGCCTGCAACGGCGCCTTGATCCCGATGTTGTGGACCTCGTAGCCGTTGTTGGTGAGGATGATGTCGACGAGGTTCTTGCCGATGTCGTGCACGTCGCCCTTGACCGTGCCGAGGACGACGATGCCCTTGCCACCCGCGTCGCTGCGCTCCATGTGGGGTTCGAGGTGCGCGACCGCCGTCTTCATCGTCTCGGCGCTCTGCAGGACGAAGGGCAGCTGCATCTCGCCGCTGGCGAAGAGGTCGCCCACGACCTTCATGCCCCCGAGCAGCACGTCGTTGACGACCGAGAGGGCGGGCAGCGTCCGGAGCTGCTCGTCGAGGTCGGCCTCGATGCCGTCGCGGTCGCCGTCGATGATCCGGTGCTTGAGCCGCTCCTCCACCGGCCACCCCGAGCGGTCCTCCTGCTCGACCGCGGTGGCGGTGACGTCGGCGAACGCGTTGAGGAGCTCGGTGAGCGGGTCGTAGCCGTCGCGCCGCCGGTCGTACACGAGGTCGAGGGCGAGGGCCCGGACGTGCTCGTCGATCTTGTGCATCGGCATGATCCGGGCCGCGTGCACGATGGCGGCGTCGAGGCCGGCCTCGGTGCACTCGTGGAGGAACACGCTGTTGAGCACGTGGCGCAGGGCGGGGGAGAGCCCGAAGCTGACGTTGGAGACCCCGAGCACGGTCGAGACGCCGGGGAGCTCGGCCTTGACCCGGCGGATGGCCTCGATCGTCTCGATCCCGTCGCGGCGCAGGTCCTCGGAGCCGGCGCCGAGCGGGAAGGTGAGGCAGTCGAAGATCAGGTCGCTCGGCTCCATGCCGTACCGCTCGACCGCGAGATCGTGGATCCGTCGGCACACGTCGAACTTCCAGTCCGCGGTGCGGGCCTGGCCCTCCTCGTCGATGGCGAGGCAGATGACCGCGGCGCCGTACTCGCGAGCCAGCGTCATGACCCGGTCGAAGCGGGAGCCGGGGCCGTCGCCGTCCTCGAGGTTGGCCGAGTTCAGGATCGCCTTGCCGCCCGAGTGGCGCAGGCCCGCCTCCATCACCTCGGGCTCGGTCGAGTCGAGCACCAGCGGCAGCGGCACCTGGGTCGCGATCCGCGAGGCGAGCTCGTCCATGTCGACGGCGCCGTCGCGCCCCACGTAGTCGACGCACAGGTCGAGCACGTGGGCGCCCTCGCGCACCTGCTCGCGGGCCATCTGGACACAGGTGTCGAGATCGCCCTCGAGCATCGCCTCGCGGAACTTCTTCGAGCCGTTCGCGTTGGTGCGCTCGCCGATGACCAGGAACGACCGGTCCTGGTCGAAGGGCACGTGCGAGTACACCGACGAGCACCCCGGCTCGTGGAGCGGGGCCCGCACCGTGGGGGTGAGGCTCCCGACCCGCTCGACCAGAGCGGCGAGGTGCGCCGGGGTCGTCCCGCAGCACCCGCCGACGATGTTCATGCCGAACTCGGTCACGAAGCGCTCGTGGGCGTCGGCGAGCTCCGCAGGAGTGAGGTCGTAATGGGTGTGGCCGTCGACGATCGACGGCAGCCCGGCGTTGGGCAGGCACGACAGGAACGTGCGCGAGTGCTGGGCGAGGTACCGGAGGTGCTCGGTCATCTCGGTCGGGCCGGTGGCGCAGTTCAGCCCGATGACGTCGGGGCGCAGCGCGTCGAGCGCGGTGAGGGCCGCTCCGATCTCCGACCCGATCAGGAGGCGCCCGGTCGTCTCGACCGTCACCTGGATCATCAGGGGGACCCGGCGACCCGACCGGGCCATCGCCCGGCGGCAGGCCGCGATGGCGGCCTTGCCCTGCAGGAGGTCCTGCACCGTCTCCACCAGGAGCACGTCGGCGCCCCCGTCGAGGAGCCCGTCGACCATGACCTCGTAGGCGTCGCGCAGCTCCACGAACGGGATGGCGCCGAGCGAGGGCAGCTTGGTCCCGGGGCCGATCGACCCGACGACGAAGCGGGGCCGGCCGTCGGTGGCGTGGTCGTCGGCCACCTGCCGGGCGATGGCGGCTCCGGCCCGGGCCAGCTCGTAGGCCCGCTCGGGGATCGCGTACTCGACCAGCACGGTGGAGAACGCGCCGAAGGTGTTGGTCTCCACGGCGTCGCAGCCCACGGCCAGGAACGAGTCGTGCAGCCCGGCGACGACGTCGGGCCGGGTCACGTTGAGCATCTCGTTGCAGCCCTCGAGGTCCGGCCCCCCGAAGTCGTCGGCGGTGAGCCCGGCCAGCTGCAGGTTGGTGCCGGCGGCGCCGTCGAAGACGAGCACGCGCTCGCGCAGGGCGTCGAGGAAGGCGCTCATCGGTGCTGAGGCTACCGGGGCTCCCGGGGGGATCCGGCGCCCGGGGGCCCGCCGTCCCGGCTCGTTGCGCGGGCTCAGCGCACCGCCGGGGCGTCGTGGGGCAGGCGACCGCGGCGGTCGACCAGGCACGGGTGGTCGGCGCGGGCGAGCAGCTCGCGGTCGCCGGTGCTGTCGCCGTAGGCCCAGACCCGGGCCGGGGCGCCGGCGAGCCAGGCGTCGAGGCGGGTGGCCTTCTCGGGCCCCCGCACGTTGGGACCGGCCAGCTCCCCGGTCAGGCGCCCGTCGGGTCCGACCGCGAGGTCGGTGGCGAGCACCGTGGGCACGCCGAGCGCGGCGGCCGCGGGCTCGAGGTAGCAGGTCAACGAGGCCGAGACGATCACGAGCTCGTGGCCCGCCCGACGGTGCTCCTCGAGCCGCAGGGCGATCTCGCGGTGCAGGTGGTCGGCCACGACGGTGCGGGCGAAGCGGGCACCGAGGTCGCGCACGGCGGTGGCCGGCCGCCCCCGCATCGTCGCCCGGAGCACGACCGCCTTGGCCACGTCGCGCTGCGCGGGATCGCGCCGGGAGGCGAGCGCGGCGGGGGCCGCCGCGGCGAGCGCCCGGGCGGTGGCCGCGGTGCCCGCGGCCAGGCGGACGAAGCGCAGGAAGTTGTCGCGCGACGACAGGGTGCCGTCGAAGTCGAACGCGGCGACCGTGCGCACGGCGGCTACCGGATCCGGAGACGCCGGGC
>CAIUKV010000012.1 GCA_903899845.1 uncultured Actinomycetes bacterium
GGGGCCGGCCGGACGGGGCGGGGGGTTCCCGGCCGGCTCGCGCGCGCCCACGCCGCCCGCGACCCCCGCCGGATCGCCGCCCCGGCCACGGCGGTCGCGGTGGGGCTCGCGGTGATGACGGCGGTGGCGGTGGTGGGAGCGTCGGCCCGCGCGTCGGTGGGCCGGGCCGTCGACCGGGGGATCCGGGCCGACCTCGTGCTGCGGGCCGCGGAGTTCGACGGCTTCTCGCCCGCCGTGGCTCCCGTGGTCGCGGGCACCCCGGGGGTGGCCGACGTCCTCGCGTTGCAGTTCCGGTCGGTGCGCATCGCGGGTGCCGACGGTCGCGACGCCGGGACCGAGGTGGTCGCGAGCGCCGACCCCGGCGGGCTGGCGGCGACGGTCGACCTCGGGATCCGATCGGGCTCGCTGCGCGCCCTCGAGCCCGCCGGCGTCCTCGTCCACGAGGACGCGGCCCGCACCCGGGGCCTCGCGGTGGGCGACCCCGTCGTCGTGCCGATGGCCCGGGGTTCGTTCCGGCTCACCGTGGCCGGCACCTACCGCCGGGCCGATGTGACCGGCGGGCTCCCGGTCTCGTGGATCGTGCCCCGGTCCGTGTACACGGCCGGGTTCGGCACCGACGAGCCCGACACCCTCGTCTACGTCCGGACGGCCGACGCGCCGCGGACGGTGGCGGCGCGCCTGCGCGACCGGCTGGGGGCCGACTTCCCGACGGTCGAGGTGCGGACCCGGGCCGCGTACCGGACCGACCAGCTGCGCGCGATCGACCGCTTCGTGGCGGTCACGGTCGCCCTGCTCCTGCTCACCCTCGTGATCGCCACCCTCGGCATCGTCAACGCCCTGGTGCTGGCGGTGCTCGCCCGCACGCGGGAGATCGGGTTGCTGCGGGCGGTGGGGATGACCCCGGCGCAGGTCCGGGCCATGGTGCGCGCCGAGGCCGGGTGGACCGCCGGGGTGGGCGCGGGGGTGGGCCTCGGGGTGGGCCTGGTCTGGGGGGTCGCGCTCGTCGGGGTGCTGGGGCCCCGGGGGCTGACCACGCTCGGGGTGCCGTGGTCGGTCCTGGGCGCCGGCGTCCTCGGCGCGGGCCTGGCCGGGGTGCTCGCCGCCGCGCTCCCGGCACGCCGGGCCGCCCGCCTCGACGTGCTCGACGCGATCGGTCGGCCCTGATCCGTCGGCGGTCGGCAGGCCCTGCGCCGACGGGGATGCACCGCCGACCCGCTACGATGCGGCGCTTCCACGGGCGATTAGCTCAGGGGCAGAGCACTTCCTTGACGCGGAAGGGGTCAGAGGTTCAAATCCTCTATCGCCCACCCGAGGCCGACCGGTGCCCCACCCGGTCGGCCGCCACCCCGGCCGGGGCCCTCAGCGGCCCCGGAAGACGGGGTCCCGCTTCTCCAGGAACGCCCGGGGTCCCTCCTTGGCGTCCTCGGAGGCCATGACCGCCCGGCCGTGGCGCTGCTCGATCACGAACGCCTCGGCCTCGGGCAGGGTCTCGGTCTCGCGCAGCGTCGCCACGATCGCCCGGACCGCGACGGGCCCGTTGCGGGCGATCCGGTCGGCGATCTCGAGGGCCTTGGCCAGCGCCTGGCCGTCGGGCACCACGTGGTTGACCAGGCCGAGCTCGTAGGCGCGGCGCGCCGGGAGGTCCTCGCCGGCGATGAGCATCTCGGCGGCGACCGCGTACCCGACCTGGCGGCGCAGCCGCACCGCGGAGCCGGCCATGGGGAACAGGCCCCGCTGCACCTCGGTCACCCCGAACATGGCGCTCTCGCCCGCGACGCGGATGTCGGTGCCCTGGAGGATCTCGGTGCCGCCCGCGCGCGCGAAGCCCTCGGCCGCGAGGATCACCGGCTTGGTCGGCCGGTAGGTCTTCAGCCAGGCGCCGTAGATGATCTCGGGGTGCTCCTGGACCCGGGCCATGTACTCGTTCTCGGGCGGGCCCCCGAGCTTGCCGATCTCGGCGAGATCCATGCCCGCGCAGAAGGTGGTGCCCGCGCCGGTGAGGATCGCGACCCGCAGGTCGTCGTCGGTGTCGAGCCGGACCCACGCGTCGTAGAGCCGGCACATCACCTCCGAGTTGACCGCGTTGCGCTTCTCGGGACGGTTCAGCGTGACGGTCAGGACGGGTCCGTCCTGGCTGACGATGACGGCGGGCTCGGCCATGGCGGGCTCCTGGAGGTCGTGCGGGTCGCCGCACGCTAACCCGGGTCGGGCCCGGGTCCGGTCCGGGACCGGGCCGGGACCAAGTGGGCGCCGGAGACTCAGTGCGGGGTGAGGCCGCCGTCGGCGATCAGCACCTGGCCGGTCACGAAGCTGCCCGCGTCGGAGCAGAGCAGGAGCGCGGGACCGACCATCTCGTCGGCGTGGGCGGCCCGGCGCATGAACGCGGCGCGGCTCATGGACTCGACCGCCTCGGGCGGGTTGTTGCGGACCATGTCGGTGTCGACCGTGCCCGGCGCCAGGGCGTTGACCCGGATGCCGTGCTCCGCATACGCCGCGGCCATCGACCGGGTGATCGCCATCAGGCCCGCCTTCCCGGCGGAGTACATCGCGGTCTTGGGCGAGAACAGGAAGGCGCCGGCCGAGATGACGTTGAGGACGGCCGCGTTGCCCGACGCCACGAGGTGGGGGAGCGCCCGTTCGACCAGGAACACGGGGCCCCGGAGGTTCACGTCCAGCGACTTCGCCCACGCCGCCTCGGTGAGCTCGCCGAGCGGCAGGGCGAGGGCGTTGGCCGCGTTGTTCACCACGATGTCGAGGCGCCCGAACTCGGCCACGGTCCGGTCGACCAGCGCGGCGATGGCGTCGAGGTCGCCCATGTGGGTGGGGACGCCGATCGCCCGCCCGCCCAGGGCCCGCAGGTGGGCCTCGGTCTCGGCGCAGGCGTCGGCCTTGCGGCCGGCCACCACCACCGCCGCACCCGCGCACACGAAGCCCTCGGCGATGGCCCGACCGATGCCCCGGGTCCCCCCGGTGACGACGGCCACCCGGCCGGTCAGGTCGTGGAGTCGCTGCAGTCCGTCCCGGTCCATGGCCGCATCCTGGCAGATCGCCGGACCGCCGGACCGCCGGACCGCCGGATCGGGTGACGGTGGACGGTGGACGCGGCGGCCCGGCGCGTGGCCTACCCTCGGGGCGGCGCTCCGGGGGCGGGGCGCCGCCCCGAGGAGGCACCCCATGGCGACGACGATGAGCCCGGCGACGATCACCGACGACGAGCTGCGGGCACGGACCGAGGCCCTGGTCGCCGACCACGCGGCCGTCCTCGACGACCAGGTCGCGTTCCGCCGCGCGCAGTTCGACGCGGGCCTGGCCATGGTCCAGTTCCCCGTCGGGCGCGGTGGCCTCGGGTGCTCCCCGGGCAAGCAGGCGATCGTCAACGAGGTGCTGCGCGGTCACGGGGTCCGCTACGACGACCTGCGCATCAACCCGATCGGCATCGGCATGGCCGCGCCGACGCTGCTGACGTACGCGTCCGACGACGTCGTCGATGCGCACCTCCGGCGGATCTTCACCGGCGAAGACGTCTGGTGCCAGCTGTTCTCGGAGCCCACCAACGGCTCCGACGTCGCCGGGATCCCGAGCCGGGCCGTGCGCGACGGGGACGAGTGGATCGTGAACGGTCAGAAGGTCTGGACCACCCTCGCCCACATCTCCCGCTACGGCCTGCTGCTCACCCGCACCGATCCCGACGTGCCCAAGCACAAGGGCCTGTCGTACTTCGTCCTCGACATGCAGTCGCCCGGGGTCGAGATCCGTCCGCTGTTCCAGATCACCGGTGAGGCCGAGTTCAACGAGGTCTTCCTCACCGACGTCCGGGTCCCCGACCGGATGCGGCTCGGCGCGGAGGGCGACGGGTGGCGGGTCGCCACCACCACGTTGATGAACGAGCGGGTCGCGCTGTCGGGGTCGCCGACGCCCCGCGGGGGTGGCCCGGTCTCCGACCTCGTGAAGTGCTGGGCGGAGCGGGCCGACCGGCTCGCCCCGGCCGAGCGGGCGGTGATGCGCGACCGCGTCGCGGGCCTGTGGGTCCGGGCCGAGGTCCTGCGCCTCACCAACCAGCGGGCCAAGGACTCCGCCCGGTCGGGCAACCCCGGCCCCGAGGGGTCGGTGGGCAAGCTCGAGTCGGCCCAGCTCTCGCAGGCGATCCACCGCTGCATCGTCGATCTGCTCGGCCCCGAGGGCACCCTCCACGAGCTCGGGTACCCGATGACCCGCAGCTCGGAGGCGCCGGACTCGCGCACCGGCCGGTTCCTGCGCAGCCGGGCCAACACGATCGAGGGCGGCACCTCGGAGATCATGCGCAACATCCTCGGGGAGCGGGTCCTCGGCCTGCCCGGCGACGTCCGGGTGGACAAGGACCTGCCCTGGAGCCAGATCCCGCGCTGAGACCCGTCCCGGCGTCGCGCCGCCGCGCCGCATCCACGACCAGACCCGGGGGAGCCATGGCCCACTTCTCGTTCACCAAGGTCGTCGTCGACGACCTCGAGGCCGCGGCCGCCTTCTACACCGCCACGTTCGGCCTCGAGGAGCAGTTCCGGGTCGACGGTGAGATCGCCGGCCTCGAGATGGCCGAGATCGTCTACGCGCCGACGGCCGAGGGGGCGGGGCGCTTCATCCTGATGCGCTACGCCGGCCCGACCGGCGCCCCCGCCGGGGTGGTGCCGGGCTTCCGGACCGACGACGTCGACGCGCTGTTCGCCCGGGCCGTCGCCGCCGGGGGCACCGTGGCCCAGCCTCCGAGCGACCGGCCCGAGCACGGGCACCGCATCGGGTTCCTGCGGGACCCGGAGGGACGGCTGATCGAAGTCGCCCAGCCGCTCGGCTGACCGACGCGTGTGCGAGCTGCTGGCGGCGTCGTTCGCCGTCCCCACCCGGCTCGACCCGTACCTGGAGCGGTTCCGGGCCCGCGCGGCGGAGAACCGTGAAGGGTGGGGGATCGCCTGGTGGCACGACGGCGGGCCCGAGATCCACAAGGAGCCGGTCCCGGCCGACGAGAGCGCGCTCGCGGCGCGCCTCGTCGACGAGCACCCGGCGAGCCCGATGTTCCTCGTGCACGTGCGGGCCGCGACGATCGGCGAGCGGACGCTGCCGAACACGCACCCGTGGGCGGCCCCCGCGCTCGGGCGCACCTGGGTGTTCGCGCACAACGGGACGGTGCGGGCGCTCGACCGCCTCGACCTCGGCGACCGCGTGCCCACCGGGGACACCGACTCCGAGCGGGCCTTCCTCCACCTCCTGACCCGGCTCGACGCGCGGCCCCCGGCGGCGTCCGACGCGGCCGCGGGGCTCGCCGACGCGGTGCACGCGGTGGGGCGCGAGCTCTCCGCCCACGACAGCCGGGTCAACTTCCTGTGCACCGACGGCACGACGCTGTTCGCCTACCACGACGGGCACAAGACGCTGCACCTGCTGGAGCGGCCCGACGGCGTGGTGCTGGCCAGCGTGCCGCTCACCCACGAGCCGGGGTGGACCCGGCTGCCCGCGGGCGCGTTCGTGGTCGTCGCCGGCGGGCGCGTCGTCGCCCGGGCGGGCCGCGTCTGAGCTGCGCCACGGGGCGCGTGCGAGGCGCGTGCGAGGCGCGTGCGAGGCGCGTGCGAGGCGCGTGCGAGCGCGCCGGTCCGCGGCGGCCGGCGGGCGCGGGGATAGGGTCGGGGCCGGGCGCAGGAGGGGGGACCGATGCCGTGCCAGCACTGTGGCGAGGAGTTCGATCCGATCCGGTACCGGTGGCTGTGCCCGCACTGCAAGGTCAAGAACACCTGCTGCGAGTGACCTCCGGCCGAACGGCCCGGATCGTGCGATGAACGCCACGTAGGCTGGGGGCCCGCGTCGGAGGTCGCCATGTTCATCGACGGGTTCGTCCGCCAGCTCCCCGATGTCGACGAGGCCGAGACCGCCGAATGGCTCGAGTCGATCGACGCCGTGGTCGAGCGGAGTGGCCGGGCCCGGGCGCACTACCTCCTCGCCCGGCTGGCCGAGCGGGCCCGGGAGCAGGGCGTGCACCTCCCCGCGCTGGTCACGACCGACTACATCAACACGATCCCGCCCGACCGGGAGCCAGCGTTCCCCGGCGACGAGGCGATCGAGAAGCGCATCCGGGCCGCCATCCGGTGGAACGCGGTGGCGATGGTCGACCGGGCGAACGACCGCTACGACGGCCTCGGGGGGCACCTGTCCACCTTCGCCTCGGCGGCGACGCTCTACGACGTGGGCTTCAACCACTTCTGGCGGGGCAAGGGCGCCGACGGCTGGGGCGACCAGATCTTCTTCCAGGGGCACGCGTCGCCGGGGGTCTACGCCCGGGCGTTCCTCGAGGGGCGCCTCACCGAGACCGAGCTCGACGCGTTCCGGCGTGAGACCACCGGCCACGGCCTGCCCAGCTACCCCCACCCGCGGCGCCTCCCCGAGTTCTGGGAGTTCCCCACCGTGTCGATGGGGCTCGGGCCGCTCAACGCGGTGTACCAGGCCCGGTTCAACCGGTACCTGCTCCACCACGAGATCGCCGACACCGCCGCGGCGAAGGTCTGGTGCTTCGTCGGCGACGGCGAGATGGACGAGCCCGAGGCCACGGCCGGACTGTCGCTCGCGGCCCGGGAGGAGCTCGACAACCTCGTGTTCGTCGTGAACTGCAACCTCCAGCGCCTCGACGGCCCGGTCCGCGGGAACGGCAAGATCATCCAGGAGCTCGAGGCCCGGTTCCGGGGCGCGGGGTGGAACGTGATCAAGGTCGTGTGGGGCCAGGGCTGGGACGAGCTCCTCGGCCGCGACGTCGACGGGCTCCTCGTCGGGGCCATGAACGCGACCGTCGACGGCGAGTTCCAGAAGTACTCCGTGGAGTCCGGGTCCTACATCCGCGAGCACTTCTTCGGCCCCGATCCCCGGCTCGGGGCGCTCGTCGCCCACCTCTCCGACGAGGACCTGATGCGTCTGCCCCGGGGCGGCCACGACGCCCGAAAGGTCCACGCGGCGTACCGCCTCGCGTCCGAGCACCGCGGCGCGCCCACCGCCGTCCTGGTCAAGACCGTGAAGGGCTGGTCGCTCGGCGCCGAGATCGAGGGTCGCAACGCCACCCACCAGATCAAGAAGATGGACGCCGCGGGGCTGCGGGCCTTCCGCGACCGGCTCCGGCTCCCCATCCCCGACGCCGCGCTCGCCGACGGCCTCGCCCCGTACTTCCGGCTCGAGCCCGGGTCCCCCGAGCACGAGTACATGATGGACCGCCGGGCCGCCCTCGGGGGCGGCGTGCCCCGGCGGGTGGTCCGGGCGGCGCCGTTGGCCCCGCCCGGGTCCGACGTGTTCGCCGACGTGCTCGCCGGCACCGGCGACAAGGTCCAGGCGAGCACCACGACCGCGTTCGCCCGGCTGCTGCGCAACCTCCTGCGCAGTCCCGAGATCGGTCACCGGGTCGTGCCGATCATCCCCGACGAGGCCCGGACCTTCGGCCTCGACGCGCTGTTCCGCGAGGTCAAGATCTACGCGCCGTTCGGCCAGGCGTACGAGCCGGTCGACGCCGCGCTGCTGCTCAGCTACCAGGAGTCCCGGACCGGACGCCTGCTGATGGAGGGGATCACCGAGGCGGGGGCGCTGGCCTCGATGACCGCCGCGGGCACCGCGTACGCGACCTGGGGTCAGCCGATGATCCCGTTCTTCATCCTGTACTCGATGTTCGGCTTCCAGCGGGTCGGCGACCTGATCTGGAGCTTCGGCGACCAGCGGGGCCGCGGCTTCCTCCTCGGCGCCACCGCCGGGCGCACCACGCTGCAGGGGGAGGGGCTCCAGCACTGCGACGGGCACAGCCCGATCCTCGCCTCGGTCGTGCCCAACTGCCGCGTGTACGACCCCGCCTTCGCCTACGAGCTCGCGGTGATCGTCCGTGACGGCCTGGAGCGGATGTACGGCGACGCCCAGGAGGACTGCTTCTACTACCTCACCCTCTACAACGAGAACCTGGTGATGCCGGCCATGCCCGACGGCGTCACCGACGGCATCGTGCGGGGGTGCTACCGGTTCCGGTCCGCACCGGGCCCGGGGATCCCGGTGCAGATCTTCGCGAGCGGCTCGGCCATGTCCGCGGCGCTCGCGGCCCAGGCCGTGCTGGCCGAGGTGCACGGGGTGGCGGCCGACGTGTGGAGCGCGACCAGCTACAAGGCGCTGCGCGAGGACGCCCTGACGGTCGAGCGGTGGAACCGCCTCCACCCCGGAGCACCGCCGCGCGCGTCGTACCTCGACGGGCTCCTGGCTGACGCGCCCGGGCCGGTGGTGGCCGTCACCGACCACATGAAGGCGGTGCCCGACCAGATCGGTCGCTTCGTGCGCCGTCCCTTCGTGCCGCTCGGCACCGACGGCTACGGCGTCTCCGACACCCGGGCCGCGCTCCGGGCGCACTTCGAGGTCGACGCCGACCACGTGGTGATCGCCGCGCTCCATGCGCTCGCCGAGGCGGGCGACGTCGACCGGGCCACGGTGGCCGACGCGATCGCGCGCGCCGGGATCGACCCCGACCGGATCGACCCCCGCCTCGCCTGAGCGGCGCCGCGGTCGCCGCCGGACGGGTCAGGAGGCCTGGCGGCCGCCCTCGTCGATGAGGAGCGGGTCGTCCTCGTCCCACTCGTCCTCGTCGTCGTCGAGGTCGTCGTCGTCCCAGGCGGCGTCGTCGTCGTCGACGTCGGCCAAGGTGCGGTCCCCCTCGGTGAAGAGTCCGTCGTCGAAGCCCTGCTTCAGCTCACGCGCCTCACGAAAGCGACGCGCACGTCCCTTCCTCGCCACGGTGCACCTACCTCGTCGTTCCGGCCAACTCCCATTCTCGCATGTTCGGACGGCCCGCGACGGCCCGTTCCGGCGATTCCTCGGCCGGGCCCCGGAGGCCGGCCCGGCCCGGGTATCCTCTCGGACCCCGGGCGATTGGCTCAGTCGGTTAGAGCGCCGCCTTCACACGGCGGAGGTCACAGGTTCGAGTCCTGTATCGCCCACCCCGGGACCCGCCCGCCGGGGGCCGGCTTGCGGCTCCCGGCCCGGCGTGGCCAGGATCCGGCCGTGACCGCCCGGCCCCGGCCCGTTCCCGACCCGACGAGCGGTGCCTACTGGGCCGCGGCCGGTCGGGGCGAGCTCACCGTGGCCCAGTGCGACGCCTGCGGCCGGGCCCACCACCCCCCGGAGCCCGCCTGCCCGGCGTGCGGGGCCGACGGCCCCCGGCCCCGGGTCGTGTCGGGACGGGGGACGGTCTTCGCCGCCTGCGTCGTCCGCCAGGCCTTCGACGCCGCCTTCGCCGATGCGGTCCCGTACCACCTCGCCCTGGTGGCGCCCGACGACGCCCCCGAGGTGCGGATCCTCACCAACCTCCTCGGGGCCGACGCCGCCGAGCCCGTCCCGGTCGGGACCCCGGTCGAGGTCGGGTTCGAGCGCCTCGACGGTCCCGGCGCGGTCGCGCTGCCGCAGTTCCGGGTGGTCGGGGGGTGAGCGGGCTGGCCCGTGACGTCGCGGTCGCCGGCGTCGGGTACTCGACCGTGGCCCGCGCGGGCGACTTCGACGTGCGCACGCTCACCCGCGCCGCCTGCACCGCGGCGATGGCCGACGCGGGGGTCGGCCCGGCCGACATCGACGGGATCGTGGAGTACCAGTTCGGCCAGGGGGACGCGCCGAGCGCCGTCGGGGCCCAGCGACTGCTCGGGATCCCCGATCTCGCCATGTTCAACGACCTCATGGGCACGGGCCCCTCCGGCCTGTCCAGCGCGCTGGACGCGGCCATGGCCATCGCCGCGGGCGTGTGCGAGACCGTGCTCGTCTACCGCTGCATCACGCGCGCGTCGGGGCACACCGGCGCCGTGCGCACCGGCCCGCCCGAGGCCCGCGGGGCACTCCAGTTCGCCGCCCCGTACGGGTACGGCGGCGGGATCATCCCGGCGATGGCGATGAAGAAGCAGCGCCGCGTCGCGGAGCTGGGCGGCTCCTACGCGGACTACGGGCGCATCGCGGTGAACGCCCGTCGGTGGGCGGCGCTGAACGAGCGCGCGGTGCTGCGCGAGCCCCTGACGCTGGACGACTACTTCGCGGCGCGTCCGGTGGCCGACCCGCTGCTGCTGCTCGACTGCGACTACCCGGTCAACGGCGCCTGCGCGGTGGTCCTCACGTCCCGGGAGCGGGCCCGCGACCTCCGGCACGTCCCGGTGGTGGTGGATGCGCTGGCCTACGGCACCGGGGCCGGGGCCGACTGGCTCTACGGCGACGACTTCCTCTTCGGGGGGACGATCCCGTGCGCGCAGCGGCTCTGGGCGAAGGCGTCGGTCGGGCCGGCCGACGTCGACGTCGCCGAGCTCTACGACGGGTTCACCCACATCACGATCTCGTGGATCGAGGCCCTCGGCCTGTGCGGGATCGGCGAGTTCCACGACTGGGTCGACGACGGTGACCGCATCGGGCCCGGGGGCGCGCTGCCCGTCAACACGTCGGGGGGCCAGCTCGCCGAGGGGCGGCTCCACGGCCTGGCCTTCCTGGCCGAGGCGGTGCAGCAGCTGCGGGGGGAGTGCGGCGCCCGCCAGGTGCCGGGCGCGGAGGTCGCGGTGGTGGCCAACGCCCACGGGCCCCAGAGCGGGGCGATGGTGCTCGTGCGAGACTGAGGTCATGGATTTCACCCCGACCACCGAGAAGCTGCTGCCCGACCTCACGCCCCGGGAGGAGCTCGTGCTCCTCGCCCGGACCCTGTGGCGGGAGGGTTACAACGACCACCTCGCCGGCCACATCACGATCAACTGCGGCGACGGCACCCTCTGGTGCAACCCGTGGATGCTGACTTGGGACGAGATCCGGCCGCGTGACGTGATCCGCATCGACCTCGACGGCAACGTCGTGGAGGGCGACTGGCCGGTGCCGCCCGGCATCCCGCTGCACCTCGAGCTGCACAAGGTGCGGCCCGAGGTGCAGGTCGCGATGCACAACCACCCGCTCTACGGCACCGTGTGGAGCGACCTCCGTGAGGTCCCGCCGATCTACGACCAGAGCTCGTCGCTGGGCGGTGGGACCCTGGTGCTGGTCGACGAGTACGGAGGCGCCGTCGACGACTCGAATGCGGCGCGCGACGCGGTGGTCGCGATGGGCGGCGCCGACCTCGCGCTCCTCGCCGGCCACGGGGTCTTCGTGCTCGGGGCCAACGTCCGGGCCGTGCACCAGCGCGCGGTCGCGCTCGAGCAGCGGTGCCAGCGCGCGTGGCACGTGCGGGTCGCGGGGGGCGCGGTCGAGACGCCCCTGCCCGACTGGTTCCTCGACCGGGTCGCCCGGTCCGACGGCACCCGCTTCGCCGGGTTCTGGGAGGCGATGGCGCGCGCCGAGCTCCGGGCCGACCCGACGCTGCTCGACGACCGGTCCTGATCCGGCCGCGGCGGGTCAGCCGCGCGACCGGCGTCGCCGGACGGCGACCAGGACGCCCGCGCTCACCGCGATGAGCCCCGCGACCAGCCCGGCGACGAGCCCCGCGGCCGGCCCTCCGTCGCCGGCGGTGCTCCCGTCGGCCCGCGTGCGGGGTCCGGCGCCCGGGTCGGACGCCGCCGGGGGGGCGGTGGCGGGGGAGCCGGCGTCGGGGGCACCGGCGTCGAGCACGGTGACGTCGGCCCGGGCGGTGGCGTCGGGGCCGGTCGCGACCACCGTGACCGTCCACGTCCCCGCCCGGGGCAGGGCCACCACGGCCTCGTAGCGGCCCTCGGCGCGCTCCGCGAGCGGCGTCGGCGCGAGGACGGCCCCGTCGGGCCCGCTCGCCGTGGCGGTGACCGTCGCCCCGGTCGCCAGGTGGCGGTCGCTCGCGTACTCCAGCAGGACGCGGACCCGGGCCGTGCGGGGCTCGGACCCGGGGGTCACCTCGAGGCCCATCGTGCCGACGCTCCCGTGGGCACCGGCGTCCGGAAGCGGACCGAGGCCGAGGAGGGCCCCGGCCAGTCCCAGCACCACGAGGGCGGCTCGGGCGGCTCGGGTCGCGCGGGTCGCGCGGGTCGCGATCACGCCGGGTACACCGTGACCTCGGTCGCCTTCACGCTCGCGATCGCGGCGTGACCGGGGGCGAGCCCGAGCTCGGCGGCGGCGGCGGTGGTGATCTCGGCGACGATCGGCACGGGTCCCTCGATGCGGATGCGGACCCGGTCCCCGAGCCCGTCGACGTCGGTCACGGTACCGGTGAGGTGGTTGCGGGGGCTGCCGCCGGGGGGCTCGCGGTGCAGACCGACGCTGCGAGGGTGGATCGCCACGTGGACGTCGCCGGCCACCGAGCGGTCGGCGACGAGCAGGGTCGCACCGCCGGGGAGCGTCACCCGTCCGTCCGCCGCCACGCCCCGGTAGAGGTTCCGGCCGACGAGGTCGGCCACGTACGCCGAGCGGGGTCGCAGGGCGATCTCGGCCATCGTCCCGGTCTGGACGACCCGACCGGCCTCGAGCACCACCACGCGGTCGGCGAGCACGGCGGCGTCGACGGGGTCGTGGGTCACCAGCACCCGGGCGCCCCCCGCCGAGGCGAGGTGGCGGCGCACCTCCCGGCGGATCGCGACCCGGGCCTGGGCGTCGAGCGCGGCCAGGGGCTCGTCGAGGCACAGCAGCCGGGGCTCCACGGCCAGGGCCCGGGCCAGGGCCACCCGCTGGGCCTGACCCCCCGACAGCGTGTCGGGCCGGGCGGTGGCCCGGTCGGCGAGGCCGACGCGGGCGAGCCAGTCGTCGGCCCGCCGTCGGGCCTCCCGTCGCCCGACGCCACGGCTGCGCAGCCCGAAGGCCACGTTCTCGCGGGCGTCGAGGAAGGGGAACAGCACGTGGTCCTGGAAGACCATCCCCACGGACCGGTCGGCGGGGCGCACGAAGATCCCGTCGGCGGCATCGTCGAGGACGGCGTCGTCGAGCGTGATGCGCCCGGTGGCGAGCGGGTGGAGCCCGGCGAGGGTCCGCAGCAGCGTGGTCTTCCCGGCGCCGTTCGGTCCGAGCACGGCGACGATCTCGTCGCCGACGGTCAGGTCGACCTGCACGGTCAGCGTGCCCACCCGGGCGGTCCCCGCCGCGACGAGGGTCATCGGCCGATCCGGAACCAGCGGTCGCGCAGGGCGACCAGGACGACGACCGACACCGCGAGCAGCACGAGGCTGAGCGCGACGGCGGCTCCGGGGCGGGTCTCGAGCAGGAGGTAGACGGCCAGCGGCGTGGTCCGGGTCCGGCCCTCGACGTTGCCGGCGAAGGTGATGGTGGCACCGAACTCACCGAGCGCCCGGGCCCAGGCCAGGGCGGCACCGGCGGCGAGCGACGGGGCGAGGAGGCGGAGGGAAACCCGACGGAAGGTGGTCCAGCGACCTGCCCCGAGGGTCGCGGCGGCGTCCTCGTACCGGGCGTCGAGGGCGCGCCAGCCGCTCTCGACGGTGAGCACGAGGAACGGCATCGCGACGAAGGCCTCGGCGAGCACGACCCCGGTCTTAGAGAAGGTGAGCTGGACGCCGACGGTGTCGTACAGCCACGGTCCCACCAGCCCGTCGGTGCGACCGAAGGCGTACAGCAGCGCCACGCCGCCCACCACCGGTGGCAGCACCATGGGCAGCAGCACCAGCGCGCGCAGCAGGCTCCGGCCCCGGAACCGGCCCCGGGCGAGCACCCAGGCCAGCGGGACGCCGAGCACCGCCGCCAGCCCGGTCGCCCACAGGGAGCACTCGAGCGAGAGCGCCAGCGCGGCCCGGGCCTCGGGGCTCCCGAGGTCGCGGGCGACGTCGCTCCACGCCGCCCGCTGGAGCAGGCCGAGGAGCGGCAGCGCGAAGAACGCCGCCCCGAGCCCGGCGAGCGCGACCACCGGTGCGGGCAGCCGTGCGCCGGTGCCCCGCCGGCGGGGCCCGGCGTCAGGCGGGGAGAAATCCGTACGCGGCAAGGATCCGCTGCCCGGTGGGTCCGGTGACGAAGTCGACGAAGGCGCGGGCCGGGCGCGGGTTCCCGCCGGCCACGGGTGCGATCGGGTAGACGGCCACGACGTTCGCTTCGTCGGGGACGGGCACCGTGGTCACGGCGCGCCCGGCGGCGACGGCGTCGCTGGCGTAGACGATCGCGGCGACCGCATCCCCCCGGGCCACCGCGCCGAGCGTCGTCCGCGCGTCCGCGCCCCGGGTGATCCGGGTCTCGGGGATCTGCACGCCCGCGGCGCGCAGCACGCGCGCGGCGTAGACGCCGCACGGGACCGACGGGCCGCACAGGGACACGGTGCCCGCGGTGGCGAGGTCGGCGATCCCGTCGATCCGGGCCGGGTTCCCCGGCTTGACCACGATGATCATCCGGTTGCGCGCGAACGGCACTGGGGTCGCGGTGACCTGGCCCCCGGACACGAGGCGGTCCATCTGGGCCGGATCGGCGGACGCGAACACGTCGGCCGGCGCGCCGCTCTGGATCTGGGTGGCGAGCGTCGAGGACGATCCGAAGTTGAACGTGACCGCGACCCGGGGGGTGCGGCGTTCGAAGCGCGCGCCGATCCGGGTGAACGCCTCGGTCAGCGACGCCGCGGCCGACACGGTCACCGTGGTGCGGCGGGCCTCGCCGGTGACGGCCGCGCCCGCGGGTCCCGTCGCCGTGGTCGCGCCGGCGACGACGATGACCGCGACGAGGCGGCGGACGCGCAGGCGCATGACGGGCTTCCTCCGGGTCGGCCGCCGTAGTAGTCACATGGAGACTAATCCGGGCACCCGCCGCGTGGCATCATCGGACCATGGCCGAGGCACTCTCACTCACGGACTGGGTCGTCCTCGCCCTGGTCGCCGAGGAGCCCCGTCACGGCTTCGCGGTCGCCCGGGAGCTGGGGCCCGCGGCGCCGGTCGGCACCGTGTGGACCGTGGCCCGTCCGCTCGTGTACCGGGCCCTCGACCACCTGCGGTCGGCGGGGCTGATCGTCCCGGACCGGACCGAAGCCGGGGCCCAGGGGCCCCACCGGACCGTGTACCGGGTGACCCGGTCGGGCGGGGCCCGCTGCCGGCACTGGCTGGACCGCCCGGTCGACCACCCCCGCGAGGTGCGCACCGAGCTGCTCGTGAAGCTGGTGCTGCGGGCCCGGCGCGGGCGTCCGTGCGCCCCGCTGGCCCGGCGTCAGCTCGAGCGCTTCGCCCCGGTGGCCGAGGGCCTGGAGGCCCGGGCCCGGGCTGCGACGGGCCCGGACCGCATCGCGGCCCGCTGGAAGGTGGAGTCGCTGGAGGCGATCCGGCGGACCCTGACCGCGGTGGTGGCCGACGAGGCCGGCCGGACCCGCGGGCTCAGGCCGCGGTGAACTCGATCGGGACGGACTCGTAGCCCCGGGTGAACGCGGACGGCAGGATCCGGGGCTCGACCCCCGGAGCGAGCCGCCAGTCCGGGATGCGCCGCACGAGCTCCTCGAACATCACCCGCAGCTCGAGCCGGGCCAGCGAGGCGCCCAGGCAGAAGTGGGTACCGAAGCCGAAGGCCACGTGCTGGTTGTGGCGACGGGTGACGTCGAAGGTCTCGGGGTCCTCGAACACCCGCTCGTCGCGGTTGGCCGAGGAGTACATCAGGATGAGCTCGTCACCCGCGGCGATGGTCTGCCCGTGGAGCTCATGGGTCTCGGTCGCGGTGCGGCGCATGTTGAGGATCGGGGTGACCCAGCGGATGAACTCCTCGACCCCGGTCGCACCGATGACCGCCGGGTCGTCCCGCAGGACCGCCCGCTGGTCGGGCCGCCGGGCCAGCTCGAGCGCGATGGCGCCGATCACCGTCCGGGTGGTCTCGGCCCCGCCGTCGAGCACGAGCAGCGCCTCGTGGACGATCTCGTCGTCGTTCAGGGGTCGGACGGAGCCGTCGGGGAACTCCACCTCGGAGTGCACCCACGCCGAGATGAGGTCGTCGGCGGGCTCGGACCGGCGCCGCTCGATCACCTCCATGGTCGCAGCGGCGAACTCGAGCACCGCGGTGATCGTGCGCTCGGTGGTGACCCGGACCGAGCCGTCGGTGTTGTACTGCCCGCCCTCGAACATCGTGATCTCGGACCACTCGAGGCACTTGGGCCAGAGCTCCGTCCCGAACCCGAGCATCTCGCCGATCACCCGCGCGGGGAGCGGCGCGGCGAACGCCTGCACCACGTCGCACTCGCCCCGGTCGATCACGGCGTCGATCAGCCCGGTGACGATCCCGCGCACGTGGTCCTCGTGCTCCTTGACCGAGCGCGGGGTGAAGCGTCGGGCGACGAGACGACGCTTGTGCTGGTGCAGGGGGTCGTCGTTGTTGATCATCGACACGTCGCCGACAATGCGCGGCCGCGAGCCCTGGGCCGACGAGTACCGGGCGGTCTGCTTCTCGACCGCCACGACGTCGGCGTACCGGCTGATGCCCCACAGCCGGTTGACCGGATCCCAGTACGCGGGGGCCTCGTCCCGGAGCTGCCGGTACACGGGGGTCGGATCACCGGCGTAGAACGCGCCGTCGAGCAGGTTCACCGTGGTCGCCATGGCTGGATAGTGTGCCCGAAATGACGGCGCTGCTGCGCGACGACTGCCTGCGGGTCGCGACCTGGAACCTGTGGTGGCACTTCGGGCCGTGGGAGGAGCGCCAGGCCGCCATCGCCGCGACGATGCGCGACGCCGACGCCGACGTCTGGTGCCTCCAGGAGGTCTACCGGGACCGGACGGGCGCCGACCAGGCCGGCGACCTCGCGGCGGCGCTGGGTGGGTACCACGTGGCGTACGCCACCGGCTTCGACCTCGACGTGTTCGACACCGCGATCGGCAACGCCGTGCTGTCGCGGTGGCCGATCACCGACGTGGCGGTGCGGGTCCTCCCGGCCCCGGGCGGCCTCGACGAGCTGCGGGTGGCGCTCCGGGCCGAGGTGGCGACCCCGCGCGGCCCGGTGGAGGTCTTCGTCACCCATCTCAACTACCGACTCGACCAGAGCGACGTCCGTCAGGCGCAGGTGCGCGACCTCTGCGCCTGGATCGACGAGACGACGGCGCGACGTTCGTACCCGCCGGTCCTGTGCGGCGACCTCAACGCGGACCCCGAGGCCGAGGAGATCCGCATGCTCACCGGGCTCACCACGGTGCCGGTGCCCCGCCTCGTCTTCATCGACGCGTGGCGCGCCGCGGACCCGGACTCCGGGCCGGGCTGGACCTGGGACAACCGGAACCCGTTCGCCGCGCTCGACCACGAGCCCGACCGGCGGATCGACTACGTGCTCGTGGGCTACCCCCGTGACGGCGGTCGGGGCCAGGCCGTGGCCGCCCGCCGGATCGGCGCCGCCCCGGTGGACGGGGTCTGGCCGTCCGACCACTGCGGGGTGGTCGTCGACCTCCGGGCCTGACCCGGAGGGCTCAGGTGGCGGCGATCGCGTCGAGGCGCCGCCGGAGGTCGGCCTCGGGGACCTCGCCGAACACCACGGTCGAGCGGCCCCGCCGGTCGAGGAACACCCACGCCGGCTGCGCGCGGACGCCGAAGCCGGCCCACACGCTGCCGTCGGTGTCGACGGTGTGGGGGACGCCGTCGAGGCCGTGCCGGGCGACGAAGTCGCGCATGGCCGCGGTGGTCCCGTTGCCGGCCATGCCGACGACGGGAACCCGGTCTCGGTACTGCCGCTCCACCTGCGCGACCCCGGGGGCCTCCCGGTTGCACGTGAGTCAGCCGGGGGCCCAGAACCACAGGGCCGCCCCGGTCGCGGCGAAGTCGCGCCCGTCGACCCGGCCACCCCCGAGCGCCGGGGCGGAGAAGCGGAACGCCTCGGCGACCTCGACGGCCGTCGGCGCGGTGCCGGCCGGGGCACCGGAGGTGGGCGCCGGGGAGGGCGGTGCGCCCGGGCCGGTCGGGGTGGCGGTGGGCCCGGGACGCTCGGGGCGGGCGCTCCGGGCGCCGTCGGAGTCCCCGGGGCCGCAGGCGACCAGGGTCAGGGCGGCGGCGAGGGCGGCGGCGACCGCCCGCGCCGGAGCCCGGCCGGGCCGGTGGTGCCACCGACTGGCTCCTTCGGCGTCCGATCGGGGAGAATGGATGTCCATGGCAGCCGAGTCCCGTGATTCCGCATCCCTGAAGCCGGCCGAGCTCGACGAACTGGGCCAGCTCGTCCACTCGGTGGGGTTGCCCCTCGCCGATGAGCAACTCGATCAGCACGTCGAGCATTTCCCCCTCGTCGTGCTGTCCACGCACGACGAGGTGTGCTCCGGCTTCCTGTTCGGGTCGCTCGAGCGCATCGGCGGGACCCCGTGCATCCTCTGGGGCCTCGGCGCGGTGCGCAAGGGCACGAACGCCAAGCCCGCGCTCGAGGAGCTGGTCGGCGAGCTGTACCGGCGGGCTGCGATCTCCTTCCCGGACGAGGACGTGCTCGTCGCCGGGCGCATGGCCCAGCCCGCGGCCTACGCGCTGCTCGGCGGGCTCGCCGACGTCTGCCCGCGGCCGCGGTACAACCCCAACGGCGAGGAGCGGGCCTGGGGCCGGCGCCTGGCGCGGCGGTTCGGCTGCGACGCCCGCTACGACGACCGCACCTTCCGGGTCGCGGGCGGCAGCGGGCCCGAGCCGGTGTTCGACACCCGGTTCGTGAAGATGGGCGGCAAGGCGGCCACCGAGATCATCGGCACCGTCGACCCCCAGTCGGGTGAGGCCGTGATCGCCTACGGGTGGGCCATGGCCGAGATGCTCGCCGACGGCTTCGGGCGCTGATCAGCCGAGGTCGGCGGCGAATGCCGATGCGCCGAGCGGCGCACCGGTGACCCACTCGACGAGCTCGTCCCAGCGCAGGCTCGCGGCGGGCCGGAAGATTGCGTCGCGCAGGAACGCACCGGCGGCGGGACGGTCGACCACACCGTCGGTGCGGGCGCGGAGCGTGGCCAGGACCTGCGACGCGAACAGCTCGCCGTAGAGGTAGTTCTGGTAGTACACGGGCACCACCGCGATGTGGATCTTCGCGGCCCAGTCCGGCTGGCGGCGGCCCGGGGGCCGCCGGACCAGCTGGTAGCGCTCCACCAGGTCCCACCAGCCGGCGTCGAGGTCGGCGTCGGGATCGGCGTAGAGCAGCCGCTCGAAGTGGGTGACCACGAGCACCCACCGGGCGAAGACGAGCAGGCCGGCCCGGCCCGCCGCCGTGAGGCTCGGCGCGAGCTGCTCGACCCGCTCGGCGGGCACACCGGCGACGTCACGCAGCCAGGTCGGATCGCGCACCAGGCGGCCGAACATCATCGCGATGCCCTCGGTGGTGCAGGCGTGGGCGGGCTCGCGCAGCAGCCACGGCAGGCTCCGGTCGAGCTCGAGGTCGTAGACGGCGTGACCGAACTCGTGGAGCATCGTGTCGGCCCACCGTTCGTTGGGCTCGACGTTGGCGAGGACGCGGACGTCGCCGGCGCGGTCGAGGTTGATGCAGAACGCGTGCTGGCTCTTGCCCGACCGCGCGCGAAGGTCGGAGACGGCGAGGCAGGCGTCGACGTCGAGCCCGATGCCCGCGAAGGTGCGTCGGGTCAGCGCGACGAGATCGGCGTCGGCGAAGAGGGCGTCGAGGTCCACGGCCCCGGCGATGGGGGGGTCCTGGAAGAACGGGTCGTCGAGGTGCCAGGGGGCGAGCCCGGCGGGGTCGATCCCGAACCGGTCGGCGAGGTCGGCGTCGAGCCGGGCCTTCCAGGCCCGGAAGGGCGCATCGGTGAGGCGCTCCACCTCGGCCAGGGTCGCCAGGAGCCGGGCCTCGTCGAGCCCGCCCGCCGCGAGCGCCAGCGCGAAGTGGTCGCGGTGCCCGAGCGAGCGGGCCGCCTCGTTGCGCAGGCGGGCGAGGCGGCGCACGTCGTCGGCGACCTCGGCCCCGATCTGCTTGCCCGCCTCCCAGGCGGCGCGCCGGGCTCCGGGATCGTCGCTCGTGCGCAGGATCTCGAGCAGGGTGTTGTCGTCGGCCGGGGCGCCGTCGAGGTCGGCCCGGAACGCGGTGAAGCGCGCGTCGATGGCGGTCTCGAGGTCCACGAGCGCGCCGAGCAGGTCGTGGGGGACCTGGTGGGGGAGCATCGTGTCGGCGAGGACGTCGAGGCACCGGGCGAGGCGCGGGTCGGGGGGTGGCGTCGCCCGGGCCGCGACCACGGCGGCGTAGGCGTCGGGATCGGCGAGGAGGGAGCGGCGGGCCAGGTCGGCGGCCGCCCGGCGGTCCTCGGCCGCCGGGGACGCGGCGGTGCTCGACTCCCACCAGGCGAGGGCGAGCGCGTGGTCGAGGGGGGCGAGGCGGTCGGTGAGCCCGGCGACCAGGGCGGCGGCGTCGCGGGCGGCGCTCATCGGGGGAGCGGCCCGCGGAAGGGGGCGACGGCCACGGTGAGGACCACCTCGTCGACGCCGGGCACCGGGTCGGGGACGCCCGCCGCGACCAGGGCCCGACCGACCTCCGCACGGATCCCGGCGGCGGCGTCGGGGCCGAGGCGGGCGGCCAGCGCCCGGGACCGGGCGCCGAGCGCGGTCCGGTCGAGCCACTCGGCGTGGGTCAGCGACACGGGGTAGCGGCGCCCGACCGTCGTCGTGACCCGCAGGTGCGCACCGACGAGGGCGAGCCGGACCTGGGCCGGGTCGGTGAAGGTGGCCTCCCAGGGGACGAGCGCCTCGGCGGCGTCGTCGATCTCGTCGAGGTCGGCGTGGCGGGCGACCACGGCGTCCCAGCACGCGAGGGCGGCCCGCTCGGCGGCGTCGGCGGCGTCGCCCGGGGGTGGGTCGTCGGTGCGACCCCAGGTGGCGAGGCCGACGCGGCCGCCCGGCCGCAGCACCCGCACCAGGTCGTGGAGGGCCCGGCGGGGATCGTGGAGGTGGCCGAGCACCAGCTGCGCCAGCACGACGTCGAAGGTGCACGGGGCGAAGGGGAGCCCGGGCGCGGCGCCCCGCACGGCGGCGACGCCGGCGACGATCGGGGTGCACCCGGGGTCGAGCGCGACCACCCGGGCCGTCGGCCCGGCGACCGCGCGCGCCGCGGCGGCGGCGACCCCGGTCCCGGCGCCGAGGTCGAGCA
>CAIUKV010000013.1 GCA_903899845.1 uncultured Actinomycetes bacterium
ACGGACACGTCGCTGACCATGCGCTCCAACGGGATGATCGCCTACGCCTTCACCCCGAAGACGCCGAACCCGCTGCGCGCGCAGAGCTTCGAGTGGACCGTCACCCTCACCCCGACCCGCGCCGCGACCCCCACCTCGATCGAGAACCGGCTCGGCACGCTCGGCTTCACGGTGAGCGGCATCCCCATCTACGGACCGACCGAGGGACCCGTCCCACCCGCGACCGCGTTCGGGGACCCCCTCCACAACGGCCTGCTCGACGCGTGCACCGGCCACACCGGCCCCAACGCCGAGTACCACTACCACGCGATCACGGCCACCGCGGCGTGCGCGCTCGACGAGCGCATCGTCGGCTTCGCGCTCGACGGCTTCCCGATCTACTCCAACCCCCAGGGGCGCTACCGGTCCGGGTACCAGCGCGTCGGCGACCCGGCGAGCCAGGTGTGGCGCGCCTACACGTGGCAGGCCGGCGACGCCAACACCCTCGACGCCTGCAACGGCACCACCGTCGACGGCTCGTACCGCTACTACGCGACCGCCACGTTCCCGTACATCATCGGCTGCTACGCCGGCACCCCGGCCACGGTGGCGGGCGACGCCGCCCGACCGATGCCGCCGATGGCCCGCCCGGTCGCGCTCGTGACCGCGGCACCCGCGGCGACCACGACCGCCACCACCCCCGCCTACTGCGACCTGGCCTGAGCACGGTCGACCGACCGGGCACCCGCGCGGCCCGGCACACCCGCCCCGGCGGCCGGCACCCGTGCGGCCCGGGCCGTCCGTCGGTAGTGTCCGGCCGATGGACGCGCCGATGAACGCACCGCTGCTCGCCGGGCTCCGGGTGATCGAGGTGGCGATCCTCGCCCCCAACATGGTCGGCATGCACCTCGCCGACCTCGGGGCCGACGTGATCAAGGTCGAGATGCCGGGGCGGGGCGACTACACCCACTCGGTCGGGCTCGTGCGCAAGGGCGGGCTGTCGTTCCTGCACCTGCGCTGGAACCGGGGCAAGCGCAGCCTCGCGCTCGACCTGCGCTCCCCCGAGGGCGCCGAGGTGTTCTGCGATCTCGTGCGCGACGCCGACGTGGTGATCGAGGGGATGCGGGCGGGCGCCCTGGCCAAGCGGGGCCTCGGGTACGAGCGCCTCCGGGAGATCAACCCGGCGCTGGTGTTCTGCGCGGTCTCGGGCTTCGGCCAGACCGGGCCGTTCCGCGACCTCGCCACCCACGGCGTGGCCTACGACGCCTACGCGGGCCTCGCGCCGCCCGAGCGCACCGACGACGGCTTCCCGGCCATCCCGTCGAACTACCGCGACATCGGCACCCAGGCCGGTGGCCTCTACGCCGCGCTCGGCGTGCTCGCCGCGGTCACCCGGGCCCGGGCCACCGGCGAGGGGGCGTTCCTCGACGTCGCCCAGGCCGACGCCGCGGTGGCCTGGAGCGCCGGCGCGCTCGACGCGGTGATGAGCGGGGTGCGCTCCGACGACGCCCCCCGCCCGCCGTCGATGCGCGAGGCCGTGCGCTATCAGTACTACGACACCGCCGACGGCCGCACCATCTTGTTCCAGGCGTCGGAGCGGCACTTCTTCGTGCGGTTCTGCACCGCGCTCGGGCGCACCGACCTGCTCGAGGGCGACCTCGGCGAGGAGTTCGGCGAGCACGCCCACGGCGACGTCGCCCTCCGGCGCGAGCTGGCCACGATCTTCGCCACCCGCACCCAGCAGGAGTGGGTCGACTTCCTGCTCGAGGTCGACGTCCCCGGCGCGCCGGTCCACCGGGTCGACGAGCTGCCCGACGACCCCAACTTCGCGGCCCGGGCCGACGTGGTCGCCCACGAGCACCCGGTGGCCGGCCCGCTGCGGCTGCTCGGCACGCCGATCCGGTCCGACGC
>CAIUKV010000014.1 GCA_903899845.1 uncultured Actinomycetes bacterium
GGCGGTCCAACCGGAGCTCCATGTTGCCGGTGCCCTTGAACTCCTCGAAGATCACCTCGTCCATCTTCGAGCCGGTCTCCACGAGCGCCGTGGCGAGGATGGTCAGCGAACCGCCCTCCTCCACGTTGCGCGCCGCACCGAAGAACCGCTTCGGCGGGTACAGCGCACCGGTGTCGATACCGCCCGACATGATGCGGCCGGTGGCGGGCGCCGCGAGGTTGTAGGCGCGGGCGAGCCGGGTGATGCCGTCGAGGATGATCACGACGTCCTTGCCCATCTCCACCATGCGCTTGGCACGCTCGATGGCGAGCTCGGCCACCTGGGTGTGCTCGTCCGACGGGCGGTCGAAGGTGGAGGCCACCACGTCACCCTGCACGGAGCGGCGCATGTCGGTGACCTCCTCCGGGCGCTCGTCCACGAGGAGCACCATCAGCTGCACCTCGGGGTTGTTCAGCTCGATCGACTGGGCGATCGTCTTCATCACCGTGGTCTTGCCCGCCTTCGGCGGCGACACGATGAGGCCGCGCTGACCCTTCCCGATCGGCGAGATCAGGTCGATGATGCGCGACGTCATGTCGAGCGGCTGGTCGTCGCGCTCGAGACGGAGCTTCTCGTCGGGGAAGAGGGGGGTGAGGTCCTCGAACCGCGGCCGCTGACGGGCCAGCTCCGGGTCCATCCCGTTGACCTTGTCGATCCGCAGCAGCGCCGGGTTCTTCTCCTGACGGTTGGCCGGCCGGCTGGCCCCCTCCACGTGGTCACCCTTGCGGAGACCCAGTTGGCGGGTCTGCTTGACCGACACGTACACGTCGTCGCGACTGGGGAGGTAGCCCTTCACCCGGAGGAATCCGTAGCCCTCGTCGCGGAGGTCGAGGTACCCCGAGACCTCCACCGGCTCGCCGTCCCACTGGGGTTGCGGCTCGCCACCACCCATGGCGTCCTCGCCCTGCGGGCGGTCGCGGTCGCGCCCCCGACGACGACGACGTCGGCGGTTACCGGGCTCACCCTCACCCCCGCCCTGCTGGTTGCCACCCTGCTGGTTGCCACCCTGCTGACCGCCGCCCTGCTGGTTGCCACCCTGCTGACCGCCGCCCTGCTGGTTGCGACCCCGGTTCTGGCCGTTGCGGTCGCCGTGGCCGCGGTCGCCACCCTGGCGGTCGCCGCGGTCGCCCGGTCCGCCCTCCTGACGGACCGAACCACCCTCCACGGCACCGCCCCCGGCGGCGGGGGTCTCCTCGCCGGCGGACGCGCCGCCGGCGTCGTCACCCGAGGCCCCGTCGGGAGCGGGTGCGGCGGGATCGGCCTGTTCGGTCGGTGCGTCGCCGCCGTCGGACGGCGTGCCGCCGTCCCGGGCCTCGACCGGCTCGGGGGCGCCGCCGGCACCCGAGGAGCTGGAGCCGCCGGCGGTCACGCCGGCGAGCTCGAGGATCATGCCGATGATGTCGGCCTTCTTCGTGCGGCTGGTGGGCTTGCCCCCGAGGGCGCTGGCGATGGTGGCCAGCTCGGCGCGGTCCTTACGCTCCAGGCCCTCGAGGTCGATCGAGTCGAGACTCACGAGTGGTGTCCCCGTTCGTTGGGCCGGGCCGCTTCCTGCGCGGCACGGCGGATGGAGTTCGGCCGGGACCCGGCGGGGCCGGGGGTCGACCGAGGGTCGTGACGGGTCCGGGCGCCGGGGAATCGGGGGATTCCGGCGGCGTCGCGGGGCGTACCCGGAGGTTCGGAGTGCGGGGGGTCGGTCCAGGGAGTCGGACGCTGGTCCGGTGCTCGCCTCTCGGCCCCCGCCCGAGACGACCTCGACACACTACCCGGCCCGGGCGGGGCCCCACAACCACGGCCCGCCCGGAGCGGCGGCGCCCGGCGCCGATCGACGACCCGACGACGCGACCACACTCCCGGGAGCGGACGCGGCGCCGTGTGCCCGGCGCCGCCCGACCCCTTCGGCTCAACGGGTCGGCCGCAGCACCACCGTGGCCAGCGCCATCGCGACGAGCGTGGCGACGGCGGTGGCGCCGAACAGCGCACCCGCCCCGCCCCACACGTAGAGCGGCGCGGCGACGGCGGCCACGCC
>CAIUKV010000015.1 GCA_903899845.1 uncultured Actinomycetes bacterium
ACGTTGTCCTGCTCCTCCGACCAGGCCGAGACCCCGCCGGTGTTGGCCCGGACCCGGCCCATGCGCAGCATCGTGTGGTTCTTCACCCGGACGCGCATGTCGCGGACCATCTCGGTGGTGCCGATGGGCGCGGCGTGGGCCCACTCGGGCTCCATGTAGCGCTGCCACAGGTCGGGCGGCTCCATGACGTGCAGGTCGCTGTCGGCGGCGCGCCATCCGTTGATGCCCATCGGGTCCTCCTCGCTCGGGTCCCGGTCACCTCGGGTGGTGCCGGGATTCTGACGTGCTCGTCATAATCGCACACCCGGAGCGGCTCCGGAACCACGACTCCAGGCCAACGCCAGGCCGACCCCCGGCCGCCTCCCGGGCCGCCCGGGGCGCCCGGGGCGCCCCGAACCACGCCGACTAGCCTTCCGTCGACGTGACTGCCGTCACGCACCCAGCCCCGTCCGAACCCCGGCCCGGCCCCCCGGCGCAGGTCCGTCGAGCCCCCGGGAGGTCCCGATGCCGGGCACGGTGATCGTCGGCACCCAGTGGGGCGACGAGGGCAAGGGTCGCTTCACCGACTACCTCGCCGAGGAGTCGTCGCTGGTCGTGCGCTACCAGGGCGGCCACAACGCCGGCCACACCATCGTGGTCGACGGCGAGGTGTTCAAGATCCAGCTCGTGCCGAGCGGCGTCCTCTACCCCCACGTCACGCCGGTGATCGCCAACGGGGTGGTGGTGGACCCGGCCGTGCTCCTGGCCGAGATCGACATGCTCGAGGCCAAGGGGGTCAGCACCGCTCGCCTGCGCCTCTCCGGCAACGCCCACCTGATCATGCCCTACCACCAGGAGATCGACCGGGTCACCGAGCGCTACCTGGGCAAGAACAAGCTGGGGACGACCAAGCGGGGGATCGGCCCGGCCTACGCCGACAAGGCGCTGCGGGTCGGCTTGCGGGTCCAGGACCTGCTCGACCCCAAGATCTTCCGCGAGAAGCTCGACCTCGCCCTGCGCGAGAAGAACGCCGTGCTCGCCAAGGCCTACAACCGGCTGCCGCTCGACAACGACGCGATCGCCGCGCAGTACCTGGCGATGGTGCCGCGCCTCGAGCCGCTCATCGACGACTCGGTGCACCTGATCCACGGCGCGCTGGAGCGGGGGGAGCGGGTGCTGTTCGAGGGCGCGCAGGCCACCTTCCTCGACCTCGACCACGGCACCTACCCCTACGTCACGTCGTCGAACCCGGTCGCCGGGGGCGTGTGCACGGGCGCCGGCGTCGGGCCGCGCGCCATCGACCGGGTGGTCGGGGTGGTCAAGGCCTACACCACCCGGGTGGGCGCCGGGCCGTTCCCGACCGAGCTCCACGACGGCGACCCGGTGGGTGACGTGCTCGTCGACCGGGGCCGGGAGTACGGCACCAACACCGGGCGGCGCCGGCGGCCCGGGTGGCTCGACCTCGTGATGATCCGCCACGCGGTGCGCCTCAACAGCTGCACCGACATCGCGATCACCAAGCTCGACGTGCTCGCGCCGTTCCCCGAGCTGAAGATCTGCGTCGCCTACGAGGACGAGCACGGCACCCGCTACGACCACGTGCCCTACCACCAGTCGGTGATCCACAAGGTCCGACCCGTGTACGAGACGCTGCCGGGCTGGCAGGGCGAGATCGACACCGCGACCACGCTCGCCGACCTCCCGGACGCCGCGCGCGCCTACGTCGCGCGGATCGAGGAGCTGGCCGGGGTGCCGGTGTCGTTCGTCGGCGTCGGGCCCGCCCGCGACCAGACGCTCGTGCTCGGCGGATGAGGGCGCTCGTCCTCGGAGCCGGCGGACGCGAGCACGCCCTCGCCCGCGGTCTGGCCCTCGCGCCGTCGGTCGACGAGGTGCTGTGCGCGCCGGGCAACCCCGGGATGGCCGCACTGGCCGAGTGCGTCCCCGTCGCCGCCGACGACCCGGTGGCGGTGGCCGACCTGGCCGACGCGCGTGCCGTCGACCTCGTGGTGGTCGGGCCCGAGCAGCCCCTCGTGAACGGCGTCGTCGATGCCGTCGCGGCCCGGGGCCGGCTGGCCTTCGGGCCGGTCGCGGCCGGGGCCCGGCTCGAGGGCTCGAAGGCGTGGATGAAGGAGGTGCTGGTCGCAGCCGGGGTGCCGACCGCGGCCCACCGCGCGTTCGGTCCCGACGACGAGGCGGCCGCCCTGGCCTTCCTCGACTCGCTCGCCGGCCTCTACGTGGTCAAGACCGACGGCCTGGCCGCGGGCAAGGGGGTGGTGGTCACCGAGTCGATCGCCGACGCCCGTGCTGCGGTGCGCGACTACCTCTCGGGGGCCGCGTTCGGCGACGCCGGCCGCACCCTGGTGATCGAGGAGGGCCTCACCGGGCCCGAGGTGTCGCTGCTCGTCGTCTGCAACGGCGACCCGGCCGGGGCCCGCCCCCTCGCCCCCGCCCAGGACTTCAAGCGGGTGGGTGACGGCGACA